>JBCCIN010000188.1:0-9878 GCA_039028235.1 Pseudomonadota bacterium
GCCGGTCATCCAGGCGCCTAGTACCACGGCCGTGATCTGGCGCTGGATGTATCAGCCTGACGGCGCCGCCAACGCTACCCTGGCGGCACTCGGCCTAGACGTTCTGGCCAGACCCTGGCTCGGCGACTTCACCTGGGCGCTCCCGGCGCTCGCCGTCGCCCATGCCTGGTCGACGGTGGGGCTAAGCGTTGTCATCTACGTCGCCGGGCTTCAGGCAATCGATCCCCAGGTCTACGAGGCAGCCAAGATCGACGGCGCCAATTCCGTCCAGTCCTTTTGGCATGTGACCGTGCCGTCCCTTCGGCCGGTCACGGCTGTCGTCTTCATCCTGGTGGTGACCACCTGCTTCAAGGCGTTCGACCTGATCTGGGGGACGACGCAGGGCGGACCGATCCGCGCCACCGAAATACTCGGCACCTACATGTACAAGCGCGGCATCCTCGAGAACAATTACGGCTACGGTTCGGCGATCGCGGTGGCGTTGCTGCTGGTGGTGAGTGCCGTCATGGCGATCTATCTCCTCTGGCAGCAGCGGCAGGAAACCTAGCCATGATCATGTCGCGCACCCTTCCGATCTATGCCGTTCTCACTGCGGTCTCGGTGCTCCTCCTGGCTCCCTTGATCCTGACTCTATTCACCGCGTTCAAGCCACCGGCGCAAATTGCCGAAGCACCCTGGCTCCTGCCTGATCCTCCGGTGCTAACAAACTTCGCCACAGCCTGGTCTGAGGGCCGGTTCAGTCAATACTTCCTGAACAGCGTGATCATCTCGACGGTCGACGTCCTCATCATGGTGCCGCTTGCGTCGATGACGGCCTACGGTCTGGTATTCCTGAACATCCCTGGCCGTCGGAGTCTGCTCCTCCTTTTCCTCGCAGGTTTGATCGTGCCGCCTGTTGCGATCATCCTGCCGCTCTACACCACGGTCCGCGACTTCGGCCTGGTGAACACCCATCTGGGCGTCATCCTCGCCGACGTGGCACTCGCCCTGCCGCTCTTTTTGTTCCTGATGTACGCCTTTTTCGTGAAACTGCCGAAAGAGCTGCATGACGCCGCCAAGATCGATGGTGCCGGCGAACTGCGCACTTTTTGGAGCGTCATGCTGCCGCTCGCCAAACCCGCCGTGATCACCGTGGCACTCCTGGAGTTCCTGTTCAGCTGGAACGATCTCCTGCTGCGGCTCGTCTTCCTGACCACTGACAGCCTGCGCACACTCACGGTCGGCCTCCTTTTCTTTCAGGGCACGATGACCAGAAACGTCGCCGGCATCACTGCGGCTGCCGTGATCATGGCCATTCCCATCGTCGTTCTGTTTCTGACGTTCCAGCGGCACTTCATGCAGGGAATGACCGCAGGTGCGGTCAAATGACGATCTCGAAAGACGCCTTGCCCAAGGTCGTCCTGTCGCCGCATTTTCGGCGAGTTGACGAGATCTTCGCCGAGGGTGATCTTCGACGCCTCAGGAGTTTTTCCAACGTCGTTTGGGCGAAGGATGAACCTATTCCGGCTGACGAACTCGCCCGTCATGCAGGCGACATGTGGGCGTTGGTGACGGCGCGACCGAGCGTCGATGCCGCCCTTCTGGAGGCAGCACCGAACCTCAGGGCGATCGTCGAAGTCGCCGGCAGGTTTCCCAATGATGTCGACTATGACGCCTGCTTTGCGCGCCAAGTCCGGGTCCTGAGCTGCGCGCCCGCTTTCGGTTCGCAGGTCGCCGAGATGACGCTTGCCATGATGCTCGCAGCGGGACGCGGTCTGGTCGCCGAACATGAGACTTTTCGGCTTGCCGAGGAGCATTGGCAGCGCGATCGCGAAGGGTGGGATTTCACGCTCTTCGGCCAGTCGGTCGGTCTGATCGGGGCCGGCTCGATCGCGAAGTCGCTTCTGCAACTGATCGAGCCCTTTGGCTGCCGGATCAGGGCTTATGACCCCTGGCTGCCCAAAAGTGTCATCGAGCAGATGGGATGTGAGCCTGCATCTTTGGAAGAAACGCTTCGCGAAAGCCGGATCGTCATCCTGCTCGCCGTACCCACCACGGAGAATGAAGGGTTGATCGGTTCACGGGAGCTGGAGTTGATGCAACCCGGCAGCCTTCTCCTGCTGGTCAGCCGCTCACACCTCGTCGACTTCGATGCGTTGACGGATGCGCTCTATGCCCATCATCTTCAGGCGGCGGTCGATGTCTTTCCGGAAGAGCCCTTGCCTGCCGATCACCCGATCCGACAATCACCGAACGTCATCCTGTCCGCCCACCGAGCGGCCTCGATCCGAAAGGAGCGACAAGCGATCGGTAGGCTTGTGGTCGACGATCTCGAACTGATGGCGAACGGTCTTCCGCCGGTGCGCCTGCAGATTGCCCAGCCGGAATTGGTGCCGCTTTACACGGGACGGTCGACGTAACAAGGTGCCCATGCACCGACGAGGGATAGCGATGACGACACGGGTCCTGGTTTGGAACGAAAACATCCATGAGCAGACCAACCCCGTGGTCGGTAGGATCTATCCCGACGGCATCCACGGCTGCATCGGGGCTGCACTGAACCGACATGCCGACATCGACGCGACCATCGCAACCCTGCAGGATCCCGAGCACGGCCTCTCGGTTGACCGCCTCGAACAGACCGACGTAATCCTCTGGTGGGGGCATGTCGCCCATGACGACGTCGATGATGCCGTGGTCACGCGTCTCGCCGAGCAGGTTTGGGCCGGCCTCGGATTGATCGTGCTGCACTCAGCGCATTTTTCGAAGATCTTCAAGCGGCTAATGGGAACACCCTGCAATCTCCGCTGGCGCGAAGCCGGTGAGCGCGAACGCCTCTGGGTCACCAATCCCACCCATCCGATCGCCGCCGGCCTGCCGCCAAGCATTACCCTTGAAAATGAAGAGATGTACGGCGAACCCTTCGGCGTGCCCGAGCCGCTGGAGACCGTCTTTCTATCCTGGTTTCAAGGCGGTGAGGTCTTCCGCTCAGGCCTGACCTATCGGCGCGGCGCCGGCCGCATCTTCTACTTCCGCCCGGGCCACGAGACCTACCCCACCTATCACGACGAGACGATCCAGCAGATCCTGGCGAACGCCGTCCGCTGGGCCCACAATCCGCACACCCGGCTCACGAATGTCACTGAAGCGCCCAACGTCCCGGCCGACAAGGCACCGGAGCCCATCGACGTCAAAGGGGCGAGCGTGCATCCAGGCAGCGTCGTGACTGGATCGATCCGCTAGGCGCAGGCATGCCGATATGCTTCTTTTCTTCTGAGAGGAGTGCATCATGTCCCGTCGTCTGAAAGTCGCCTCGGCGCAACTCGGTCCCATCCATCTCGCCGACGATCGCATGTCGGTAGTCAGGCGCTTGATCGCCATGCTGAAAGAAGCCCATGGCCAGGGCTGCCGCTTCGTGGTCTTTCCGGAACTGGCGCTCACCACCTTCTTCCCACGCTACTGGTATGAGGATGAGGCCGAAGCGGACCGATTCTTCGAACGCGAGATGCCGAGCGCCGAGACCCGCCCGCTGTTCGAAGCCGCCGCCAATCTCGGCGTCGGCTTCTACCTCGGCTACGCCGAAGCTGCCGCCGGCAGTCGGTATAATACGTCCGTTCTCGTGGGGCCGGACGGGCGCATCCTCGGCAAGTACCGAAAAGTCCATCTGCCCGGCCATGCCGATAACCGGCCGGATCTGCCCTTTCAGCATCTGGAAAAGAAATACTTCCAGCCGGGCGATCTCGGTTTTCCGGTCTGGCGCGCCTTCGACAGCATTCTCGGCATGCTGATCTGCAACGATCGGCGCTGGCCCGAAGCCTATCGGGTGATGGGGCTTCAAGGCGTGGAACTGATCGCGGTCGGCTTCAACACGCCGAGCCACAACATCTATCACCCGGAACCGCCGCATCTGCGCATGTTCCATCACCGCCTTTCCGTGCAGGCCGGTGCCTATCAGAACGCGAGCTGGGTGGTCGCGACAGCCAAAGCCGGCGCCGAGGACGGCTTTCACATGTTCGGCGGTTCCTGCATTGTCGCGCCCACCGGCGAGATCATGGCGCAGGCGCAGAGCGAAGAGGACGAGGTGATCGCCTTCGATTGCGACCTGGATCTATGCCAGCACTACAAACAGAGCACCTTTGCCTTCGAACGCCACCGGCGGATCGAGCATTATGGCCGCATCACCGAGCAGACTGGCGTCACCATGCCGCCGGAGGAATGAGCACCCCATGCACTTCCATCTAAGCCAGCTGAAGACCACGGATCGCTACAAGCTGATCGCCGGTCTGGTGGTGCCGCGCCCGATCGCCTTCGTCACCACGCTTGGCGCACGCGGCCAGCACAACGCCGCCCCCTTCAGCTTCTTCAACGCCTTCTCCGAGGAACCGCCGCTGATCGTTCTCGGCGTCGGCGCCAATGTCCGCGGCGAGGACAAGGACACCGGCGTGAACATTCGCGAAGGCGGCGAGTTCGTGGTCAATCTGGTGGACGAACCGCTGGCCGAAGCCATGAATATCTGCGCCGTCGACTTCCCGCCGGAGATCAGCGAGGTCGACGTCGCTGGCCTGGACCTTGTCCCGAGCGAGAAGGTAGCGCCCGCCCGCCTGAAGGCTGCACCTGTATCGATGGAATGCGTTCACTTTCAGACACTCCATCCGGGCGACAACCGCTATCTGGTGATCGGCGAAATCGTGGTGATCCATGTCGCCGATGACATGATCGATCCGGCAACCTTGCGCGTCGACCGCGATCGCTACGCGCCGATCGGCCGTTTGTTCGGCGGTGGATACTGCCGGACCAATGACCGCTTCGAGATCAGACGGCTGACGGTCGAGGAGGGCATGGCACTGCGGTCGGAGCGCAAGGGAGACTGAGCCCCCTCAGGTCAGGCGGCAGAAGCAGGAGGCGGTGATCGGAACGTCAGCCCGTGCCGCCGCGAGGTCGAGACGCTGTTTGATCAGTCGAATCTCGACGGTCTCGCCGCGCCTTTTCAGGCATTCATGCAGTCCGTGCAGGCTCCAGGGATTGTCGGGGTGCTGCGACGCGCGCGGCAACAGGCCGTCCAGGCCTAGATCGGCACGGTAGACGGCTTCGGCCTCGTTGACTTGGCCCTGCTCCAGCAACAGCGCGCCGAGCGCATGGCGGGTCGGCTGCATCCAGCCCCAGGGTTCGTCATAGGGAAGGGCATCGTCCAACTCGACCGCGCGCCGAAGATGGGCGAACGCCGCGTCATAGTTCGCCTTTCGATATTCCAGCTCGCCCTGCAGCATCGCCGCGCCGACTTTCAGCAAATCCGGCACGATATTGTTGTGCACGCGCCTGGTGTCGGGGACGCGCGCCCTGCATTTTACAAAGTCTTCGCGCGCCGCCTCGGCCTCCTCGATCTGCCCGATCGCTGAATACGCCACGACCTTGGCGTAGTTCATCACCGCCGACGTGGCCCGGTAGAGATCAGCGTCCACCGGCATCGGCTGATCGACGATGTCATGCCAGCGCCCGAAGCGCACCAGCACATGCTGCTTCATGGAGAGATAGCCCTCGAGATGATCCGCCATCGGCGGCGATTCGATCCGAAGCAGATCCTCCGGCACGGTCGCGATCAACTCCTCGGCGGCGGCAAGCGCTGGGGCATATCGGCCAAGAAACATGCCGCCATAGATCGCGAAGTGATAGTTGTGAATGCGATAGGCCGAGTAGAAATTCAGCGGCCCCTCACGCTCCAGAAACTTCCTGTCCGCCTCGATGGCCCTCTGATTCCAGAGTAGCACATTCGCATAATGCCCGCATTGCACGTCGATATGCGTCGGCATGTGGATCAGATGTCCGGCATCCGGCACGAGCTCACGCAGGCGATCACCGGCGCTAAGCGCGAGTTCGGGGAAAGGCGACATCTCCATCAGGTGAACGTAGAGATGGAGAATGCCCGGATGATCCCAGGCCGCCGGGATGTCGGCAAAGGCACCTTCCAGGACGTCTCTCGCTTCCGCGGTGCCGGCGCCGTCCGCCTGCTGACCGGCGGCGAGATCCCACATCTTCCAAGGCGTCAGGTTCATGATTGCTTCGGCAAAGAACGCGCGGACGTTCAGATCGTCCGGATGCGCCTCGTAGACGCCCCGCATCGCCTCGGCGAATGCCCGATCCCAGCCGCTCTGATCCTCGATCGGCTCGCGCTCGGGGTAGCGGGACGGCAGCGCCTCCACCAGCGCCCGCTCGGCAGGGCTTAGCGTATCCGCGAGCGCCAGCGCCGCCCGGCTCTCGTCGAAGGCGCGCGCCAGCGCCTGCTCCTTTGCCGCCGGATCGAACAGGTCCCAGGGTCGATTGTAGTTTGGCCCGATGGCATAGGCGATGCCGAAACGGGCGAGTGCACCATTCGGGTCTCGTGCCAGCGCCTTTTCAAAACAGGCGATCGCCTCGTCATGGTTGTAGCCGAAGCACCAGACCATGCCTCGATCGAACCAGCGCTGGGTTTCCGGGTCTTTGGTTGAGAGCGGCCAAGTGAAGTTGCCGAGATCATAGTAATCCATGATCGAATACCTCAATGAATGAATTATCTACCCTTACTATAGCTGACAGCTGACGAAGGCGAAAATTTCAAAAAAGTTTGAAACAGCAGCATGATAGCACATTGATAGGCGAGGGAACCATGACGAAAGAGCGCCTCGACGCCGCCGCGGGCGATCGGTTGATCGAGGTGATATCCCGGCGCGATCTGGCGTCAGATTCTGATCAGGCGGCTGCCGCCTGAAGGGCGCGCCAGACCCGCTCCGGTGTTGCCGGCATGTCCACCGGCTCGGCGCCTACGCTTGTGAGCGCATCGGCGATCGCGTTCATCACGGCAGGCAGGGCGCCCGTCACTCCCGCCTCGCCGCAGCCCTTGACGCCAAGCGGGTTGCTCGTCGCTGGCACCGCATGAAAACCGACCTCGATCATCGGCAGATCGCCTGCGCGGGGCAGGGCATAATCCATGAAGGAGCCGGTCAGGAGCTGGCCGCTATTATCATAGACGGTACGCTCCGTAAGCGCCTGGCCGATCCCCTGAACCACGCCGCCATGCACCTGGCCCTCGCCCAGCATCGGATTGACCAGAACCCCGAAATCGTCGAGGGCGCAATAGCGGTCCAGGGTCACGGCGCCCGTGTCAGGGTCGATCTCGACCTCGGCGATGTGGCAGCCATTCGGAAAGGCGGACGGTGGCGCTTCGGCGATCAGGGCGACGTTCAATCCGTCCGCTATACCTTCGGGGCGCGTTGCCGGATCGCTGGTCTCGGTGGCGAGGTCGATCAGGGAGATCTGCCGATCGGTTCCGCTTACTCGAAAAAGGCCATCGCCCGTCTCGGCGATCACGAACTCGATGTCATCAGCTGCAGCCTCCAGATGATGCGCCGCCAAGGCGCGGCCCTGTTGGATCACCTTGGCCGATGCTTCCACCAGCGCCTTGCCGCTCGACATGATCGAGCGCGAGCCGCCGGTGCCGCCGCCCGCGAGCAGCTGGTCGCTGTCGCCCTGCAGCAGGTCGATGTTTTCGAAAGGAATGCCCAGCTGATCGGCGACGACCTGGGCGAATGCCGAGGCGTGGCCCTGGCCGTAATCGAGGGTGCCGGTGATCAGGGTCACGCGGCCGTCCCCTTCGAACCGGATGCCGCCCATCTCGTCGCGCAGCGGCGCGGTGACTTCGAGATAGCAGGCAATGCCGCGCCCACGGATACGTCCCGCCGCACGGCTTTGTTCGCGCCGCCGCTCGAAACCGGCCCAGTCGGCAAGGGTCAGCCCCTTGTCGAGCACCGCCTCGAAATCGCCGCTGTCATAGTCGAGCCCGGAGAGTGCCTTGTAGGGCATCGCCTCCTTCGGGATCAGGTTGAGACGGCGAAGCTCCGCCGGATCGTGCCCAGTCTCGCGAGCCGCCTGATCGACCAGCCGCTCCATCACATAATTTGCCTCCGGCCGGCCGGCGCCGCGATAGGGGCCGATCGGCGGGCTGTTGGTGAAGACGCATTCGGCGCGGATGGCCATCGCCTCGGTCCTGTACAGGCTCGGCAGGTTCTTCTGCATATTCGCCGCCGGCATGGCTGGACCAAAGGCCGTCAAATAGGCGCCCATATCGGCAAGATGGCGTACGCGCACGGCAAGAAAGCGACCGGCTGCATCCAGGGCAAGCTCGCCCTCGATCAGCGTCGCCCGGCCCTGATGATCGGAAAGAAAACTCTCGCTTCGTGTGCCCTGCCATTTGACCGGGCGACCCAAAGCCTTCGAGGCGTGCAGCATGGGCAAATACTCAGGGTAGGGGGCGGCCTTCATGCCGAAAGATCCCCCGACATCGTCCGTGAGGACACGGACCTCGTCGGGGTCGACATTGAGAAGGCCTACGAGGCCCTGGCGGAGGCCAAAAGCACCCTGGCAGCCGGCGCGAAAGGTATAGCGACCGGTTTCGGGATCAAACGACGCCAACGCGCCACGCGTCTCCATCGAGGCGACCACGACGCGGTTGTTGTCGAGCTTGATCCGGCTGACATGCGCGGCACTCGCGAAGGCCGCGTCCACCGCGTCTTCATCGCCGTAGCGCCAATCGAGGCATCGGTTGCCGTGGCCCGGGTGGATCTCGGGCGCATCGTCTTGAGTGGCAGCTTCCATATCGACCACCGCGGACAGGGGCTCGATGTCCAGTTCTATGCGCTCCAGGGAATCCCTGGCGGCAGACTCGCTCTCGGCGACCACCATGGCCAGAACCTCGCCGACATGGCGCACGCGCTCATTGGCGAAGATCGGTCTCGGCGGCGCGAATAGCGGGCTGCCGTCGGCATTCTTGAGTGGCAGTGTGTTGCGGAACGCGCCATAGCCGGCGCCCTCAAGATCCTCAGCCGTGATCACCATCAACACGCCGGGTGTGGCCTTGGCGCCGGTGATATCCAGCTGCTGAACCAAGCCGTGGGCGGCCGGTGAGCGAAGGAACGCCGCATAGGCCTGGCCCGGCAGATCGACATCGTCGGTGTAGCGGCCGTGGCCAGTGATCAGCCGCGGGTCCTCCTTTCGCGAGACCGATTGGCCGACACCGAATTTTTCCGGGGCAATCTCGGACATGCAGAGCTCTTTTTTGTTGTGACGTGACGCCGTTGCATCCGGCAGCGACGCGCTGCACCGTTACTGGACTCCGTCAGGATAGCGGCGCGTCAAGCCTCTCGGAAAGCGTTGACCCGGGCCTGAAGCTCGGCGGTGAGCATGCGGAAATCATTGCCAAGCGTGACGAAATCGAAACCGCGAGACGCCATATCACGGGCATAGTCCGGCATCATGCAATGCATGCCGACTTTCTTGCCCGCAGCCCTGGCGGCATCGCGAATGCGCTCGATCGCCTGGATCATCGAATCGCTGGTCGGATCCATCTCCACGGGATAGCCGAGTGACTGGGCGAGATCGGCGGGGCCTATATAGAGAGCGGAGAGGCCTGATGTCGCCGCGATCTTCTCGGCATTCTCGTAGGCCTCTGCCGTTTCGATCATTGCGAGCGTGACGACGTGGTCATTGGCGCGCTTGATGTAATCCGGGCCGAACATGCTCATCGCGCGCGTCGGGCCGACGCTGCGATAACCCTTCGGCGCATAATGACAGGCACCGACGAAGGCTTCGGCATCCTCGGGGTTGTTGATCATCGGGCAGAGAATGCCCCAGGCGCCGGCGTCAAGGCACTTCATGATGATCCCAGGCTCGTTCCAGGGCGGCCTGGCGATCACGGTGGCGTCGCCGGCCGCATTGATCGCCTGCATCATCCCAAGAGCCGTCTGATAGTCGATCAGCCCATGCTGCAGATCGACCACGATGCTGTCATAACCCTGCCGCGCTACCAGCTCCGCCGTGATGCTGCTCGGGATCGACAGCCAGCCATTCACCACCGTCCCGCCTTCACCCCA
>JBCCIN010000189.1:0-9865 GCA_039028235.1 Pseudomonadota bacterium
GAGCTGTTCGTCGAGTTCATGACCGCGAACGGCATCGACGTGCGCCGGGACCTGATCCAGGTGCAGATGCATCACCACACCAGCAATGGCGGCGTGCGCATCAACGCCCGCGCCGAGACGCCCAGCATCGAGGGGCTGTTCGCGGTCGGCGAGGTCGCGGGCTGGCAGGGTGCGGATCGCCTCGGCGGCACCATGCTCGGCGGTTCCCAGGTGTTCGGCTGGCGTGCCGGCCAATACGCCGCCGAACGCGCCAGGGCTCTGGAACCGACGGCTGACGAGGCCGAGATCGAACGCCTGCTGGAGCCGCTGGAACGGTTGCGCGGCAACACCGGTTCGGGAGGCCGTCCTACGGCTGTCCTGCCCAGGCTGCAGCATGCCATGTGGGACGCGCTGATCGTCGAGAAGGATGAAGCGTCGCTCAATCACGCCCGGGATGCACTTGCCGCCCATCGCGACTGGTTCGAGAACGGTGCTGCCATCGCCGAGCCTATGGACCTGGCGCTCGCCATGGAGCTGCGCAATCTCACCGATGTCGGCGAGGCGATCGTCGAGGCCGCCTCCCTGCGCACCGAAAGCCGCGGCTCCCATGTCCGAAGCGATTTCCCGGAACGCGACGATGCCAACTGGCTCGCCAATATTTTCGCGAGCCGCAAGCACGGCAAGCTCGATCTCAGAAAAGGCTGGGTCGCCGACGACACCGGCTGGGAAGACCGCCCCGGCGACATCCGCATCAAGCCCTGGGGCTGACCCCGCCGGGGTCAGGGGTGACTTGCCTCGATCACGCGGGCGGGGCGGCGTTGATGTGACGGGGCGCCCGGGGGGCTGCCCGGGCGTTCGTTGGGGCGCACATCGTCGCTCATGGTTGGATAGTGCCCTCTCACTTGGCGTTCACCGAGAGCGAGGCCTTCTCTTTCTTCCTGCCTCTCTTTCGGATGACGATCTCGACATCGCGATCCAGGGCGACGAGAAAGCCCATGAGACGCTCGACCGAAAACCCGTCCAGCTTGAAGTTCATCAGGGCCGATACCTTCGGCTGATTGATGCCGAGAAGCCCGGCGATGTCGGTCTGCTTCAAGCGGAGATCGTCGAGGATCCGGCTGATCTCCTGGGCGAGCTGCACCTTGGTCTGACGCTCATCGGCATCCGGCAGGCCAAGATCGGCAAAGACATTGCCGCTTCCGCGTGTGATCTCTTCGGTCACCCGGTCCTCCGCTTCAAAAGCCGCTGCTGGTAATCCTTCTGGGCGAGACGCCGCCGCCGCGCCACCAGATTTTTTCGACGAGCCCACCCAATGCACTGGCTTTTCGATCGAGCCTGCCACGGATGGCTTATCCCATTATTGGGATGCCGTTGTCAGCGCTTTGTCGATGTCAAGATTTCATCGGAACCGGGTGGCTTAGGGACGAACCGGACACTCAGCCCTCGCCCTGCCGGCGTCGGCGCAGGCGAAGGCCGGCCATGACGGCAAGCGTGGAGCCGAGAAGAAGAAGGCTGCCCGGCGCCGGCAGATCGACCGCCTGATCGCGATAGACATAGGCCGAGCCGGCGCCCTGGGCGCCGGTATCATCGCTGATTGCACCGATCAGGGCGGTGCTGCCGTCGCCGGAAAGCGATACAGGGAAACCAAAAAGGTCGCTGCTCGCCGGCGTCGGGTTGTTGAGGGTCTGGAGGAGCGCGCCATTCGCTGCGTCGAACAGATAGGCGGAACCGGCAGCGTTGGCCCCGGTGTCATCAGCGGCTGCGCCGACCAGGGCGGTGCTGCCGTCGCCGGAAAGCGATACCGAGACACCGAATTGATCGCTGGTGGCCGGTGTCGGGTTGTTGATCGTCTGGAGGAGATTGCCGGTGGCGGTGTCGAACAGATAGGCCGACCCGGTGTTGGTGGCCCCGGTGTCATCATTGAATGCGCCGACCAGGGCTGTGCTGCCGTCGGCGGAAAGCGATACCGATTCGCCAAAAATGTCGCCTGTGGCCGGTGTCGGGTTGTTGAGAGTCTGGAGGAGATTGCCCGTGCTGACGTCGAAGAGATAGGCCGAACCGGCGTTGACGGCGCCGGTGTCGTCAGTGCGAGCGCCGACCAGGGCTGTGCTGCCGTCGGCGGAAAGCGATACCGAATAGCCGAATTGATCGCCGCCGGCCGGCGTCGGGTTGTTGAGGGTCTGGAGGAGATTGCCCGTGCTGACGTCGAAGAGATAGGCCGAGCCGGTGTTGGTGGTCCCGGTGTAATCAAAGACTGATCCGACCAGGGCTGTGCTGCCGTCGGCGGAAAGCGACACCGAAAAGCCGAATTGATCGCCGCCGACTGGTGTCGGGTTATTGAGTGTCTGGAGGAGATTGCCGGTACTGACGTCGAAGAGATAGGCCGAACCGGCGTTGAAGGCGCCGGTGTCGTCAGCGGCTGCGCCGACCAGGGCGGTGCTGCCGTCGCCGGAAAGCGATACCGAACGGCCAAATTGGTCGGACGCCTCCGGCGTCGGGTTGTTGAGTGTCTGGAGGAGATTGCCGGTGGTGGTGTCGTATAGATAGGCCGAGCCGGCGTTGCCGGCGCCGGTGTTATCGTTCCTGGCGCCGACCAGGGCGATGCTGCCGTCGTCGGAAAGTGAAGCCGAATAGCCAAATTGATCGAAGAGCCCCGGCGTCGGATTGTTGAGTGTCTGCTCCAAGGTGAAGGGCACGGCGGCGGCGTGCTGGGCGGAGAGAGCGAGGAGGACGGCGGCGCAGGAGAAAACAGTTTTTGTACTGAGCGTCGACACGGCGATTTCCCTATTCGTCTTAGTTTGCTTGTAGATTAGCGAGAAATCAGAAAAACCTTTAGGTGATAAATGCGCGAAAAGTTCGCGTGAGATGTGTCGACCAAGGATTGATACCAAAGCCGCTCCCTTCGCCGATGCATCATGCGAAGGGAGCGTTGAAGCCAGGGAGAGACTGGAGCGCCCGCCTCCGAGGGCTCAGCCCTCGCCCTGCCGCCGCCGGCGCAGGCGAAGGCCGGCCATGACGGCCAGCGTGGAGCCAAGAAGAAGAAGACTGCCCGGCGCCGGCAGATCGACCGCCTGATCGCGATAGACATAGGCCGAGCCCGCATTGTTAGCGCCGGTGTCATCCAGATAGGCGCCGACCAGCGCCGTGCGGCCGTCCGCGGACAGCGATGACCCGTACCCAAAATTGTCAAACTGGGCCGGCGTCGGATTGTTGAGCGCCTGGAGGAACGCGCCATTGGCCGCATCGAAGAGATAGGCCGAGCCAGCGCGGAGCGGTGATCCTCCAATCGTTTGAGTCGTATCCCCCAAGGCGCCGATGAGCGCCGTGCCGCCATCATCGGAGAGGGCGACCGAGACGCCGAAATAGTCACTGTCGTTGGGCCCAGGGTTGCCGAGAGTCTGCAGCAGATTGCCGCTCCCGACATCGAACGTATAGGCGACACCAGTCAATGACGTATCACCATATGCGCCGACTAGCGCGGTGCTGCCATCACCGGACAGCGACACGGAATAGCCGAAGCGGTCACCGCTGCCCGGTGTCGGATTGTTGAGGGTCTGCAGCAGATTGCCGGTGCTTACATCGAAGGCATAGGTAGCGTCGGAATTGAGAGCGCCGACCAGGGCCGTGCTGCCATCGCCGGACAGCGACACCGAAAAGCCGAACAGGTCGCCGCCGCCCGGCGTCGGATTGTTGAGGGTCTGCAGCAGATTGCCGGTGCTCACATCGAATATATAAGCCGTGCCGGAATTGATGCCGGTCGCGTCATCTGTGTAGGCGCCGACCAGTGCCGTGCTGCCGTCATCAGACAACGAGACTGAAATGCCGAAGCCGTCACCGCTGCCCGGCGTCGGATTGTTGAGCGTCTGCAGCAGATTGCCGGTGGTCGCATCGAAAACATAAGCGGTGCCAGAACCGTTACCGGTCGTGCTGTCTCGGAAAGCGCCGACCAAGGCGGTGCTACCATCACCAGAAAGCGATACCCCATTGATATAGCCGAAGAGATCGGAGCCGTTCGTAGGATTGTTGAGCGTCTGCAGCAGGCCGCCGGTCGACGTATCGATCACGTAGGCCGTGCCGTTATTGCCACCATCTCCTGCCGCGCCGACCAGCGCCCGGCTGCCGTCATTTGAAAGCGACGTGGAAAATCCGAACAAATCACCTGAATTCGAGCCCGGCCCCGGATTGTTAACCGTCTGCTCCAGGGTGTAGGGCACCGCGGCGGCCTGCTGGGCGGAGAGAGCGAAGACGACGGCGGCGCAGGACAGAACGGTTTTTGTACAGAACATCGACATGGCAATTTCCCAATTAGCCTAAAATTATTCGTAGATTAGCGAGGGCCAGAGGGAACCTCCAGGTGATAAAAACGAGAATATTGATGTGAAATACTCAAACCATGGATTGATTTAGCATCGCCCCGGTATCCTGCCGGGAGTGGCTGATCGCCGCCGCCGGCTTGTCAGGGTCGGCCGCAGGCGCTATGCGCTTGCCGTTCTTGCTCGCTTTCGAGGTTTATTGTCATGCGCCGATTCATGCTACTTGCTCCTGCCGTCGCTTTTGGTCTTCTCTTGTCGTCCCCCGCGTCTGCCAATGAGGCCCGCTGCACCTTTCTCGGCCCGCTCGCGGTCAGCGCCTATGCCGACGTGCTCGGCGCGCTCGGCCAGCCCGACCCGACCCTTCGCGCCCAGAGGATCAGGCAGGCCGAGCAGGCGGTCGGTCTCTACCACCAGCTCGATTGCCCCGACGACGCCCTGAACGGCGCGCTCGACTGCCTGAGCCAGAAGGTCGTCGATCAGGCGGTCGGCGGCGATCTCCCGGGCGCGCTCGAAAGCTGCATGAAAGATGCCGGCATGCCGACCCGCTAGGTGGCGCGGCCAGTGGCGTGGCCACCTCATGGACTCGGACCGCTATAGCCCGGATCGGCGGTTTGCGCCCAGGTTTGAGGGCGGAAGAGGCATGTGATCGACCCTGGCCGCATACCGTGGGGCCAGGTTCCTCTGGTCCAAGTCAACGAGGTGGCCGCGCCGCCTAGCCGACCAGGCTGAAGCTGTTCAGGCGCGCCGCGCGCTTGTCGAAGGTCCGGGTTTCATGCACGCCGGCCATGGCATTGGTTTCTCCGATGAGCGCATCGGAGAAATCATAGCCCTGTCGATAGCGCGAGAGCGCCGCCCAGACGGCCTTTTCGTTCTCGACCCGGAGGTCAGCCGTGCGCAGGACGGTTTCAAGGCAATCGGCCACGCTCGCACGGTCATGTCGATAGGCCCTCTCCAGAACCCAGACGACCTCGCAGATGACGATCCGATTGATGTAGCCGGGCTCGTCGAGGGAGCAGGTTTCCGCGATCATGGCTGAGGCCAGACGCGCCTGTTTCGGCTCATCCTGAGTAAGATGGCGGATCAGGACATTGGTATCCAGGCCGATCATGACGCGCGCCCGGTTGCAATTGCCCTGTCCATTTCCTCCAGTCTGACCGGACGATCAGGCTTCGGCAGCAGGCCCTTCAGATCGTTGGCGCGCTTGTCCGCAGCGACGATCCGAACACGACCATCCTCCTCGAGATAGAGGATGCGGTCGCCAGGCTTGAGCGCGAGCTTTTTCCGAATCTCGGCAGGAATCGTGGTCTGACCCCTGGCGGTCAGAGTCGAACTCAGCATGGACAATCCTTATGATCCTTACATCACTGCAGAATTATGACATTCTGTAAGAAGCAATGCAAATCAAGAACTGTCGACATCGGGCCGATACGAGCATGCCGCGAAAACCTGGCCGCATACCGTGGGGCCAGGCTAGGGCGGTCCGAGTCCACGAGGTGGCCGCGCCACTAGCCCAACGCGAGGCCGCCGCAGACGTTGAGGGTCTGGCCGGTGATCGCCGCGGCCGCCGGGCTGGCGAGATAGGCGACCGCGCTCGCCACCTCCTCGGGCGTGGCCAGCTGCTGCCTCGGCACCTCGCTTTCCAGCTTGTCGAGATAGGCGTCGGCACTCTCCATGCCGAACATTTTCGCGCGCGCGCCCATGGTCTGCTGGGCAAGGTCGGTGCGCACATAGCCCGGACAGACGGCATTGACGGTCACCCCTGATTTGGCGACCTCGAGGGCGGCCGAGCGGGTGAAGCCGTCGACCGCGGCCTTGGAGGCGGCGTAGCAGCTGTTGAAGGCGGCGCCGAGCTGGCCGGAGATCGAGGAGATGTTGATCACCCGGCCGGACTTCGCCCGGACCATGTCGCGCAGGAAGGTCTTGGTGCAGAGATAGGTGGATTTCAGATTGATCTCGACCACCTCCCACCAGCGATCGTCCTTGGCCATCAGGAGGGGGGCGATGTAGCTGGCGCCGGCATTGTTGACCAGAATGTCGACCTTGCCGAAGGCCTCGATGGCCTGGCGCCGAAGAGCTTTCACCTGCTCGGCGTCGGTCACGTCGGTGCGGAGACCGAGCGCTCTCATGCCCCGCTCCTCAAGCTCGCCGACCGCCTGATCCAGCGCTTCCTGTCCACGCGCCGCGATCACGATCGACGCCCCTTCGTCCGCCAGAGCGTCGGCGATACCGCGCCCGATACCCCGGCTGCCGCCGGTGACCAGGGCGACCTTTCCCGACAATGTCATGTCATTCCTCTCTTCGACGATGGCTTCAGGTGGGGTGGGGACGCATTCATCCTTTTCCGATAACGGGCAAGGCGTGAACCCTGGCGTCAGTGTCGCCGCTCAATAGTTGCGTCATTTACCAAACGGTGATGAATGCGAAAAATTCGGTACGATTTCAAGGTGAAAATTTTTCGTTAAGCGTTCATTGATTGGTTTTCTCATCGGTCATGATGGTTTAATGCTCGGCTTTTACTTTTGTCCCCGGTCCTGCAGCATGGCAATACTTTTCAATCATGAGTAAAATAACTCCCTTCACGCGCAACGATGCCACCGAGGTCGCCGACCTCTATGCGCGGGTTTTTCTCGACGATCAGAACGTCGATCTCGACGATCTGGCCGACTATTTTCGGACAGTGTATTTTGATACGCCCTTTCGCGACGACGAGTCGCCGTCCCTGGTCTATCGCGGTTCGAAGAAGGAGATCGTGGCCTTTCTCGGGGTCATGCCCAGGCCCATGCGTTTTCAGGGCGAGACCATCAAGGCGGCGATCGTCGGCAACTTGATGGTCCAGGGCGAAACCGGCAACGGCCAGGCGGGAGGCATGCGCAAGGCGCCGACCCATGGCAATCAGCTGGCACCTGCCGCCCTGCTCAAGGCCTTTTTTCGCTATCCCCATGATCTCTGCCTGAACGACACCGCGATCGATCAGTCACGACGCATCTGGGAGCGCTCGGGCGGCCAGACGATCCACGTCTACAGCCTGAGGTGGCTGCGGGTGCTCAAGCCCTTCCACTATGGTCTGGCGACGGCGGAAGGGCTCGCGTCGCGGGCCTATCTCCGGCCATTGTTCGGCGCCGCTAGGCCAATCGGCGCGCTGATCGACCGTGCCGCCCGATCCTTCGTCGTGCCCGAGGCCACCGTGATCCCCGAGGGGTGCACCGTCGATCAGCTCCGCCCCGAGGACATGGTCGACGAGCTCGATGCCTGCCGCGGCTATGACCTCGTCCCCGGCTATTCCGTGTCCAGTCTCGCGTGGCTGATGGACATGTCACGGGCGCGACGGCGTCGCGACCGCTATCGAAGCCTCGCTGTTCGTCAAACCGACGGTCGTCTCCTCGGCTGGGCGATCTACGCCGGCGCGCCCGGCGAGATCGGCCAGACGCTGCAGTTCTACGCCCGGCAAAACGCAGTCGATCACGTGTTCGACTGCCTGCTGCACGATGCTGCCGGACACGGGCTGATGGCGTTGAGCGGCAAGGCGGATCCATCGCACATCGGCCACTTCTCGAAGCGCCGATGCATCTTGAAGACCTACACCTGGACGATTGCGCGCGCGCGGCGTCCGGAGCTGCTCCAGGCTTTTCTCGCCGGCAAAGCGCTGTTCTCCGATCTCGAAAGCGAGGGCTGGACGCGTTTTGTCCAGGCCCGTCAGAAGGGTGAGTTCGCTCTGGCCTGAACGCCGTCGAAAAGCCGGCTTGGCCTCATCGAGATCTGATCGAAGCCACGCGCCGAAGCCGATCGGCGGCCTTTTGACCATGCCGAGGGAAGTCGATTACGCTGCGGCCGAATGGTGGGCGTCGCCATATTCCGTCGGCAGGGGCTCGCCGAACGGCATATGGTTGATCACCAGATTGATCTTTTCCTTGTCGGGCAGCATGGCGATCGACGATTGGATTTGCGATGTCGTGGTTTCCTTTGCGCCGACCATCAGCATGATCTCATCGGCATATTGCGTGAGAATGGCGGCCTCCGTCGTCGCCAGCAGCGGCGGTCCGTCCATCACCACGAAGTCGAAAGCATTCTTGCCGTGGCTTACCTGGTCCAGAATCTTGAGCATGGCATCACTGCCGAAGAGTGACGCCGGTGACGACGTCGCCTCGCCCGTCGGCAAGATCATGAGCCGCGTCCCGGCGACCTTCTGAATATCGTTCCAGACGTTGCGGGTAGGGTCTTTGAGGCAGTCATAAAGCCCCGGCTGCGCCTCGGGAAAACCGAAGATTTCCGGCACGCTGGGTTTGGCGAGATCGGTGTCGATGAGCAGAACTTTGATCTGCTCGTCGAATGCCAGGCTGAGCACCAGATTGCAGGCGCCGAAGGTCTTCCCCTCTCCCGGCTTGCTGGATGTCACCAGCACCAGGGGGCAACGCTCGTCTTGCGTCCGTTTCTCGCCTTTCCGGGTGTGGTCGAAATAGTCCAGACGTCGAAACAGCCGCCGTTTTATCAGGCTGAACTCACGGGCGAGCACGCTGTCCATCGTACTCCGGGTGATGAAGCCATGGTCCGCCAGTTTGTCGAAGTCGACGTTCAGGCCGGTGGATTCATTCTCCGCTTGCGGCAGATTCACCCAGCGGGGCCGGGCATAGGCCGACGTACGGCCTTTGCCCTTTTTCTTGGAACGGGAGAAAAATTTCATGGCTCGGCGATGGCCCGCTTGCTTAGGACGCTTTCGGTGACGCTGGTCGCGAGCTGAACAAGATCCGGTTTGTCCGGGGACAGCTGATAGAAGTAGAAAAACGTCGCGAAGACCGCGAGCAGCGCCGCACCATTGCCGGCCAGGCCGACCAGGCTGAAAAACCGCGACGCTCCCGTTGCCTGGACCTCGGAGATGCCGCCCAGCATCGGCAGGTCGGGAAAGGCGCTTTGCAGCTGCGCCGAGGTCAGGACCGTGTCGCTGAAGATGAAGCGGCCGATCACGGCGGCGCAGCCAGCCCCCAGACCGAGTACCAGGACGATCATCATGAACGCGCCATGCTGCGGCCCGCTCGGCTGCAGGGGCCTGACGGGCGGCTCGACCGTGCGGAACTCGATCCGCTTCTTGCCTTCGTCCAGCTCTCTCGCGAGCTGGGCGGATTCACGGCGCTGGGTCAGCTCTTCATATTGATTGAGCAGCACGTCGTAGTCGCGGTTCAGACGCTTGAGATCCGCTTCGACCTTGGGCACCAGCCGGATCTTCTCCTCCAGCTCCGCCCCCTCGATCTGGGCGGTGTCGAGGCGCCGCGAGAGATCGCTGATGGAAATGTCGACCACCTCGAGCTGGTCGGTCAGATCATCGTAATCTGGGTTGCGAACCCTGGCCGCCGCGACCTGGCTGCCCTCGTTCTCCGTCTTCACGCGTTCGTTCGCCTGCTCGATGAGCTGCCTGAGCGACACGACGTCCGGGTGCAGCTCGGTGTAGAGCAGCAATTTCCGGGTCAGCTCGTCATTCAGCTCGCGCAGCTGCTGTTCCGCCAGCGAAGGTTCGGAATCGGCGAGCTGGCCGGCAGGCACGGTCTTCGCCGTCGCATCCAGCTTGGCTCTGAGCTGATCGC
>JBCCIN010000190.1:0-5785 GCA_039028235.1 Pseudomonadota bacterium
ATGCATGCCTGGGAGATAACGCCACCGGAAGACGCCGGACTAAGAGCCGATGTCGACGAGATGATCGATGAGGCATTCGACCGGAATGAACTTCCTGACCTGCACGCCGTCCTCGTCGCCCGCCACGGCAAGCTGGTGGTCGAACGCTATTATCAAGGCGAGGACGAAAGCTGGGGTCGGCCGCTTGGGAACGTGGTGTTTGGCCCTGACGTCAAGCATGACATCCGCTCAATAACCAAGAGTATCGTCGGCCTCCTCTACGGCATCGCTCTCGATGAGGGACAGGTTCCAGCGCTTGACCGTCCACTGCTCGATCTGTTTCCGGCTTATGACGATCTTCCGGGCGACGACCGGCTGACCATGACGGTCGAGCACGCATTGACGATGACGCTCGGCACCGAATGGGACGAGAGCCTGTCCTACAACGATCGGCGCAATAGCGAGATCGCGATGGAACTGGCTGACGACCGCTACCGGTTCATCCTCGATCGGCCGATGGTCGCTGAGCCGGGTTCGACCTGGACCTACAACGGAGGCGCTACGGCATTAATCGCCCATCTCATCGCCGGTGGTACCGAAACGTTCCTGCTCGACTATGCCAGGGAGAGACTGTTCGCGCCCCTTGGGATTATCGATGTCGAATGGACACTCGGGTCCAATGGCGAGCCCGCGGCCGCGTCAGGCCTGAGGCTGCGCCCACGGGATCTCGCCAAGATCGGACAGCTGATCCTGAATGAGGGGCTTTGGCACGATCGGCAGATCGTTCCGAAATCCTGGCTCGACGCGTCCTTCGCCGACAGTGTCGCGGCTGACGGGGAACTCTTCTACGGCTACCAATGGTGGCTCGGACGCGGCAGAAAAGACGGTCGTCGTTGGATCGCTGGGTTCGGTAATGGCGGACAACGGCTGATCGTGATTCCCGATCTAGACCTCGTCGTCGTCGTCATGGCGGGCGGTTACAACCAACTTGGCGCCTGGAAAATCTCCGTCAAGCTTATGGCGGACATCATACTGCCGGCGCTTGAGCCCGGCTAAGATGGTTGCAAGCATGAGCGAAGTCGCTCAGCCGAAGCGCTTGGACGTCGAGCATCTATGAACCGTGGCTCGACGGTGGGCGGCGATTCTCCCGAGGCACGTCGGCCATAGTTTGCAACGCATCAATGATCAGATCCGGTTGTTCCATCGGTATGGCATGGCGGCTTGTCGGTGCCAGCCAGAACGTCGCCTGTCGCGCATCGCGGACCAGCTCCGGGTAAGCACGTCGTTTTCGAATGGCCTTCGGTCGATGTCAAAATCGGCGAGCTTTTTCCATCGCATTTGGGCGTCAAGACCTCTTGTTCATACCGGTTGCGGGGGGCCAGTTGCCATTGACGATTTTTGTCGAACCCTACTAATAATATCCAATATTCTTCATATCAGGCCACAAAATGCTCTTTAGCCAACGTGCTGATGAAGATGAGACCGTCGTCGCGATGCTGGCCTCCGCGCTGAGGCGAGACATCGCCTTTGGCGTCCTGGTTCCGGACCAGAAGCTCAAGATCGACGCGCTTCGTCAGCGATATGGCGGGTCCAACCATTCGATGCGCGAGACCTTGCGGCTGCTTTCCGCCGAGGGGCTCGTGGAGGCGACCAGCCAGCGTGGCTTTCGGGTCATGTCGGCGACCGAGGAGGACCTTCGGGACATTCTCTTCATGCGTCTCGAAGTCGAGCGCCTCGGACTCTCCCGGTCGCTGGAACGAGCGACGGTGACTTGGGAAAGCCAGGTGGTCGGGGCCTTTCACGGGATGGCAAGGGCGGAGATGCGGGTTCGGACCGAGCCCGACGATTTGACGGCGCTGGAGTGGGATGAAGCCTGCCGCGCCGCGTCGGCAACGCTGGTCATGGCCTCCGCGTCGCCTCGGCTGATCGATCTTCAGCAAAGGCTCTACAACCAGTCCCGCCGCTTTCGCCTGGCGCTTCTGCGCGAAGGGCGGATCGACTTTGCCGCCCGCGAGGCAAGAACGAGCACACTGCAAGATGCCATTCTGGCACGCGACAGGACACGGGCCCTGGCGCTCCTGGAACAGGATATCAAGGCCGAGCTTACCACCGAACAAACAGCCTAAACCATCACATCATCAGGGAGACGATCATGCTGACCATGCAGAGACGAACCGCCCTTCAGTTGCTGGGCGCCAGCGCTGCCGCCGGTTTGGCGGCGCCGGCGATCGCGCAGGAACGGAAGGTCGTGGTGGGCGCGCTTCGCTTCACCAGCCATTCGGGGAACTTCATCGCCGTCGAGCGCGGCTATTTCGCAGACGCCGGGCTTGACGTCGAGCTCAAGTTCTTCCAGGCCGCTCAACCCATGGCCGTGGCGATTGCCTCCGGCGATATAGACTATGCCGTGACCGCCATATCGGGAGGCCTGATCTCGCTCGCCCAGAAGGGCGCGATCAAGGTGATCGGCGGCGCGCTCTCGGAAGAAGAGGGGATTGACGGTCAGAAAATCCTCGCCGCGGATGCCGCCTTCCAGGCTGGCCTCACCAGCCCGGCGGGTCTCGACGGCAAGAGCTACGGCATGACCCAGGCCGGCTCCTCCTTCCACTATATGGGCTCCAAGATCGCCGCCGCCGAAGGCGTTTCGCCCAGCTTCAAACCGCTGCAAAAGGTCGGTGCCATCATTGGTGCCCTTAAGTCCGGGCAGATCGACGCCTGGTCGATCGTGCCGCATATCGCGAAGCCGCTTGCTGGCTCCGGCGCCGTGCACATCATCGGCAACGTCTCGGACTACCTGCCGGACTATCAGGTGACGACCGTCTTCACTTCCGCCACCAACGCGGCCGACGAGAAAGGCATGACCGGCGACTTCCTCGCCGCCTATTCCAAGGGTGTCGCCGACTACAACGCCACCATGATCGACAAGGCGGGTGGAGAGGACGGTGTCAACGAACTGGTCGATCTGATCCACCAATATGTCTACACCGACCGGCCGCGCGAGAAGGCGGCCCCCTCGATCATCAACGGCACCATGCGGCTTAACGAGAACGCGGCGCTCAACGTCGCCTCGGTCAAGGATCAGCTCGCATGGTTCCAGGCCGAGGGCCTGGTCGATGCGGACATCACGCTCGACACGCTCCTGGATACCAGCTACGTCGACACAATCGGCGGCTGAGGTCGCAGGGCGACAGCCTGGACTTTCCTGGCAGCGTTTCGACGGAGCAGCATGGAACTCCGACTGGACGGCATCAGCCACAGCTATGGCGAGACGGAGGTCTTGCGCGATGTCGCGCTCGATATCCCGTCGGGCCGTATCGCCTGCCTGGTTGGGCCTTCCGGCTGCGGCAAGTCCACGCTCCTTCGCTTCATCGGCGGACTGGAGCGGCCGGCTGAGGGACGCGTTCTCCAGCAGGGCGCACCCCCTGACGGTTGCCTTAATCCGCTGACTTTTGTCTTCCAGGACTTCGCGCTGCTTCCCTGGCGGACGGTGCGGGGCAATATCTCGCTCGTTCTGGAGGACCACGGCATCAGCGGTCAGGCGGCAGACGCGATCATCGGCGACGTGCTGGAACGAACGCGGCTCGGTGATTTCGCCAAGGCGCTGCCGCGGCAATTGTCCGGCGGTATGAAGCAGCGCGTGGCGATCGCAAGGGCGCTCGCCGTGAAGCCGGCGGTGATGCTGATGGACGAGCCGCTTTCCGCTCTAGACGCCCAGACGCGCGAACTCCTGATCGACGATCTGGTGCGCTTGTGGGCCCGCACACCGTTCACCGCTGTCTACGTCACCCACAATCTCGCCGAAGCCGTGCGGCTCGGGCATTTGATCGTCGTGCTCTCCCGGCGTCCCGGCCGCATTCGGGACATCGTCGAGCTGGATAAGCCGATCGACCAGCGCGGCTATGCGGACCCGGATCTCGACGCCACGCAACAGCATCTCTGGACACTCATGCGTGACGAGGCCCGCGCCGCCGATGCGGAGCTGATCGATGGCTAGTTCCACGGGTACTTCGGATACTGGGTCAGAGCCTGGAAGCCGGGAGGTGCGATTCCGTGGCGGCGGCTTTGTGCCCGACACTCGCCGATGGGTCGGTTTCGTGGTGTTCGCCATCCTGATTGTCATCGTCGAATGGGGAACGCGCGCAGGATGGATCTCGGCACTGACCCTGCCCCGCCCCTCGGACGTGCTACAGACCTTTCAAGAACTCTACCAGTCCGGCCTTCTTTTCAAGCATCTCCTGCCGTCGCTCACGCGTCTCGCCGTGGGCGCGGCCATCGGCGTCAGCCTTGGCATCGCGACCGGTGTCCTGATCGGCCTTTTCTCCTATATCCGGGCCGGCCTCGCACCCTTGATCGCGGCGATCTTTCCGATACCCAAAATCGCGCTCCTACCACTCTTCGTCATCTGGTTCGGCATCGACGAGGGCTCGAAATACGCCCTGATCGCATTCGGCACCTTTACGCCGACCGTGGTGGCAACCTACGGCGCCGTTGACAATGTCGACCGCTCCCTGATCCGCATGGGCCAGAGCTTCGGCCTGTCCTGGCTTTCGATCGTCAGGAAGATCGTGCTTCCCGGCGCGATGCCTGGGATCCTCTCCGGCCTGCGCATCAGCCTCGCCATCGCCATCATCCTCCTGGTCGCAGCCGAGATGCTGGGCGCTGAATACGGCATCGGCGCCTACATCCTTGAGGCAGGCTCACTTTACGATCTCGAACGCCTCTTCGCCGGCGTCGTAATCCTCTCGATCCTCGGTGTCGTCGTGAGTGCGGCCGTCGGCTGGCTGGAACGATACCTGTTGAGCTGGCGGACCTGACTTAATTTACGAACGAGCTCAGGCATCGTCGATCTCGACCCAAGGACAAGGACTGACGTTGCTCCCTGAACCTTGACCTGGGCGGTAGATATAATACCGACCTGGAGGGACGAGATGAGTAAGGGGACGAGGCGCCGTTTTTCGCCTGAGCATGAGGAACAGCCAGTTGCGCGGCTTTCAGAGCCTGTTGCTAAGCTTGGCGGTGCTGCTGCAGGGCTTGGCAATGTGCCGCGCCCAGAAGGGCCGAGCGCGCTGCCCGGCGTGACCGTCCTGGCGCCGAGATCGAGGCGATCTTCCTGCAGAGCAGTCGGCGCTATCGCGCGCCTCGGATTGAGGATTTGGCTACGATGGAGATGGTCGGCTGGTTGATGTCCGAGCGTCTGAAGAGCCCCCTTTGCGAAGACGCGCTGAACATGGCGATCCGAAACCGGCGACCGCCAAAGGGGCTGATCCACCATTCCGGTCGCGGTGTGCAACACGCCTGTGGCGATTACCGGAAGCTGCTTAGGCTCCACGGCATCACCGCATCTATGAGCCGCAAAAGCAATTGTCTCGACGCCGTGTCGATGGAAAGCTTCTTCAGCTCTCTCAAAAGCGAACTCGTGCATCGAACCCGGTTGGCCACGCGACGTGAAGCCAGAGCCGCGCCCTTCGAGTACATCGAGATCTTCTGCAATTGCCAACAACGCCATTCGAGAATCCGATACCGAACGCCAGCTCAAGCAAGAATGGACGTCACCGTGGCAAAGGCCGCATAGATCAACATCGCATGGTCCCCACTCAGAAAGCAGTGTCAGCCCGGCCTGTTCTGCTTGACCACCGCCTCCAACTGATCGCGAAGCCATTGATGGGCTGCCGAACGCTCGTCTCTGCCATGCCAGGCGATGCCGATTTCGATGGTGCCAAGATCGATCGGGACGCGGCCG
This sequence comes from Pseudomonadota bacterium, assembly GCA_039028235.1. Classification (GTDB taxonomy): domain Bacteria; phylum Pseudomonadota; class Alphaproteobacteria; order Geminicoccales; family Geminicoccaceae; genus JANQPX01. The sequence goes on from JBCCIN010000190.1 coordinate 5,717, forward strand.
ACTTGGAGTCCGAACAAGGCGGCCGTCGATCGCGCGAAGCTTTCCACCGTCGTGCCCAAAAGCCCCCGC
>JBCCIN010000191.1:0-9849 GCA_039028235.1 Pseudomonadota bacterium
AACTGTAGAGCAGATCCTGATCGATCATGATTGGGGTACACCTTCGATCTCGGTGTTTCACCGTAATTTCCGATCGGGCCTGTACTTCCGTCTATGTGGAGACAGCGGGACAGCGACAACACGTTGCCGGCATCGCCTGCCCTGCCATTAACGGCGTCTTAATCTTCAGCGATGACGTTGCGCTAGACCGCGGGACGACGAACTCCTCGCCTTAGCTCCTAAACACCTGCCTAAGGGACGAGGTCATGAAATCGCTCGATAGCATTCTGACCTGGCTCTTCGACCTTCGTCCCGCCAGATCCTGCACATATTGCCATGCGACCCGGCCTGAGCGGGCGCCGCGTGTTGTCGCCCATTCGAGGGCGTCGCGACGCAGCTCATCGTCGTGCTCATTATCAATCTCCAAATTCATCGGATATTGATAAGCACATCAATCAGATCATGAAAACTCTTCATATGTCACATCAAAAATCCGTCCACACGGCCTAGTGCAACGTCATCGCTGAAGATTAAGACGCCGTTAATGGCAGGGCAGGCGATGCCGGCAACGTATTGTCGCTGTCCCGCTGTCTCCACATAGACGGAAGTACAGGCCCGATCGGAAATTACGGTGAAACACCGAGATCGAAGGTGTACCCCAATCATGATCGATCAGGATCTGCTCTACAGTTTACCGATCTGCCGCCCCGGGACATCGGCGAGCACCTTGGTCGGATCGATCGGTGCCTTGCCTTTTCGAAGCTCGAAATGCAGCTGGCTTTCGGTGACGTCGCCGCTGCTGCCGACTTCGGCGATGGGCTGTCCGCGGCGGACGACATCGCCCTCGCGCACCAGAATCACATCGTTATGGGCATAGAGGGTCACGTAGCCGCCGTCGTGCCGCAGCATCAACATTCGCCCGTAGCCGCTCACCGCTTCGCCCGCATAGGCGACCACGCCGCTCTCTGACGCGCGTACCGGCGTTCCCTTGCGTGCGGCGATGTTCACGCCGCCGCTTCTGCCGGTCCGGCTGTTCTCGTCGAACGTGCCGATCAACTCGCCATCGACCGGCCAGATGAAGCCCTCGCCGCTCAGCGGAGGCGACGGTTGGGCGGGTGTCGCAACCTCGAGCGAGCGTTGTCTTTGCGATCGGATCCGCGCCCTGGACGACGCTTCCGATGGCGGGATGATCAGCAACTGACCCGGCTTGATCTGATAGGGCGGCTCGATGTCGTTGGCGGCGACCAGATCGCCCAGCGTCAGCCCACGCCGCACCGCGATCAGCGCCAGACTCTCACCCTCGACGACGGTATAGCGCTCGCCCTCGACTGCCGGCTCGGCCGTTTCCTGTCGTGTCCACGCCTGCCCGGTTGGCGCGGGTCCGGCGCCTGCAGGCGGCAAAGCCGTCTGGATGATCTCGGGCCGCCTTGTCGGCAGAGGCACGTCGTCCGGAATGCGCAGAACCTCGCCTGGATAGAGGACGTAGGGAGCTTCGATATTGTTGGCGGCGGCGAGGGTCGCCAGGCGCACGTCGTAGCGCGCCGCAATGCCGCTCAGCGCATCGCCTTTTTCGACTCGATAGCGGTTCCCGTCGATCGGACCGCCCTTGAGGTCCGCCAGCGCCTTGGCCCAGGGCACCGAAGACCCCTGGTCCACCGGACGATAGGTCGTGCAGGCCGAGAGAGCGAAAACGGATGCGATCAGGGTCGCTATGCCTGCCGTGATCGTTCGGCCAGCACGCCGCGGCTTGGAAAAATGCATGAGACGTGGGTCCGACTTCTTCTTCATTGTCCCCGTTCCGACCGAAGGCATCGCCCACTACACCTGCCCGCATGAACCCGGAATGAACAGCATCGACATGTATTCATGCAGTACATGGATATGTGGCGTTATCATATTGTTTTGCAACGGCCAGGGCAATGACGGAAGAACGTCTGTGCTTTTCTCCTTCTGGTCATCCGAGCGCGCCTTCGATCGCCGCGGCGCTTTCCCGGTGGGTCAGGTTCATGTGGATCGGCGTGATCGAAATTTTCTGCTCCACGATCGCCTGAAGATCGCTGCCCGGCTCGAACGACTTTCCGAAGCCCGGAAGGTCGATCCAGATATAGGGATGCCCTCGCGGGTCGAGCCGCTCCTCCAGAGGCTTGCCCTGAACCGCGCGGCGTCCCTGGAACGTCACCTCCTGGCCGGCAACCGCATCGGGCTCGCAGTCCGGAAAGTTGATGTTGACCAGGAGATCCTCATCCCAATCGAGGGTGTAGAGCTTACGGATGAGATCCGGCGCATAGCGTTCCGCCGTCTGCCAGGGTATGGCCCGCCGCCCTCTGTGCACCTGGCTGAGCGCGAAAGCCTTGATGTTGAAGAGTGTGGCCTCCATCGCCGCGGCGATCGTGCCCGAATAGGTGACGTCCTCCGCCAGATTGCCCCCCCAGTTCACCCCGGAAAGCACCAGATCGATCGGCTTGTCGGTGACGATCGAGCGCACTGCCAGCAGAACGCAGTCGGTCGGCGTGCCATCGACGGCATGCCAGTTCTTGTCCAGCCCGTAGCTTCTGACACGAAGCGGGCGCTGCAACGTCAAGGAATGGGAAGCACCGCTCTGATTGGTCTCGGGCGCCACGACCCAGACATCGTCGCTCAGGGACTTCGCGATGCGCTCCAGCACCCGCAGGCCAGGCGCATTCACGCCATCATCATTGGTGACAAGGATGCGGGTCGTCCGGGCGAGTTGATCACCCATGCGGCATGAGCCTTTCCAGGCCGTCCAGATAAGGCTTGAGCGCCGCCGGCACGGTCACGCTGCCGTCCTCCTCCTGATAATTTTCCAGAACCGCAATCAGCGTGCGGCCGACCGCGAGGCCGGAGCCGTTGAGCGTGTGCACGAACTGCGTGCCCTTCTCACCCTTCTCGCGAAAGCGCGCCTTCATGCGCCGTGCTTGAAAGTCGCCGCAATTCGAGCAGCTCGAAATCTCGCGGTAGCGTCCCTGCCCCGGCAGCCACACTTCAATGTCATAGGTCTTGCGCGCGCCGAAACCGGTGTCGCCCGACGAGAGCACCATCACGCGATAGGGCAGCTCGAGGCGCTGCAGCACTTTTTCCGCGCAGGCGGTCATGCGCTGATGCTCATCCATCGAGCGATCCGGATGCGTGATGCTCACCAACTCGACCTTGGAGAATTGATGCTGGCGGATCATGCCCTTGGTGTCTTTGCCCGCCGCACCAGCCTCCGAGCGAAAGCACGGTGTCCAGGCGGTGAAACGAAGCGGCAACTCTTCGGCATCGAGGATGTCGCCCGCCACCAGGTTGGTAAGTGCCACCTCCGCGGTCGGGATCAGCCAGTGCCCCGTGTTCGTCTGGAACAGATCCTCGGCGAATTTCGGCAGCTGGCCGGTGCCGTAGACCGCCTCGTCCCGCACCAGGAGCGGCACCGAAACCTCCTGATAGCCATTCTCCTTGGTCTGGATGTCGAGCATCAGCAGGGCGATCGCCCGTTCCAGCCGGGGAAGATCGCCGAACAGCGTGACGAAGCGCGCCCCGGACATCTTCGCTGCGCGCGAAAAATCCATGCCCAGTACGGCGCCGAGATCGTCATGCTCTTTCGGCTCGAACGAGAAGTTGCGCTGTGACCCGAAGCGTCTGACCTCGATGTTGGCGTCTTCATCAGCACCGTCGGGCACGTCATCGTCGAGAACATTAGGCAGACCGGCAAGCAGCTCATCGAGCGCCGTCGAGCGCTTGCGCAGCTCATCCTCGCCCGTCTGGATCGCCTGCTTGAGCTCACCGACCTCGGCCATCACCGCACCGGCATCGCCGCCGGACGCCTTGACCTTGCCGATCTCCTTGGAGAGCGCGTTGCGCTTCGCCTGCTTGTCCTGAATATCGGTCTGCAGCTCACGCACAGACTTGTCGAGGTCGAGGATGGTGGCCGCGACGGCGGCACCGCCACGACGCGCCAAAGCGTGGTCCAGGGCTTCCGGATGATCACGCAGCCATTTCAGATCGAGCACGGTCCGTCACATCAATCAGGGTTGGAAATCCGGCACCATCGTCGCGCGATGTGCTTCGGTCGGCTTGGTATAGACGTTTTCCGTCAATGTCGACAGCTTGGATTGGAGATCCCAGCTAGATGCGCGACATGATCCGGGAGCCACCATCTTCGCTTCGAGCTTGCCGAGACGACCCAAGGTTCTGTAAACAGAAAAAAGTGGGCGGGTCGACGGCGGCTTTCAACGTGCCGTCACCACTCGCCTGATTACGAGAGACCGATAGAACATCGGATCTGGTTGAGCGATGGGGTTATTCAAAACATGACGCCGTTTCAGGTTTTCACCGGCACCTTCATCCTTGTGCTCATTTTCGCGGCGCTGGTCGCGTTCCTGACGCTGAGCGCCGCCCACTAGGCCCGGATGTTGAGCATCTGACCGAAAAGCGGCCCGCCAGCGCCAGCCTGCCGCTGGCCCTTGGGAGACGTCTTCGGCTGTTAGCCTAGCGCTTGGCGCGCCTCGGTCCGTATAGACGCAGCGCGTTCGATCGGAACAGCTTCTCCTGATTCGCAACATCTTCGCCGGCGACCACCTCTTTGGTGATCGCCATCCACTTCCTGACGCTCGCATTGATGTTGCAGACCGGCCAGTCGCTCCCCCAAACGACTCGATCCCAGCCAAAACACTCGATGCAATGTTCGATATAGGGCCGCAGGGTCTGCAGGTCGGCCGTTCCCGGCGCGCAATAGGCGGTGATGCCGGAAATCTTGCAGGCGACGTTCGGAAAGCCGGCGAGCGTCTCGATGCCGGCCCGCCAGCTTTCGTCGTCACCGACCGCGATGTCCGGCACGCCGCAATGATCCAGGATGAACTGCACCTGGTCGACGACATGCACAAGCTCAGCAGCGATCGGCAGCTGACGTGCCAGGAAATTGATATCGAAGGTCAGATTTCGATCCGCGAGCTTCTTAAGATTGTTACGGAACACGTCCGCCTGCGAGACGTCGTCTGTGGTCTCGTGAAGAATGCGGCGAAGACCGACGACATCGGTCCCCTCGACCCGATCGAGCCACTCATCGAAGCCATCTGCATGTTCCGGCCGCGCATTGGCGATCACACCGATCATCACCGTCGAAGGGTCGGCGGTCATGTCGAGGACCATGTCGGTTTCCGCCTGCCAGTCCTCGCAATCCGCCTCCATGAAGATGGTCTCGGCAATGCCTGCGCCGGCGCTCGCGGCCAGATAATCATTATAGGTAAAGGCGCGCCCGGCAAGGGCCTCGATCTTCGCCGGCCAGCGATAGCCGAGACGATCGCTTTCGATCAGATGCTGGTGCGTGTCGATAACGTCGATCGTCAAGATGGCCTCCCCGTCGGGCGACAACGTCGCCACGTCTGACCGCTGGCCCAACCAGGCTGACGGCGTGTCACGCTTCTGAACTTTTGCAAACCAAATGTTAACCCTCCATCGCCAAACTTGTCGATCAGGTCGATGCGATCCTTGGAGTCCGAGCCTCGCCTGAATTCTCGGCGGGCGGGCGGATTCCCAGGATCGCGTGGACCTGAAAGAGACCCTGCCACAGAGGCATTAAGGAAAGATGAATGAGTGGCGACTTATCGACAAAGCCAGGTGTCCTCTTTGACGGCCTGGCGAAGGGAGGTTTTTTGTGCCGGTTCGCGATTTCTTAACCCGATTTCGCTAAACGAAGTCCGTCTTGCTGGTCCATGCGATCCTTGGAGTCCGAGCCTCAACCAAACTCTCGGCGGGCGGGCGGATTCCCAGGATCGCGTGGACCTGAAAGAGACCCTGCCACAGAGGCGTTAAGGAAAGATGAATGCTTGGCAACGTCTAAACGAAGCCTGGGGTTTTCTTTGACGGCCTGGCGAAGAGAGGTTCTTCGAGCCCGTTTACGAATTCTTAACTCGATACCGCTACACCGTGCCTGTCTCGCTGGTCCATGCGATCCTCGGAGTCCGAGCCTCGCCCAAACTCTCTGCGGGCGGGCGGATTCCCACGGTCGCATGGACCAGGAAACCGAGCTTAGCGCCCAGAGGTTAAGGCTTCGTTACCAATGCGGCGGTCGGACGATGGCCATGGACCGGTTCATCGTTCCTCAGCGGGAGATCCCAACGGGCCGCCGGCTGCGGTCCAGTCGCCTTTCGAGGCGTGGTATCGCCTCATTTCTCGGGCTTGCCGTCTTCAGCCTGTTCAACGCCTGTCCCGCCAGACGGTCATCCTGCCGGTTCAGAAGATCGAGGGTTTTCCCTTCCCGTCCCCGCCGCTGAATAGCCTGACTTTCCAGGTTGTTGAGGCGATTGTTCAGGATGTTCCGGTCGAGGTCGGACGACGCCGGCTCCGCCGACAGGCTTGGCGGCATCGCAAGCAATGCAATGAAAACCAGGAGATGACGAGCCACCTGCAGCTCCTTTCTCAGGACGCATGACGGTTTGGCATTCCTTGGATTCCATCATATCGCCGATCCTGCCCGGCATCGACAGGCAGCTTCGCTATTTCTTCGCGTTCGCCTCGACGGGTCAACGCCGATCAAGCTAGACATGATGGACGACCAAACCCAAGGCAGAGGCCGAGCCATGCGCGCACGCCCACCGAAAAAGCACGAACTCGATCCGATCGAGATCGCGTCCCGCGACGAGATCCAGGCTCTGCAGCTCTCGCGCCTGCAATGGAGCCTTCGCCACGCCTATGACAATGTCCCGCACTACCGACGGGCCTTCGACGAAGCCGGCGTGCACCCGGTTGATCTGACGACGCTCGCGGACCTCGCGAGTTTTCCCTTCACCTACAAGGACGACCTTCGCCAAAACTACCCGTTCGGCATGTTTGCGGTGCCGCGTGAGCAGGTGGCACGGATCCATGCCTCGTCGGGAACCACCGGCAAACCCACCGTCGTCGGCTACACACAGCATGATGTCGACGTCTGGGCGGAGGTCTGCGCACGTTCGATTCGCGCATCAGGCGGACGCGCCGGCGATCTCGTCCATGTGGTCTACGGCTACGGCCTGTTCACCGGCGGTTTGGGTGCTCACTACGGTGCGGAAAAACTGGGCTGCACCGTGGTGCCGATGTCCGGCGGCATGACCGAGCGCCAGGTACAGCTGATCGGCGACTTCAAGCCCGATATCATCATGGTCACCCCATCCTACATGCTGGCGATCGCCGATGCCTTCGAAGCGCAGGGCGTCGATCCCAGGCAGTGTTCCTTGAAGGTCGGCATTTTCGGTGCTGAGCCCTGGACCGAGTCGATGCGCCGCGAGATCGAAGAACGATTCGACATGGATGCCGTCGACATCTACGGCCTCTCCGAGGTGATCGGCCCGGGCGTTTCCAACGAATGCGTCGAGACCAAGGACGGTCTGCACATCTGGGAGGATCACTTCTATCCCGAGGTCATCGACCCGGTCAGCGGCGCGGTCCTTCCCGATGGCGAGCGCGGCGAGCTGGTGTTCACCTCGCTCACCAAGGAGGCGTTCCCGGTGATCCGCTACCGCACCCGCGATCTCACCCGCCTCCTCCCCGGCACGGCGAGAACCATGCGCCGCATGGAAAAGATCACCGGCCGCTCGGACGACATGCTGATCATCCGCGGCGTCAATCTCTTCCCGACCCAGATCGAGGAACTGATCCTCGAAGACGAGAGGCTCTCGCCGCACTACTTGCTCGAGATCAGCAAGGACGGCGCGCTCGACAGTCTTGATGTCGTCGTCGAAGCGCGGACAGATGCCGCCGACGACAAGACACGCGCCGACGCCAGCACGGCGCTCGCTGAGCACATCAAGTCGCGCATCGGCATATCGAGCACTGTCACCGTGGCAGCACCCGGCGAGGTCGAGCGCTCCGGCGGCAAGGCGAAGCGCATTCGCGATTTCCGATAGTCGTCTCGTCGGGCTGGATCGACGGCGCCGCCATTGGCATCATGGGCGAAATCATCAGGAGGCGAAGACAGCATGAGCCAAGACGGCATCGTCGCTTTTGCCGAGCACGTCGTCGGCACTGGCTACGAAACTCTGCCGCCGCGTGCGATCGGCGCGGCCAAGACCTTTATCCTCGACGGCTTTGGCGTCGGCGTCGGCGGCAGTGCCGGCCCCTGGCTCGACGGACTGATTGCGTCAGCCGGTGCCCAAGGTCAGGGCGAACATGCGCGCGTCTGGGTCTTCGGCGACCGATTGCCGGCATCAGCGGTGGCTATGATCAACGCCTATCAGATGCACAATTCGGAATTCGACTGCGTGCATGAAGCAGCCGTCGTCCACGCGATGACTGCTCCGCTGGCCGCCATCATGGCCGAGGTCGATCGGACCGGCGCGGTCGACGGTTATGAACTGATCACATCGGCGGTGCTTGGGGTCGACGTCGCCGCTCATCTCGGCGTCGCGTCGAGATCCAAACTTCGCTTTTTCCGTCCGGCGACCGCCGGTGCCTTCGGTGCCGTCGCGGCCCTCGGCAAGCTTCGCGGCTTCGATCGCGAGACCCTGATCAACGCCTTCGGCATCACACTCGCCCAGCTTTCCGGCACCATGCAGGCCCATGTGGACGGCGGCATCATGCTCGCCATGCAGATGGGCTTCAACGCGAGAAATGCCATTGTCGCCGCCGACATGGCCGAACGCCGCCTCGCCGCACCCGAAGCAGTCCTCGAAGGCGAGTTCGGTTTTTTTTGGCTGTTCGAAGGCGATTACGATCTCCAGCCAAGCCTCGATGCCCTCGGCAAGACCTGGCGCATCGAGGAAATCGCGCACAAGCCCTTCCCCTCCGGCCGCGCGACCCATGGGGTCCTCGACGGTCTGCTGACGCTGAAGCGGAAGCACGGCTTTACCGCGGACGATGTCGAGCACATCAACTGCCTTGTCCCGCCACTAACAGCACAGCTCGTCGGCCGCCCGATCCGGGACGAGATGGAAGCGAACTACGCCCGCCTCTCCGCCCCCTACACCCTCGCCGCCGCCCTGATCGAAGGCAGGCTCGGCATCGAGGACTTTCGCCCGTCCCTGCTCAACGCTCCCGAGCGGCTCGACCTCGGCCGTCGCATCACCGTCGAAACAGCCGACAACCCCGACACGAACGCGCTGACGCCGGTCACCGTGACCGTTGCACTGAAGGACGGCCGTACCCACGACATCACCATGGATGTCGTCTACGGCAATCCCAAGAAACCTCTTGCGCGCGAAGCCCATCTGGAAAAGTTCCGGCAGAACTGGTCGGTCGCCGCTAAGCCCCTGCCCGCCGATCGCGCCGACGAGCTGATCGCACGCGTCGATGACCTGGAAACGATCACGGATGTTCGAGCTCTCGTCGACCTCATGGTGGCGCCCGGCTCATGACCGGCTATTTCGAGGAAGCCAAGCTCGCAGAGTTGATGGACTCCTATCCGCTCGGCCCCGCTTTTCTCGACTGGACGAAGAACCTCTCCCGAGACGAGCTAAGGCAAGCTCAGGAAAAGCGTTTTCTCGACGTGATGACGCACGCCTGGCAGGTGCCGTTTTACCGCCGCCGCTGGTCAGCAGCCGGCATCGAGCCCGGCGACATCAGCAGCCTGGACGACATCGACAAGCTCCCACCTTTTTCCAAGGCCGACCTCATGGCGAGCGTCGACGTGGCGCCGCCACTTGGTGACTTTCACGGCATCGGGTCCCTGACCGAAAAAGAGCGCCCGACCGTCGTCTTCCACATCACCAGCGGCACTACCGGCGCGCCGCAACCATTGTTCTTCGGCGCCTGGGATCGCGAGGTGCAAAACCTCCTCCTCGCCCGCGCCTATCGCCTCCAGGGACTCAGCGACGACGACGTCGTCCACTCGGTCTATGGCTTCGGCATGGTCAATGGCGGCCACTATATCCGCGAGGCCGTCGTCCATTTCACCAAGGCGCT
>JBCCIN010000192.1:0-9806 GCA_039028235.1 Pseudomonadota bacterium
TCGAGCGTTGGCAGGATGTCGTAAAGATAGTCGCCGATTTTCGGCAAACCGGCGGCGAGCTTTTCCGGGAAGAACTGCGAGATGTTGATAGAGAAAGCAAGGAAAGTGAAGAACAGAAGGATCGCCAGCACCGTCTGACCACGCTGGCTTCTGATTTGCTCGGCACGATGCCGCTCAAAGAGAGCGACGGGGTCCTGGGCGGTGAGGTCGGTCATCGATCTTTATGCTGGTGGGCGGGACGCGGATCCCGCCCCTCAACGGCTATCAAAGCTCAGCCGCGACGGCTGTCGGTGAGTTGACGGCGCATCTCGATGACACGCTCGTAGAAGTCGTGACCGATGGGCTCGAAGCCGATCGCCTTACCGCCAGAAATCGCCTCGAAACAGGCCTGATCCCGCTCGGGCAGGTCGAGCAGGAGCTGCTTGTAGACCTCCTTCAACTCCTTCGGCACGTCCTTTCGGATGACCCGTGGGCCATTGGTGATCATCTCCGATTTCCAGACGATGCGCACGTCGTTCATGTCGAGCGCACCCTTGTCGACCATCTTTCGAAGATTGCCACGTGAATAGCCCTCCTCATATTTGCCGACGCCGGAAGTCCAGGTAACGGCAGCGTCATATTGCTCGTTCAGGAGGGCGACGATGCCCTGCTCATGGCCGCCGGCAAAACCAGTCTCACCGAAGAACGCATCGGGATCGTAGCCCTTCAGCTTCAGCTCCGCGCTCGGGACGAGATAGCCGGAGGTCGAGTTGGGATCGGCGAAAGCGAGCGTCTTGCCTTCGAGATCGTCGATCGACTCGTATGGGCTGTCGGTGCGCACCATCATCACGGAGTAGTAGCCGAGCGAGCCGTCGACCTGCTTGGTGGTCACCAGCGGTTCGACGGCATCCGGGGCCTGCAGGTAGATGCCGGCATAGGCGGATGAACCGAGACTGGCGACCTCGAGATTGTGCGAGATCAAGCCCTGCATCACGCCGGCATAGTCCGCTGCCGGGTAGAGTTCGACGGGCACACCGAAGTCACCTTCGATGATGTCCTTGAAGCAGGCGTAGTTCTTCAGCCGATCAGCTTCGTTCTCACCGCCGAGAATACCAATGCGGAAGATGGGGACCTCTGCGCTCCAGTCGGCCGCGCCGACCGTTGTGGTGGCGCCGGTCGCCAAAACAGCGACTGCAGACGTCATCAAAAGGCGTCGCATAACGTTCATGGCTTTGCCTCCAACTTTTTTTGGGCTCATCAGTTAACAAGTTCAGGCGACGGCCTCGGCCTCACCTTGCGGCCCTGGCGCATCGCCGATCGCGGTCGATGTCACGTCTTCTGAAAGCTGTTCCTTCAGGCCATCGACGCCGTAGATTGTCTCTGCCATGGGCTGAGTGAGTTGCTCGGGCACGCCATCGAAGACGATCTCGCCAGCAGCCATGCCGATGATGCGGTCGCAGTAGCGCCTGGCGGTGTCGAGCGTGTGAAGATTGCAGATCACGGTGATGCCATCTTCGCGGTTGATGCGTTTCAGAGCGTCCATCACTACTGTGGCGTTCCTCGGATCAAGGGAGGCGATCGGCTCGTCGGCGAGCAGGATACTCGGTTGCTGCATCATCGCACGCGCGATCGCGACACGCTGCTGCTGGCCGCCGGACAGGGTGTCGGCGCGCTGCAAGGCGGTATGCGCCATATCCAAGCGATCGAGCTGCAGGATCGCCTGGGCGCGTTCCTCTTCGGAGAACCGGATGAGCAGGGACGACCAAAGCGGACGGTGATTGAGCCGGCCGAGCAGAACGTTAGTCAGGACATCCAGGCGCCCGACCAAATTGAACTGCTGGAAAATCATCGCTGAGCGCGCGCGCCAGCTACGAAGCTCGGAACCACGAAGCTCACCGACGTCGATCTCTTCGGCGCGAAGCCCACCCTCGGTCGGATCGGTCAGGCGGTTGATCATGCGCAGCAAGGTGGACTTGCCAGCGCCGGAACGTCCGATAACGCCCACCATCTGGCCGCTTGGGATCGACGTCGAAACCGAATTCACGGCCACGGTGCGATCGAACGTCTTGGTCAGTCGGTCAAGTGTCAACATAGGTAAAAGCGCTAATGCTCGAGCGTGACAATCCCACGGCAGAAAGGTGAGAGTTGCGTGTCAGCTGGAAAAAATCAGCCGCAGCGCATGCCGATCGTTTGGTCATGCCAACGTCACAGTCGGGTCATCGTCGCTTGATAGCGCTGAATTTGGCGGACGCAGGTTCAGACGTTGGATAGCGCATGGCGAAGATCGCAATTGCGGGGATCGACAAGAGCTTCGGTGAGACTGGAGTTCTCAGCGGTGTCGATCTCGCAATTCGTGACGGCGAGTTTCTGACTCTCGTTGGGCCAGTCGGATAGGGCTGCTCACGATCGCCCGACCGACGCCGGCGACCTTATGTGCTGACAGATTATCCATGACCACGACGTCCCCGGCTTGAGAAAGCGCCGGTCATCAGCCCGTCGAGCACCAGGGCGCTGTGATGCCGCTCTTTCTAAGCCCGGCAACGAAGGGGGTGGTTTTCCAATGACCATAGGATGCCTTGGCAACCAGGCGCTGTCTTGACGGACAGCGGCCATAGCGCCTGATCATGTTGGTCGCGGTTGTGGTCTCGTCGATGAAGACGAAGTGCTCAGGATCCATGAAGCACTGCCAGGCGCGCCAGCGACGTCGATTCGTGGCGACGTCCGGTCGGTTCCGCTTGGCCGCTTTCAATGACTTTCTTATGCCTGAGCCAGAGCCGTCGGAGCATGCGATGAATGGTCGAGAGCCCAGCCGCCACATCAAAGCGGCGCTCCAACTCGGCGTGGATCTCAGCAAGCTTGACGTCGGCAAGCGTAACGTCGGGATCGCTTTCGACCATGTTCGTCAGCGCCCCAGCATGCGGTTCGAGCAGCCGCGGTCCGCGTCCGCCAGATGGCTCTGGCTCCATACCGACGGTCGCTTCAAACCGCTGCATCAGCTCATACCATCAAGATCGGTCCACTAGCCCCAGCTACAGACGACAGCTTCGGCCTCGATCTCGATCTCGTAGTCGCCGACGAGGTCCTTGATCTCGATCAGCGTGTTGGCGGGAAGGATCTCACGGAACACCCGGCCGTGAGCGCGGGCGGCTTCTTCCCAGCGGGACGCGTCCTTCATGTAGATGCGCGTGCGGATGACGTCTTCGATACTACCGCCAAGCGCCGTGATCGCCGCTTCGATCTTGTCGAGGATGTGCGTCGCCTGCCCTTCGACATCGCCCTTGCAGACGACGCCGCGCTCGCCGTGGGTCGCGGTGGTGCCGGAGACGAGGATGCGATCACCAGCGCGAACGGCACGGCTGTAACCGCAGACCGCCTCTGTCGCCGAACCTGTGTCAACGCGTGATCGGTCAGGACGCGCGCCGATCGGCGTTATCGTGTAAGCCTTCGGCATTTGGCTGAGATGATGGCTGAGGTCGCCGGAGGCTGTGAGGAAGGGCGGCTTTCGATATTCGTCGCCGCAATCGCCAGGAAGCGGGATTTGCATGGCGAGCGCCTCGTCGATCTCCGCGAGATCCTGCTCATCCAGCTCGAAGGAAAAGAGGCGGCGATTGTCGTCGCGATGGTCGCGCTCGCCGAGCCTTACCCCGACGATTACCGCCGCGACGGCAGGCTGCTGCAGAACCCAGCGGGTGGCGACATTGGCAGTCGAGGCGGCGCGCCTTTCGGCGACGTTGGAGAGCACGCGCAACAGTTCCTGAAACACCGACCAACCGCCGACAGCATCGATATAGCGCCGATACTTCATCTTGCTCCAGTCCTGCGCCGCGGGCGGATCGTCGACTTGCCAGCGCTCGGCAAGGAAGCCGCCACCCAGTGTACCGAAGGCGAGGAGCTTGATGCCGTACTCCAGGCAGAAATCGGTCATGCCACCGGCGGCTCGTCGGTCGAGGAGTGAGAAGCAGACTTGGTTGGATGCGATTTCGATGCCGTTCTTCACCAGGACGCGGAGATGCGCGGTGTCGAAATTGGTGACGCCGAGATGCCGGATCAAGCCTTCTTCCCTGAGGCGCATCAGCTCGGCCATGGCGTCGATATAGCCGGGGTGCTTGTAGTCCCACCAATGGAACTGCAGGAGATCGATGCGATCGACACCGAGGCGATCGAGCCGCTGCTGCACGCCGGCGCGCACGACCTCCGGCGTCATCGGCCCTGGCTCGGGAACCCACTTGGTCAGCAGTGACGGTCGAGGGTGTCCCTTCGACGTCAAGCGTCCAGCCGCCTGGCTGGCGACGAGTTCGGCGCTGCCGTAGTGGTCGGCCATGTCGAAGCTGTCGAAACCGGATTGGGCGTAGTCGGCGAGAACATCAGCCATCGCATCCAGGTCAGGAGTGCGATCGTCCCGCTCCTGATCCGCCATCTGCCAGAGACCGGTGGTCACCCGGCAAAGCTCGAGCCCGTCTCCGAGCGTGACCCGTTCGAGCGGCGGAGCGCTCATGCCACGGCGGAGCCGCGGATCGCTTCGACCTCGATCTCGACCTTGCATTCCGGCACGGCGAGCGGCGCGCAGATGGTGGTGTTGGCGGGGTAAGCGTCGCCAAGCCGTCGCTTCAACGTCGTAGATACCGAGACGACGTCATCCGGGTTCGGTACGTAGACGCGGACGCGGACGATATCGCCAAGCCTGGACCCCGCTTCCTGCAGGCTCCAGGCGATGGTGTTCAGCGCCTGCTCGGTCTGCCCCTCCGCCGTCTCCGGCAGTTCGCCGGTCGTGAAGTCATAGCCGACCGTGCCGGAGACGAAGATGCGGTCATCCACCACCACGGCGCGGGCGTAGCCTGCCAGCTCCTCATACTTGGAGCCGGTGAAGATGTGGCGACGCCCGGCCAAGGCGGTTCAGTTATCGAGCTTCTGGATCAACGCATCGACCTCGTCGAGTGGGTAGTATTTGATCTCGACATTCTTGTCGCCCTCGAAGCGCCAAGTGAGCTTAGGCGCGGAGACGTCGCCCCATTGATCGAACTGCAAGGGGCCGGTGGCGCCGACATAGCGGATGGTCTTACCCTCGGCGAGGAGCGCTTTGGCTTCCTTGATGCCGTCCACACCCGGATAGACTTCGACGCCGTCCGGCGAGGTGACGTTTCGGATGTTGTCGCGGATGGCAGCGCCGGTGATCTCGTCCGAGGCTTCCATCGCCAGCAGCACGACGTTGACCGCATCGAACACCGAATGCAGGCCGGGGCCATCGGGCGGGCCGGCGAAGCGCTCTTCGAAGAGGCTGTTGAAGGTCGCGACCGACTCGGTCCTGGGCTGGGCGCTGTCATAGCCGACCAGATCAGCGAGGTTCTCAGGCCCCACGGCTTCGAGATAGTCGCCGGAGCGAAGCGAGTTGTTGACGATCAGGTTGGACGTACCGCCGAGCGAGAGCCATTCGCGCGTGATCGTTGCGCCGTCCACGGGGAAGGCGACGAGGAATAGGGAGTCGGGGTCGCCGTCGAGGGCTGAGGTGACCTCGGCGCGGTAGGACTGCTGGCTTTCGTTGTAGGCGACCATCGCCGTCACGGTGCCGCCGAGCTTTTCGATGTCCTTCTTGTATTGTTTCGCGAGGTTCACGCCGAAGTCGGTATTGACGTAGATCACCGCGGTCTTTTCGCGGCCCTGCTCGCTGGTCAGGAGGGCGCCCATGGCCGCCTGGGTGCGGCTGGTGGCGTAGGTGCGGAACCAGTAGCCGTCGGTCTCGCCGCTTTGCGCGAGTTCGGTGAAGCTTGGCGAGGAGGAGCAGCAGGAGACTTGCGGGATTCTCGCAGGCACGGCGACCGAGGTCAGGATCGGCAGGCTGACGCCGGAGCTGACGGCGCCGATCAGCGCCTGCACACCCTCGACGTCGATCAGGCTTTTCGCGGCATCGACGCCGACGGTCGGCTGGCCCTGGGTGTCGCGCAGGAGATACTCGACCTCGCAGCCCTTGACGCCACCCGCCTCGTTGAAGAGGTCGGCTGCGAACTGGCCGGTCTCGGCGATACGCTCACCCACCTGCCCCATCGGCCCGCTCGCCGGCAGGACCACGCCCAGCTTGATCGGGCAGGATTCTTGTGCGTCGGCTTGGCTCACGACGCCCAGGCCGAGCGCGGCCGCGGCGAGTAAAAGGCTTCTCATGACGTTCTCCCGGCATTTCGTTTTTGTTCAACGCTTGCAGCAACGATAGAGCCAAGACGCCCCATCAGGAAGACTCTTTAAAGGTTCGCGAACTGCCCGCGGCAGCATGCAGAGAGACGTGGTCTTCCTCGCCGATCAGACCGCGTGGCCGGTAAAGAAGAATCAGGACCAGGAGGAGGCCGATCAGGATGACCTGAAGCGCGCCGCCCTGGGTTTGGTAGGTGGCCGGCACGAGGTTTGAGACGAGATAGCCGCTCGATGTCCAAATGCCCCAAACGATGAGTGCGCCCAAGAGGGCGCCTCGGTTGTTGGCGCTGCCGCCGACGATCAGCATCGCCCAGATCTGGAAGGTGACGATGGGCTGAAAGTCGAAGGGGCCGACATAGCCGATGAAGCCGACATAGAGGCCGCCCGCGAGGCCCATCAGCATGGAGCCGAGGACGAAGGCTTCGAGGCGGATGCGCGTCGGGTTCTTGCCAAGGGAGGCGGCTGCGGTCTCGTCCTCGCGGATCGCTTTCAACGTCCGTCCCCAAGGTGAGCGCACCATGCGTTCGAGGCCTATGTAAACGATCGCGACCACTGTTATGACGAGGGCGAGGTAGAAGCAGTTGTAGGCGAGCGGGCCGTCGATCCAGGTCTGAAGCGGGCGCGGCAGGCCGATCAGGCCGAGGGTGCCGCCCGTCAGCCATTCGGCGTTGAGCGCGACCAGCTGTATCGAGACGGCGATGCCGAAGGTGGCGACGGCGAGATACTCTTCGCGCAGGCGAAGGGTGGCGAGGCCGACGATGATGGCTGCGATTCCCGATGCGATCATCCCGCCTGCGAGACCGATGGCGAAGGGGAGCTCGAAGCCGCCGATGATGGCGTCCCGCTCACGCCCGATCAGGATCGCGGTGCCGTAACCGCCAACGGCCATGAAGCCGACGACGCCTGCATTGAAGAGACCGGTGAAGCCCCATTGCAGATTGAGGCCGAGCACGGCGATGCCGAAGATCAACGCGATGATCATGAAGAAGACGAAATACGAAAAAAAACCGATCACTTCGTGTACCCCCCAATCACTTCGCATCTCCAAAGAGGCCCTTCGGCCTTACGTAGAGGATCAGGAGGATGAGCAGGAAGGGGATCGCCGGCTTGTAGCTGGCGGGGATCACCATCACCGAGAGGTTTTCGGCGAGCCCGACGATCAGCCCGCCGACCACGGCGCCATACATGCTGCCGGTGCCGCCGAGGATGACGGCTGCAAAGAGCGGAAGGAGAAGGCTGAAGCCGAGTTCTGGGCGGAGCTGCACCGTCAAGCCGTAGAGCACACCTGCGACTGCTGCGCCGACACCGCCCAGGATCCAGGTCCAGCGGATCACCGCATCGACATCGATCCCGCAGGCGGAGGCAAGCGATGGGTTCTCGGCGACACCGCGCATCGCAATGCCGGCGCGGCTTCGGGTCAGGAACAGATGGAGGCAGATGACGAGGACGATGGTCAGGCCCAGCACGAAGATCTGATCCGGCATGACCAGTATATCGCCTGGCATGCGGATCGCCTTCTGCAGCGTGCGTGAGTAGTAGTAGGGATCGGGGCCGAAGCCGATCAGGATCAGATTTCGGACCAGAAGCGCGATGCCGAAGGACGCGAAGACCAGCGTCATATGTCCGGCGCGCGCGCGCAACCTGGAAAAAACTAGGCGATCGATGAGGAGGGCGACGAGTGCGGTAAAGCCGCCTGCGAGAACGGCCGCGATGATCAGAGAGAGGCCGAAGGAGAAGGGGCCGATTGCGCCGCCGAGGACGTCGTCCATGGACTTTGCGAAGATGAGGAAGACGAACGCGACGTAAGCGCCGAGCGTCAGGAGTTCGGCATGGGAGAAATTCGCGAATTTCAGGATGCGCATGGTGAGCGAAAGCCCGATCGCGCCGAGGGAGACGATGGCGCCCGTAAGAATGCCGTCGGCGAGATGCTGGAAAATCATACGTCATGCCTCCGCCCGCCGAGAAAAGTCTCGCCGAGTGCGGGGTCGTTCAGGAGGTCGGCGGCGGGACCGGCTGCTCGGTTCCGCCCCTCGGCCATGATGTAACCGCGATCGGAGCGGACAAGGGCGGCGCGCGCATTTTGCTCGACCATCAGGACGGCGACGCCCTCGCCTGCGAGCAAGCGAATGCGGTCCAGGACTTCACCGGCGATTCGTGGGGCGAGGCCCGCGGTGGGCTCGTCCAGCATGAGCACGCGTGGCCCCGGCAACAAGGCACGCGCGATCGCCAGCATTTGCCGCTCGCCGCCGGAGAGCACGGCGGCCTTGTCGCGGCGACGTTCGGCGAGGATCGGAAACATGGCATAGGCCTGCTCGATCCGATCCTCCAGTTCGTCCGTGACCACATAGCCGCCGATGCGCAGGTTCTCGTGGATCGTCAGCGACGAAAAAACATTCTCCCGCTGGGGCACGAAGGCGACGCCACGTTCGATCAGCGCATGCGCTGGCTGATTGGTGATGGTTGTGCCATCGAACGTAATCCCGCCCTCCGTGACCTGCACGAAGCCGGCGATCGCCTTGATCAGCGTCGACTTGCCAGCGCCGTTGGGGCCGATGATCGTCACCACCTCACCCAGGGCGACGTCGACCGACACGCCATGCAGGATCGGCAGGCCTGGACGGTAGCCTCCGACCACCGTGTCGACGTCAAGGATCGGCGCCCCTGCCGTCATGACGGCAGGTCGCCGAGATAGGCATCGAGGACGGCCTGGTCCTGTCGCGCGTCTTCGGCGTCGCCGTCAAAAATCAACTTGCCGCCGGCCATGACCATCACCGGATCGCAGAGCGCCATGATCATCTCGATATTGTGCTCGATGATCAAAAAGCTCCGCCCTCGCCGGTTCAGCGCGATCAACTTCTCGATCAGCGTGTCGAGCAAGGCAGGATTGACGCCGGCCGCCGGCTCGTCGAGTAGAATGATCTTCGGATCGGCCATGAGCACGCGGGCAAGTTCCAGGAGCTTCAACTGACCGCCTGAGAGTGTCGCTGCAAGGTCGGACATGACGGGCTCGAGGCCACAGAACGTGATGATCTCGACAGCCTGTTCGCGGATCGCCTGCTCTTCGCGCCGCACCTTCGCGCGACGGATCCAATTGTTCCAGAACGCCTCGCCCGCCTGGCGCTCCGGCACGAGCATCAGGTTTTCCAGAACCGTCATTGCCGGAAAGGGTTTTGGGATTTGAAAAGTCCGGCTGAGTCCGGAGCGGAACACGAGGTGAGGCTCCAAGCCATCGATCCGCCGACCATCGAGATTGATCATACCGCCATCCGGGCGATGAATGCCGGCGAGCGTGTTGAAGAGCGTCGTCTTGCCTGCGCCGTTTGGACCGATCAGTCCGGCCATCGCGCCGTCTTCGACCGCAAAGCTCACGCCATCGACCGCCCTTACCGCACCGAATTTTTTCTGAACGTGTTCCAGCTCAAGCAGGGGCATCGGCGGGGTTGGCATTCAGGTTTTTCTTGAAGATCTGACCGTGCGGCGTGGTGCGATCGCGTTCAAGTCCGAAGACCGGGCCGGACGGCCCCTGACGCTTCGCCAGCACTGCTGAAAGCTCTTGCTTGTCCGTTTCATCAGGTGTGAAGGCGAACGCTCGCAAGTTGTCGCTTAGGTGATGCGCATAGCGTGCACCGAGGATTGCAGCGGCGAGA
>JBCCIN010000193.1:0-9773 GCA_039028235.1 Pseudomonadota bacterium
GCAATGAAGGAGGTGAGGCCGCTTGAAACAACCAGCACGCCGGCGGCCCAAAAGGCCATGCCTTCAGGCTGCAACCACGCTACCGCTTCCATGTCGAACCCGATGTCAGCATGGCGATCGTTTTGCCCGATCCGGCATGTCAGGCCAAGCCAAGCTCCTGCTTTCGTCTTGTCGCCCAGGCGGTCACCAGGCGATCGACCGCGAGCCCCATGAAGGCGACGCAGAGCCCGACCACCAGACCCTTGCCGGCATCGGCGAAGGTCAGCGCCCGAAAGATCTCCTGGCCCAGGTCCTTGGTGCCGATGAAAGCGGCGATGATCACCATGAAGAGCGCGAACATGATGGTCTGATTGACGCCGAGCATGACTTCCGGAAAGGCAAGCGGCAGGCGGACTTTCCAAAGCGCTTGCCAGGGTGTGCAGCCCGCCATGGTGGTCGCCTCGACGGTCTGATGCGGCACGTTGCGTAGTCCGAACATGGTGTAACGGATTGCCGGAATGCTGGCGTAGATCACGATGGCGGCGATCGCCGCGACGTCCCCCACCTGGAACAGCATGATCACCGGGATCAGGTAGATGAAGGAGGGAAAGGTCTGGAATGTGTCGCACAAGAGCTGGACGAACTTCGCCCTGCCCTCGCTGCCGGCCGCCCAGATGCCGATGGGGACGCCGATCAAGACACAAAGAAAAACAGCGAACGCAACCATGTAGGCGGTGATCAGCGCCCGCTCCCAAAAGCCGGAAAAGGCGATGAACAGGATGAAGCCGGCAACGGTCGCCGCCAGCTTCCAACCGCCGAGACGCCAGCCGACCGCAGCCACCAGAAAGACGGCGGCGACCCAGGGAACGGATTGAAACGCTGTCCGAAGCGGGATCAGCACGTTCAGCAGGAGGCCGTCCTTGATCACGGACAGCGGGCCATGGAGGTTGACGGTCATGAAGTCGACCAGGCCATCCCAGAACGGCGCCGTGGTGATCGTGTACTCCTTCGGCAACGCCTCGGCGAGCGGCGTTAGGGCTGCTAGCAGGGCGGATGTCACGATCACCACGCCGGCCGCGGCTAGGAACGGATGGGTTTGCCAGAAAGGGCGGTCTTCCTTGTGCTCAGGCTGCTTTTCGGAAAGGGCGAGGCTTAGACGATCGAGCATGATCGCAATGAACACGATGGCCACGCCGTTCTCGAGCGCCTGGCCGATGCGGAGGCTCTGCAGGCGAAACAGGAGGTCGTGGCCGAGCCCCTTCGCGCCGACGAAGGACGCGATGACCACCATGGCCAGGCACTGCATGATCACCTGATTGACGCCGACCATCAGAGCGTCGCGCGCGGCCGGGATCTGCACCTTCCACAGCATCTGCCGGGCCGTGCTTCCAGCCATGACCCCAGCCTCGATGATCTCGCTGGACACGCCTTTGAGCCCGAGGATGGTCAGCCTCGCCATGGGCGGGATGGCGAACAGAACCGTGGCAATCGCACCAGCTCTATGCGAGACGCCGATAAACACGGAAACCGGGATTAAATAGGAGAAGTGAGGGAGCGACTGCATCACGTTCAGAACCGGCAGCAACACGCGCTCAAACGGACGCCATTTGAAGGCAAGGATACCGAGGCCGAGGGCGATCAAACCGGCCACGGGTGCTGCCACCAGGACCACGGAAAGCGTGATCATGGAGAGCTTCCATTTGCCGAACAGCGCGACATAGGTGATGCATCCACCGGCGAGAAGCGCGAGCTTCCAGCCCTTCAGCCACCAGCCGAAGACAGCGGCAAGACCGGCGATCATGATCCAGGGAAGCGGCGGCAGGCCGAGGTCCTTGAAGCCGGAAATCAGAATGCCTTCGATCAGATCGAGCGGCCATTCGATCGCGGTCGCCAGCGCTCGGGTCAGATCGCGGAAGGTAAAGAGCCCCAAAAAAATCGGGACTTTTCTGAGGAACTCGACGACCGCGTTAATCCAATCGATGAACGGGATCACCCAGTCCTCTGGGACCACCACCGCCCATTCTGGCAGAGCGCTCCTCGCCAGCACCAGGACCAGGAAGATGCCGACGATCGCGGCTGGGATCAGGGCAGTCGGCGTCATGCCCTTGGGCTGATCCATCCCTCGCCCTTGTGGGGGGTCGAGCGCCTCGCTCGTCGCCTTCATCAGACGTCAGCGCCGTAGAGCGCGTCCAGAATTCGATCGCCGGTGATGACGCCGACGGGCGTCCCCGTCTCGTCGAGGACAGGCACCTGCCCGCCATGCCGAATCACCCTGCCTGCGACGGCCGCGAGCTTGTCGTCACGTTGGACTGAGATACCGTTCCCAGTGTCGGCTATCGGCACGCCGGCCCTCGCAGACATGACGCTGGCAACCGTCAGCAATTTTTCGCGGGCGACGTCCTTGGTGAACTCGCGCACATAGTCGGTCGCGGGGCTAGTCAGCAGTTCCTCGGCCGTGCCGATCTGATCGATGGCGCCCTCATACATGATGACGATGCGGTCGGCGAGGCGGATGGCTTCGTCGAAGTCGTGAGTGATGAAGACAATGGTCTTCTTGAGCAAGCTCTGCAGGCGCAGAAACTCGTTCTGCATCTCGCGGCGGATGAGAGGATCGAGCGCGGAGAAGGGCTCGTCCAGAAACCAGACGTCCGGGTCGACGGCGAGGGATCGCGCGATGCCGACGCGCTGCTGCTGGCCGCCGGAGAGCTCGCGCGGGTAGTAGCGCTCGCGCCCTTTCAGGCCGACCAGCTCGATGATCTCCCTCGCCTTCGCCTCGCGCCCGCCACGCTTGACGCCCTGCACTTCTAGAGGAAAGGCGACATTCTGCACGACGGTGCGATGGGGAAAGAGCGCGAAATGCTGAAACACCATGCCCATCTTGTGCCGGCGCAGCTCGATCATCTCGGCAGACGTCGCCTCGAGGAGATTTTTGCCCTGGAAGAAAATCTCGCCTGATGTCGGCTCGATCAGGCGGGAGAGGCAGCGCACCAGAGTGGACTTGCCAGACCCGGAGAGCCCCATGATGACCAGAATTTCCCCGGTCCGGATCTCAAGATTGGCGTTGCGCACCGCGGCGATGTGGTCGCTCTCCGCGATCGCCACAGGATCGGGATTGCCGCCGTGGCTCTTCAAGAGGCCTTCTGGATCCGCGCCGAACAGCTTCCAGATGTTGCGGCAGGAAATGATAAGCTCTGACACGCGAAGCTTCCCTTTCGGCGTGTTCTTGAACCCGTTTTTGATAACGCCTGCTGATTAGGAGAGAACAAATCGGCCGATGGTGCAAGTGAGCACGCGTCTCCACCGAGCATCCATGATCAGCTTAAAGAAAACCGCCCCGGTCAAGCCGGGGCGGCAATGTTAACGAGGTGGCCGCGCTACTAGCCGGAGACTCCGTCGACCCAGGCGCGCCACTTTCCTTCGTTGTCAGCGAGCCATTTATCGGCGGCCTCTTCAGGCTCCATGCCGTCGATGTCAGCGAGCTTGGCCATCTCGGCAATCTCGCCATTGGTAAAGTTGATCTGCTGGACGATCTTGTAGGCGTTCGGCCATTTTTCGGGCATGCCCTGCCAGACACCGATCTTCAGGTAGCCGTCCTTGGGATTGCCGCAGTCATAGGTCATGTCCGGGTTCGGACCCCAGGAAGGATCGTCCTTGCAGCCCTCGCCATATTCAGGGAACTCGATGAACTTACCGTCATAGACTGCCTCGATGAAGTTCGGGGTCCAGTTGAACAGCACGATCGGCTCGTTGCGCTGGGATGCCGCATCGAGTTCGGCCCAAAGGGCGGCGGCGGAGCCTGCGTTCACCACCTCGAAGTCCATGCCAAGGCCTTCGACGCGCTCGGCGTCATGCTTCAGCCAGTCCACCGGCCCGCCGAGGAAGCGGCCCTTAGGTGCGGTTTCCGCCGTTGAGAATTTCTCGGCGCAGGCGTTCAACGCTTCCCAATCGGGCAGGCCCGGGCACTGCTCCTCGACATAAGCGGGATACCACCATTCTTCGCGGGTCTTGGCGTCATGAGTGGCGGCGTCGATCACGCAGCCCTCGTCCACTACCTTCTCGAAGGCCACGCCGAAAGCGCCCTGCCAAACCTCATGCACGAGGTCGATATCGCCCTCACACATGGAGGTATAGACCACCTGGCTGTCGGAGGAGATGTACTCAACGTCGTAGCCGGCTTCGTTCAGGATCTTGCCGACGATATAGGCGCCGACAATCTGGCTAGACCAATTGTGATGCGGGATCTTGATCGGATCGTCGCTTTCCGCGGCGTGAACGACCCCAGCAGCCGCAAATCCGAGGCTTAACGTCAAGCCGAACGCAGTAGAGCGCAAATAGCTGACTGTCATCGAAGTCTCCTCTGATTTTGTCTGATGCCTTCCGCATCAAACATCTTTCTTACTTTGCGCCGCCGTGCTTAGGAGGCTATGGCGGTCATCCCTGTCGTCTGACTCGTCAGGATCGGTCCAGGTGAACATCACCAACGTTTATACAGACCACCCAACGCACGAAACAGGATAGACCATTTTCGGCAAACGACACACCAATTTTTCAACAATAACAGCCAATCCATACCAATGTCAGTGAATGAGTCCCGTAAAATTGGTAAAAGAGCAACGAATGATCGGTATTCCTCCGATCTTTCCGAGCAAACTTAGATTGCGCTCGCCAGGCTCAAAACCAATAATAACCAATAATCAAAATTGGTCAGGATACGTCGACACCACTCAATCCGTGAGACCAGAGGGGCATGGTCGTCGGTCCGCACATGAGGGCAATTAAAGGTGGCGCCAATAACCCATGGTTTACCACTGATATTACTGGAATTTCGCGCATACCTGGAGATTTTTTCGAATGTTTGTTCACTCTTGAGGAGAATAACGAGCTGCCGACCAGTTTTTTATCACTTTTTGCGATCGAAATTGGAATGAGTGGGTGCGCAGCCTGTTAAGAGCACGTTCCGGGATCGCAGATGCAGTCCCGGTATTGATTGAGCCTCCCTGCTCCACTCGCGCCCGTGTTCTTCGGAACCGGGCGCTCTTTTTTGGGATGACGAGAGCATGGGCCTGCAACCTTCGAACGGACCAGCAATCTTTCCGTGCTTAACCGTCTGTTAACGAAGGCGGGTTAGGATGACGACCGTGCGCTGAACCGAGACTGTGATCAAAGGCTCGCGCCGCCATCCGGTCACATGTAGCGCTCCAGACGCGTGGGTGGCGGCACGTAAGGCAACCTGTCAGAGGTCAACTTGATGTCGTCAAGCCCGAAGATCGAATTGAGCCGGGAGATCAGCCGGGCCGTCATCGCCAAGTTGGACGAGCTCTGTGTGTCCATGACACCGGAGAATTATGCCGTCTGGTATCACGACATCGCGAATGCCAATCCTGATCTAAGCAAGACACTGAGATTGATCGAGGCCCAGGGCAAGCCGATCAGCAACGACATCTGCGCCCAGGTCTATCAGCGCTTCTACGGTTCAGGACAGCAGACACGACTTATCGACGAGACCTGCGAGCGCATGGAAAAAACCATGAATCGCATCCTCTCGCAGATGGGCAGCGTAGCGACCGGGTCCAACGAATACGGCCAGGCCCTTGAAGGGTTCCAGTCCCAGCTGACCGAGCCAGAGAGCGTCAGCCAGGTACGCGATATGCTGAAGGAAATGCTCTCCGAAACGCGGAACATGCAGGATCGCACCAGGCAACTCGAACAGGCCCTGGATGAATCGACCAAGGAACTGGCTTCGATCAGCGATCATCTCGTCGCCGCCAGGCAGCAGGCCCTGACTGACGGCCTCACCGGCATCGCGAACCGCCGCTGCTTCGATGAACGGCTGGAACAGCTCACCATCGAAGCAACACGTGACGATGAACCCCTTTGCCTTCTCATCGGGGACATCGATCACTTCAAGTCCTTCAACGATACTCATGGTCATCGGGTCGGCGACAAGGTGCTGAAACAGGTTGCGCTTACCCTCACACAGTGCATCAAGGGCCGAGATCTTGCGGCGCGTTATGGCGGTGAGGAGTTCGCCGTGATCCTGCCCCAGACCGATATGGAAGGTGCCGAGAAAGTCAGCGAGCAGATCCGACAATCGATCGCGAAGAAGAAGATCAAAATGAAATCGAGCGGCGAAACCCTGGGCGCCATCACGATATCGATCGGCGCCAGCCAATATGTGCCGGGGGAGAGTCTTTCAGCCCTGGTCGATCGCGCCGATCAAGGGCTGTACCGCGCCAAACGCGAGGGCCGAAACCGCACCGTCACAGAGCTCATCGACGCCAATCAGTCCGCAGCCTGATCCCTTACCCGCGATCCGCTCACCACGCTCTCCTGCTGATTGGCGAGATGACAGCCGCTGATCATCGTGCGTGCCGACGAAGGAGGTGTAGCCTGGATCGGAAAAATCATGATGCAGGTAAATCTGGTGATGCCATTGCGCATGGTATTTCCATTGAATGATCCCTGCGATCGGAACGCCACAAACCATGCCATTGAGGTAGCAGAAGACACGTGGCACGATCCGGTCCGGCGTAGATCGAAGATATGAAAGGACCAGCGCGTTAAGGAATAGAAGTCCAGACTGAAGATCAAAGCGCCTACGGGAAGTCGCTGTTGATCCAAGATGAACATGTCGACCTCCGCACCAACCTCACCGAAGAAGCGTCGCGCAAGAAACGCGGCAACAAGCGGTTAGCAGCCGGGTGGGCAATCCTTTCCAAATTTCGCGCCGGCCGCTTTCCTTGCCAGCTGAAGCGCTATGGTTAGACTTATGCCAAGTCCTGATGGTTCTCATATCGGCTGCGTCGACCACGCGTCGATCAGCACAAGACCTGAACCAATTCAGTCGGCCACTCTAGGGAGGTCAGGCAATGACGTCTGATTCACCTGCTGAGCGCAAGAACGTCGAGATCAAGCTTCTTGAGCGTCGCAATGCGGTTCTCGCCCTGATCGAGGGTCATGGCGATGACGCTAGGCCGGTCGAACTTGATCAGACGAGAGTCGGCCGGCTTTCGCGAATGGACGCGCTGCAACATCAGGCGATGGCCAAGGAGACCGAGCGCCGACGCCAGCATGAACTAGACCGGATCGACGCCGCTCTCGGCCGCCTGGAAGACGGCACCTATGGCGAATGCGTCGCTTGCGGCGAACTGATTGCAGACCAACGCCTAGCCCTCGATCCGAGTGCTCTTTTCTGCATCGACTGCGCCGATAAGAGGTAAAGCCGCCCGTTCCTTTTCGACGTTTGTCGATGCGGATCTGAGCCCTTCTGCCGGCCGACCAGCCGCCGAATGTCGGAGAAAAGGGTTGACCGCGGTCGCCATCCATGCGGAAAAGCGGGCCTTATCGTCGATCATCCTGACCAAGTCTCGCAACAGGAGCCTTGCTGCATGCGACGCCTCACCCAACTCTTCTGGAGTCTCGTTTTCGCCATGACCATCGCCAACGGCACGACCGAGGCCGCCGACCTCGAAAACCAGCTCTATCTCGATACAGTCCATGGCCGGGTCGTGATCGAGCTTCGCCCGGACCTTGCCCCGAAGCATGTCGAGCAGATCAAGGCGCTGACCCGGGAGGGCTTCTATGACGGCATCATCTTCCATCGGGTGATCGACGGCTTCATGGC
This sequence comes from Pseudomonadota bacterium, assembly GCA_039028235.1. GTDB lineage: Bacteria > Pseudomonadota > Alphaproteobacteria > Geminicoccales > Geminicoccaceae > JANQPX01. The sequence goes on from JBCCIN010000193.1 coordinate 7,604, forward strand.
GCAGACCGGCGACCCCACCGGCACGGGAACGGGTGGATCTGCACGCCCTGATCTGCCAGCCGAGTTCTCCGACGCCAAATTCGAGCGGGGCACGGTCGGCATGGCACGCGCGCAGAACCCGAACAGCGCCAATAGCCAGTTTTTCATCAATTTTGTCGAAACGCCGTTCCTGAACGGTCAGTACACCATCTGGGGTCAGGTGGTGGAAGGCATGGAGCATGTCGACGCCATCGCCAAAGGCGAGCCACCCGCCAGCCCAGACACGATCGTCAAAATGCAGGTTGCCGCCGACGCCTCCTGACGACGCTGTCGATCAGGACAACGGCGGCGCCAGCGAGCAGCTTATGGCGCCAGAAGTGGTCGTCCATCACCTCGCCCAGGCCAAAGCGGCCCTGTGCATCGCGGGTAAGCGGAGTTTAAGCCTGCAGCTACGAAGTGCGCCTCACGCCGCTTCCGCTGCGGGTGTCGGCTATCTTCAGTCCCTTTCCGAGGCCGTCGACCATGAGATCCTGATCGACTGCGCTGACGATGCGGGGCTGGTGATGGCCGCCCTGCGCAGCGGTTGCCGAAAGCTGATCTTCATAGGCCCGGAGGCCGATCGGCAGCGCCTCGAACTGATGGCTTCGATGCGCAGCGCCTCGCTTTTCGGACTGATGGAACCTTCGCCTCCCTGCCTTGTCCTGTCACCCGACGATGACGAGGCAACGATTCGTGATTGGCTGGACACTCAAGACCTACCGTAAGCAGCGTCGCCCCACAGTTTTCGTCCTCGGTCTGCCGCTTGCTCTGGTGACCGCAGCGGGCCTTGCATACGAAACAATTCTGTTCCAAAGCCCCATCGGCGAGACGCTTTGGTCCAGCCTCCAACACGGCATGACGACATGGCTGCTCGGCGTCATGCTGTCGATCGTGCTGCCTCTCTTGCTGCTTAGCAATCTAGCCCCAGTCCGTAACGTTCCCGACACAGCCGGATCGACGGCCGCACGTAGCGCCATCGTCATCGGCGCCCTCCACCATCTGCTGCCAATGCTGGTGATCAGTGCGCTGATCATGGCAGGTCAGACCAGCGTCGATCCGATGATCCCGATAGCGGCCTGACTGCTTGCGATCGCCGCTGGCCTCGCTTCGGTGCTCAGCAACCGCTATCGACGCCGGCCCATGGCCATGATCCTCGTTCTTGGCCGAAACGCAGCAGCTTTCGGCGGCATGCTGGTCGCTGCGGCCGCGGTCGGGCTGATCCTCGCGAGCCTGGAACGCACCGCTATCCCGATCGACGCCGCTCAGATCCTCGCCAGCGTCGCAGGTGAGGCCTCCTGGCCGCTTATGGTCTTGACGCTAATCGCCTCGATCGCCTGTTCCATGCTGATGCCAGCGTTTGCCGCTTATCTAATCATAACCACGCTGATCGGCACGGCCCTGACGACGGTCGGCGTCGCCGATCTCACCATCCACCTTCTCGTACTCTTCGGATGCCTGATCGGGGTGGTCATGCATGTGTTGATCGCGATGCGATCCGCAGAGGGAACGTCGGGGTCGACCCATCCCGATCCATCGGTGACCATGAAAGCTTGCCGGTGATCTGAGGCCAGCGTCTTTGTATGTACAAAAGACTGGCAACGCGAGCCTTTGGCGATCGTCTCCCCGTTTAATCCCGATCGGGTGCCGGGAAGAGCTCGCGGGCCGCCGTCTGCAGGAGTTCGACGAACTTTGGATCGTCAGGTGACGTCGCCTTTGGCGCCTTACCCTTAATCGACGACAAAGAGCGTTCACCCTGGCAAAAGGCGAGGGCCACCCGCGTTTCGTCGTCACGGTTACTGCCGGCCCCCTCGCCCCGGCAGATATCCGGACCTGTCATCGCCGTCGGTCCGTTGAGAACGACATGCACGGTCGACGTGGTCTGGCCCGCGCCCGACTCGTCCAATGTGTAGCTGGGGTTGACGCTACCTGGCCGTCCCTGGATGGCCTCACGCACGGCATTCATGACGGGTTCGGGCGAGCCGACCGTGTCGGCGCCGTCGACCACGAGGAGGATATCGCCGGCACCACGGGCCTGGGTGGCGATCGCGCGCACGTCGGTGTGTACGCTGTTCACCTTCTCGACCTGCACCTGATCATCGCACGCCGCAAGCAAGAGAATTACGGCAAAGCCGAGCTTCGGCCTAGACATCGA
>JBCCIN010000194.1:0-9641 GCA_039028235.1 Pseudomonadota bacterium
CGCTTGTCGCTCTCCCGAAGGAGGTCAACGGCTTTGGGCCGGTCAAGGCGGCGAAGGTCGAGGCGGCGAGAGCGAAGGAGGAAAAGCTGCTGGCCTCCTTCGAGGATCCTGGCGAGGTAACTGCCGAGCCAAGCGAGGAAGTCTGGCTGATCGCGGCCGAATAACGGGCAGCCGCAGATCCGGTGAACCGGGCTCCCGCAGCTGGGTTCGCTGTTTGCCGACAAAAGACGAGGTGGCGGAACGTGCTGGCCCTGAGAGTCGGTTTGGCATGTCATCCAAAAATGGCGCCTTCCGATCGGCTGACATTGCCTGGTCGATGAAAAATCGTTCAAAAACAAAAGAGATAGAATGCGTCCCAATCCCATGAGACCGCCGGGTGCTCCCAAGCCGATCGCATGACGTTCGCATCGACGGTCCATCAGGCCGCATCCCCGCGGCGTTTTCTCGTCCGGCTTTAGGTCTGCGTCATCGCCTCCGTTAGCTCTGCGTTAACCCATGCATGCCATACTTTTTCATGGTCCATGCGATCCTGGGAATCCGCCCGCCCGCTAGAATAGGTTGGGCGAGGCTCGGACTCCCAGGATCGCATGGACCAGCAAGACACACAGGAGAATAGCCATGGCAGGTTAAGAAAGGGTGAACGCAGTCGTTATTCCGAATTCATGGGTCAGGAATTAGTTCGGCGGACATGACGCGGTCGATGGCTAAGGCAGCATGAACGCTGCCTTAATCTTCAATGCTTCATATCGTTGCCAAGATGACATGACTTTCTTTTCGGTGCAGCCATACTGTCGGAGCTTCGTTGTGCCTTAGTATTGCCGACATTCGCAGTCGAGCAGTTCAACAGCTAAGACGCCGCGCGAGCGGTAAAGATGCTGCGGCATCGAACGATCGTCGGCCAGTAGAGACAAAAAAAAGGCCGATGCCTCCCTGGCGCCGGCCTTTCCTTGATGACGACAGGTTTTCGCGTGTCAGGCGTTGACGGCGAAGGGCAGGGGCTTTTCGCCGGGGATCACGTTCTTGCTGCGCAGCAGGCGCTCGAAATAGTCGATCGTGCGGGCGAGACCGTCATTGAGGTTGACCGTCGGCTGCCACTTCAAGGTCTCGCGCGCGAGCGTGATGTCCGGCTTTCTGCGTGTGGGGTCGTCCTGCGGCAGGGGCAGGTGAACGATCTTGGAGTTGGAGCCGGTGAGTTCGATGACCTTCTCGGCGAGCTGCAACATGGTGAATTCTTCGGGATTGCCGAGATTGACCGGGCCGGTGATTTCATCAGGCGTGGCCATCATGCGCAGCATGCCTTCGATCAGGTCGTCGACGAAGCAGAAGGAACGGGTCTGCTGTCCGTCGCCGTAGACCGTGATTTCCTCGCCGGTGAGGGCCTTGCAGATGAAGTTGGAGACGACCCGGCCGTCATTCGGGTGCATGCGCGGGCCGTAGGTGTTGAAGATGCGGATGACCTTGATCGGCAGTTCATGCTGGCGGCGATAGTCGAAGAACAGCGTCTCGGCGCAGCGCTTGCCCTCATCATAGCAGGCGCGGGGGCCGAGCGTGTTGACGTTGCCCCGATAGGTCTCGGGCTGGGGGTGAACCTCGGGGTCGCCGTAGATCTCGCTGGTGGAGGCCTGCAGGATGCGGGCGCCGCAACGGCGGGCAAGGCCGAGCATGTTGATCGAGCCGTGAACGCAAACCTTGGTGGTCTGGACCGGGTCGAACTGGTAGTGCACGGGGCTGGCCGGACAGGCCAGGTTGAAGATTTCATCCACCTCGACATAGAGGGGATGGGTGACGTCGTGGCGCATCATTTCGAAGTTGGCGTGATCGAGCAGATGGGCGATATTGCGGCGCGTGCCGGTGTGGTAATTGTCGACGCCAAGAACTTCGCAGTCAGCGGCAAGAAGACGCTCGCAGAGAAAACTGCCGAGAAAACCGGCGGCACCGGTAACGAGGACGCGTTTCGAACGAAGATCGAGGGTATCTGCCATCACGTGTTCCAACCTGACTTAGACGTGGGTTTCAGAGCCTTGGTCAAGAGCTTACTTGATCAGCCTTCTTTCACGACAAACCAGCAGACGCCGTCTCGTCACAGCATGCCGCGACGCTCATGACACCTGCTCGTTCTAGCAGAGCTTCGTTTAACATTACTTAAGCCAGGAAAGCGTTGACGACCGCGATCGTCATACCTGCGCAAACCGTACATTGTTCATTAGCGCTCTTACGGTCTGCACATGCCGCTTCGAGGCATCCTCCAATTACGACCACTGATTTGTGGTTCGTTATTCTGCATCTCTTTTGTGTCTGTAACATGGCGGTTCGCCATGCTCAATGGGTTGGCGCGGTATTATCGTGCATTTGTCGATAATACGCGGCGCTGAGTCACGGCTCTGCTTTAAGAAGCTCTCGCAACACCTTGCCAAAACAGGCGAAGTGTTATGCGCGGCATAGTTGGGTACAGCTTACGGCTGGGTTCTTTTGACCGGCGTCGCGTGGCATCGGCGACACGATATCGGCACATCCGAGCGGTGATATGAGCTGAACCGAATGATTTAAATGTCTGGCAGGGCAAGAACTATCGACGCGCGAGCGTCTTTGCGCATCGGCAGCTGGTCCTCAACCGCAGGCGGCCTGTTCCGCGGGCTGATCCTCACCTTGCTCGTGCTCCTGCTCGGCACGAAGGGCTTCTCTGGCGGCGAGCGACAGCTGGATGTTCAACTCCTTAAGCTGCCGGTCATCGACAGTGCCGGGGGCACCGAGAAGGAGTTCCTGGGCCTGCTGATTGAGCGGGAAGGCCGTGACTTCACGGATGTTCGGTGTGTCCGCGAGCAGCATCACGATGCGATCGACGCCGGGAGCAATGCCGCCATGCGGCGGGGCGCCGTATTGCAACGCCCTGAACATGCCGCCGAAGCGCTCTTCGAGCACGGTGCGGCCGTAGCCCGCGATTTCGAAGGCCTTGATCATGATGTCCGGACGATGGTTTCTGATCGCACCCGACGAGAGCTCGGTGCCGTTGCAGACGATGTCATATTGCCAGGCGAGAATGTCGAGCGGGTCCTTGGACTCCAACGCCTCCAGTCCGCCTTGCGGCATGGAAAAGGGGTTGTGGGAGAAGTCGACCGCCTTGGTTTCCTCATTCCACTCGTACATCGGGAAGTCGACGATCCAGCAAAAGCGATAGGCATTCTTCTCGAGCAGATCGAGTTCCGTGCCGATGTGATCGCGGGCGGAGGCTGCGAATTTCGCCATGTCCGACGGTTTGCCCGCGACGAAGAAGCAGGCGTCGCCGACCTTCAGGCCGTCGGGACGAAGTTTGAACCAGGGTTCCGTAATCGCGTCCGGCAGGCCATCCGCGAGGGTCGCTTGGCCGGAACCGTCGCGCCTGGCGAAGGCCTGAATATCCGAGGTGCGCGTCGCACCTATGTTTTTGGCGATCGGGCCGGCACCGCCGTCCTCGCCGTCGCGCCAGAAGATGTAGCCAAGGCCAGGTTGGCCTTCACCCTGCGCCCACTTGTTCATGCGGTCGCAAAAGGCGCGGGAGCCGCCGCCTGGGGCCGGTATCGTCCAAACGCGGACATTCTCGTCCTTCTCGATCATGCCGGCGAACAACTTGAAGCCGGAGCCGCGGAAGATGTCGGTGACATCAGCCATCACGAGAGGGTTCCGGAGATCGGGCTTGTCCGAACCGAAGGTCGGCATTGCTGCTTTGTAAGGGATGCGCGGGAAGGGGGCTGGCGTGCAGTCCCAGTCCGAAAACTCCTCGAACAGGCCGTGGATCACCGGCTCGACTGCGGCGAACACGTCGTCCTGCTCGACGAAGGCCATCTCCAGATCGAGCTGGTAGAACTCGCCGGGCGAGCGGTCGGCGCGGGCGTCTTCGTCGCGAAAGCAGGGGGCGATCTGGAAGTAGCGATCGAAGCCCGACATCATGAACAGCTGCTTATATTGCTGCGGCGCCTGCGGCAGCGCGTAGAATTTTCCGGGATGGACGCGGGACGGCACCAGGAAGTCACGAGCGCCTTCCGGCGACGAGGCGGTCAGGATCGGCGTCTGGAACTCGACGAAGTCTTGCTCTTCCATGCGCCTTCGGATGGAGGAGATGATCTTCGAGCGCAGCAGGATGTTGGCGTGCATATGCTCGCGCCGGAGATCAAGAAAACGGTAGCGAAGCCTGGTCTCCTCGGGGAAATCGCGGTCGCTGTTCACCTGAAGCGGCAGGGGTTCGGCCGTCGATTCCAGAATGAACTGCTCGGCGACGACCTCGACGTCACCCGTCCCAAGGTTCGGATTGATGGTGTCATCGCTCCTCGCCACCACCTTGCCGGTGATGGTCATCACGCTTTCCATGCGTGCGTGCTCGGCCTCTTCGAAAAACGGCTGTTCCGGCTGGAAAACCACCTGGGTCAAGCCGAAATGATCGCGCAGATCGATGAACAGGAGCTGACCATGGTCACGCTTTCTGTGCACCCAGCCGGAAAGCCGGACCTCCTTGCCGACATCGGCGGCGCGCAGGCTGTCGCAGTCATGGGTGCGATAGGGATGCATGGGTCGTCTCTCTTCGATGGTGGGTCCGCCCGAACGCGGACAGCACGGCCGTCGCCGGTCTGTTTGATCGGCGCTAAAGTGCCGCAAGTCCGCTGGCTGTCAAGCCATCACGTCGGAATTGAGTGTCGAGCGAGGTCCACACGCTTGCACCAGGCGTTTGCGCACCTATGCTAAATGGCGCTTTCGATCGATGAGCACCACAGCGTAGCTATCTCCACCATGTCCATGCCTCCGAAGATTGCCAGACACCGATGACCCTGTTGACGACGACCGCCGAGGTTGAGGAGCTCTGCCAAGAGCTTGCCCGCGAAGACTATGTTACCATCGACACCGAGTTCATGCGGGACCGCACCTACTGGCCGAAGCTCTGCCTCGTTCAGATCGCGGGCAAGAACCGTTTCGCCGCCATCGATCCGCTGGCCGACGGCATCGATCTCAAGCCGCTGTTCGATCTCATGGCCGATGCATCCGTGGTCAAGGTTTTTCATGCCTGCCGGCAGGATGTCGAGATTTTCTATCATCTGACGGGGCAAACGCCGGCATCGATCTTCGACACCCAGCTTGCCGCCATGGTGCTCGGCTATGGCGACGAGGTCGGCTATGAGGCGTTGGTCACCAAGCTGGCCCATGCGCGGATCGACAAGAGCTCGCGTTTCACCGACTGGTCTCATCGCCCCTTGAGCGAGCAGCAGCTCTCTTATGCGCTTGCTGATGTCACCCATCTGCGTGTGATCTATGAAGCCCTGAAATCGGAGCTGGAGCAGGCGGGGCGCACCGACTGGGCCACGGCGGAACTTGAAGAACTCACCAGCGCCGACACCTACGAGCAGCCGCCCGAACTTGCATGGAAGCGGCTCAAGATTCGATCAAAGGACCCGCGCTTCATTGCGATCGCGCATGCGCTCGCTGCCTGGCGCGAGCGCGAAGCGCAGAGCCGGGATTTGCCGCGCAACCGCATCATTCGAGACGATCTCCTGATGGAAGTCGCCGCGAACCGGCCGACCAGCCAGGAGGATGTGGTCAAGATCAGGCGGATCAATGTCGACAAGAAGAGTGCCGCCGGCATCGCATCGACCATCAGTGCTGCCCTCGACCTTCCAAAAGACCAGCTCCCGCGAGCGCCCAAACCGCAAAAGCTGCCGCGTGGCATCGGCCCGGTGGTCGACCTGCTCCGGGTGCTGCTCAAATATCAGTGCGAAGAACATGCGGTTGCCCAGCGGCTGATCGCCAACACCGGCGATCTCGAAGCGATCGCCGCGGATGACCAGGCCGATGTGCGCGCCCTTCGTGGCTGGCGCTATGAGGTGTTCGGCAAGGCGGCTCTCGCCCTGAAGCATGGCGAGCTCGGCCTGGCGATCGCCGATGAGAAGATCACGGTCTTTCCGATGGACGACGAGGCCGATCAGCTGGACGATCAAAGGGTCGCTCAGGGTGGCTAGCTCTGACAACGGCCTTCTGGTGGTCGGCCGGAACAGCTTCATCGCCGACCACCTCCTGCGCGCTCTTCCCGAAGGCCGCGTGCGGGCTGTGAGCCACGATGCCATCGACCGTCCCGATCTCCTCGACGGTATCGGCACGGTGATCAATGCTGCCAGGCATCCGGGCTCAAGCCAGACGGACTACGATCTGGACGACGTCGATCCCGACATTCGTCTCGCCGAGTGTATCGGTGACCGGGATATTCACCTGATCATGCTGAGTTCGCGCAAAGTCTACGCGGCGGGCGACGGGCCACTTCACGAAGATGCGCCGCTTGGGCCGAGCGATGCCTATGGTGCCAATAAGCTGCGCGCGGAAGATCGCCTTAGGAGCCAGCTCGGTGAGCGCCTGACCATCCTTCGTCTCGCCAATATCTTCGGCGATGAGCGCGTCCCAGGACGCCGATCCTTTCTCGCCATGCTCTTGAATCGCCTCGCCGAGCAAAACCAGATCCGCTACGACATGAGCCCCTTCGTCGAACGCGATTTCCTGCCGGTGGAGACGCTGGCAGGGCTGCTTTCCAGGATCGCCGCCGAGCCGCCAGGCGGGGTGATGAACGTCGGCTCGGGCCTGGCGCTGCCGACCGGGCGCCTTGCCCTTTGGATCATGGAGGGCTTCGGCGGCGGGGAACTCCTGATCGACTCCTACGAGGAAAAGGACCGCTTCGTCCTTAATGTCGGCAGGCTCGCCGAACGCTACGGATCACCCTGCACCCTGAACGATCTCAGGGATCGTTGCCTCGCCCTCGGCCGGGCCGTCAGATCCGACGCTGCCTGAGCCAAGCTGCCTCAAGCATCCCCCATCCTCGCTCGGGCCAGTCGATGAGGTGGCCACGCCACCGCGCCACTAGCTGTCGGGGTCGGTGCCGGAGGAACCGCTGAAGCGGCCGATATTGCCGATGAGCTGCTTCCAGATGGAGGGCGAGGAGCCTGCGGTCGGCGTTACACGATCCACGGGATTGATCGACGCCACCTGCTCGAGGCCATGGCGATCGACCGCTGTGACCCTGTCATTCTCGTCGAAGGTCACGGTCACCACCTCCTGGTCGACCACATTCTTTTGGTAGAAGGACGTCTTCTCGGTGCGCTGGCTGACATAATACCAGGCCGCGTCATCGAAGGTGGAGAGCGCTGAGGGCGATCCCATGAGCTGCAGCACCTCCTGACGAGACGTGCTGCCCAGCTGGATCTTGGAAAGCTGGTCCTCATCCAGGCTGTGACCGTGGGTCTCGACGGTGGGTGTGCAGCCCGCAAGCAGGGGAGCCGCCACCAAAGCGATCGCCAGACCAAGAGCACGGAACGACACCGGCAGCCCGGAGCCAGCCCGTCGCCGATCATCAGGGAAACGTCCAAAAGGCATCGACTTTTCTCTCCCAATCAACGGGAAGCACCTTATATAGGGCAGATGAGCGAAAGCAACCACGATACTGGCGGCGTCAAGGCCGAAACCTCGTCCTGGAGCCGTTTCTGGTCCCGCCTGACCGCGGAGCCCGAGCCGTCGATCGCCCATCGGCTCTATGATCGACTGGTGCGGCATGCCCGTTTCCCGATCTATTACGGCAGGCTCGGCGTGCCCGACACGCCGGAGGGGCGCTTCGAAGTCCTGGCTCTGCATGTGGGGCTTGCCGTTCGAAAGCTCTCCAGCCAGGGAGATGAGGGCAGGAAGGCCGGGCAGGCGCTGTTCGATCTCATGGTCGCCGATCTGGACATGAACCTGCGCGAGCTTGGCGTCGGTGATCTCTCGGTGGGCAAGCAGGTCAAGCGCCTGGCACAGCAGTTCTATGCGAGGCTCGCCGTCCTGAGTGACGCGTTCGACGACGACCGGCATGATGTGCTGTCGCCGATGCTGCAGACCAATGTCGTCGCAAGTTCCCCGTCGGCATCGGAGCAGGCGGCGGCACTCGCGGATATCGTCGTCGCTTTGAGCGAAGCACTGGACCGGCATGATCCGGTAGAGCTGATGGCGGGCAAGGTCATCCTTCCGGACGAGCCGGCCTTGACCGCCATCGTCGATCGCAAGCGGCTGAACGGCGCTGAACAATGATTCACTTTCTGCGAACATGCGTTGTCCGGCCATGGCCGCCAGGACCCGCAAAATCATTGACGCTTTGCCCCTTGACACCTAGATTGCCGCGGCGTTTGAGAAATTTCGGTCGGAAGTGCGCAGCAGAGGGTCCGGGACGTGACGTGCCGACGCCGCCCGGTCAGGCCGTTCGTTCAACTGGAGCCGCGTTGTGACGCCGACAGGTGAATTTTCGCATAAGGTCACGGTCGAGCCGTGGCCGGAAGAAGGTGTCATCGTGGAGCTGACGGCGACGGCGGCTGAACGAGAGGCACTGAGAGCGCGGTTCGATCTCGTCGATCTTACGTCGCTGAGCGCGTCGGTGGGAATCGAGAAGAAAACGTTGGAACTGGTGCTTGCCGGCACGATCGAGGCGACGGTGGCGCAGACGTGCGTGGTGACGCTGAAGCCGGTCGCGTCGGCGCTGGAGGTGCCGTTCGAGCGGCGCTATCGTCGTCGCGAGACCCATGAGAAGATGCTGGCCTCTGGAGAGGTGCCTGATCCGGACGACGAGATTGACATCGATCTGCTCGAAGATAGCGAGATCGACATTGGCGAAGCGGTTGCCGAAGAGCTCTATCTGGCTCTCGACCCCTATCCGAGGGCGTCGGATGCCGATCGGGCCTTGCAGGAGATGACGACCAAGACCGGAGTCGCTCTCGACGAAGCGACACCCAATCCGTTCGAAAAGCTGCGCCGTCACTAGACCGGCTCAAGCGACGGCTTATGGCCTAAATCAGTGCGGCGATGATAAGATGCCGTGCAGCAAACATGAGGTAGTGAAGGATGGCTGTACCTAGAAAGAAAGTTTCCCGCTCGAAGCGCGACCAGCGTCGGGCGCATGACAAGCTCGCCAGCGTCAACCTGGTGGAGTGCTCGAATTGCGGTGAGCTGAAGCTGCCGCATCACGTCTGCCAGGCTTGTGGCTACTACAACGGCCGCGAGGTGATCGCGCAAAATACCGCCGATAACGCTGCTGCCTGACGCGATCTGGTTCCGTTGCAGCGCATTATCGCGATCGATGCCATGGGCGGGGATCATGCCCCGCAGGTGGTGGTCGCCGGCGCCGACATGGCGCTTAAGCGTCACGCCGATCTGCGATTTCTGCTGTTCGGCGACGAGGCGGCGGTTACCCCGCTGGTGAAAGCGCGCTCCGGGCTCGAAAACCAGGTCGAGATCGTGCACACGCCTGATCGGGTCGAGCCGGATGCCAAGCCGTCCCAGGTTCTGCGCCACGGTCGAAACAGCAGCATGGGGCTGGCGATCGAGGCGGTCAAAGAGGGCAGGGCCGAGGCGGTGGTGTCCGCTGGCAATACCGGCGCCCTGATGGCGCTCTCGAAATTTGCGCTTCGTATGCTGCCCGGGATCGAGCGCCCGGCGATCGGCTCGCTGATGCCGACCAGGCGCCGCGAGACCGTCTTTCTCGACCTCGGCGCCAATGCGGAATGCGATGCCGAGAACCTCGTTCAGTTCGCCGTCATGGGCGAGGTGTTCGCACGCGAAGTGCTGGGCATCGAAAAGCCGACCGTCGGCCTTTTGAACATCGGCACCGAGGAACTGAA
>JBCCIN010000195.1:0-9585 GCA_039028235.1 Pseudomonadota bacterium
ATTTCCGTAGCAGTTGTACGCGGCACCAGCCCGCTCCCCCTCCCGACCGCCCAATGCAAGGGTACCCTATGGGTGGTCGGGAGGGGGAGCGGGCTGGATCGACCTGATCCGGAAAAGCTCTAGGGGCAGTCTCAGGGAGATACGGCACCGCAAGCCGGCATTGATCACCAGCCGAGTTCGCTAGCGGCTCCTGATGGGCGCAAAGCCTCGTCGCGCGAGGTCGATTCGGGAGGTCGGCCATTGTCAGCGCCCATCCGCCGAAGACCGGTTCCGGCTGTGGGTGCTTTAGACCATACCCGACATCCGACCTGAGCGTTCAGAAAAGCGTCCGCGTTCACCCTTCCTTAACCCGCCATGGCTATCATCCGGCATGTCTCGCTGGTCCATGCGATCCTGGGAGTCCGAGCCTCGCCCCACCTTTCTTGGCCTGTGGGCGGATTCCCAGCGTCGCATGGACCAGGACGCAGCATGGCATCAAGGCGTTAACGAGAACTTAAAGCCCAACGAAAATCCGCCGCCGAACGGAAAACCAAAGCTGAAAGAAAAACCTGGGCCGAGTGAAGAAACAAAGCCAAGTGAAAAGACGACGCCGGCGACGTGGCCTCACGCGTCATCGATGGAGAGTTCGAGCTTTTGCCGAACAGGTGGCCCCACCTATTCGATCAGGACAGGTGAGGTAACAAAAGAGATAGGGCCTGTAATCCGGTGACTTCTGATCAGATCCGCTCTTGTCTGATCGTCATTGAGCATCGCCGCCTTCTCCGCCCGTTCTGATGTCGTTCAGAAAACTTCAGCTAAGGGTCCCGCCGAGCTGTCTCGATCTCAGGTCGAACAGGAACGGCGTGATGGCCATCACAGCGATTGGACCATGCCATCGTTCAGAGTTCCGCATCGAGGATCTTCACCAGGTGAGATACTTGATCATGAAGCCATTGAACCTCTGCCGATTGACCCTTTGCTCCTGGGCTGGCCTTGGTTGGAATACCAGGCTGACCCTTTGGTGTCTGCTCTCAGCCGGTCTGATACTGGGATACTGGCCGAGCGCAGCCGAAGCCCATGTCAAATGGTTCGCGGAATATGACCTCGCCTGTCCGCCCAGATCGCCGTCGCAAATTCTGTTTGGTGAGTATTTTTTCCTGTTTTGCTTGTTCATCGGCCCGTTGATGTTCGCCGTCGCCTATATCGACCGACGACTGGTTTCAGAGCCAAACTGGCTTGCCCAAGGCGTGAATGCGCTGACCGATCGGACGCAGGCCTGCTTTCCCGTCTTTTTGCGGCTTGGGGTCAGTGCTTTCTTCCTCGCTGCCGTGGCTTATGGCGGCTTTATCCTTACGCCTGAGCTCAAGACGGATGCCAGCTGGGTTTCGGGTACGCATCTGGCGATTGCCGGACTGGCGCTGTCGCCGAGCACGGCTTTTGTCGCGGGAATCGGCATGGTGGCTCTCTATGTGCACGCGATCGCCGAATTCGGTTTGTACCATCTCCTGGACTATCCGATCTTTCTCGGTGTGGCCGCTTATCTCGCGATCGTTTCCTTCTTCGGTCAGGCCCACGCCACCACAGCACACAACGTTATGCGCTGGGCCACCGGTATTACCCTGCTTTGGGCCGGGATCGAAAAATTCGCCTTTCCCGAGTGGAGCTTCAAGCTTCTGGTCGCGAAGCCCGAGCTCACCTTCGGCTTTACACCCGAATTCTACATGGTGGCTGCTGGCTTCGTGGAGTTCTGCTGTGCTTTTCTCCTGATTACCGGGATGCTGTCCGCGCGCGCTGCCGCCCTGGTGCTTCTTTTTCTCTTCGTTTCCGCTGTTTACTATTTTGGCGTGATCGATGCGATCGGCCACTCGGTGATCATCATCGTGCTGTCGATCCTCATCTTGAGCCGCAATCCGGTGGCGCCGCTGTTCCAGCTCAACGGACCTGTGAAAACGGCCGCTGCCCACACCGGCCTTTATTTCGCGGCCCTGATCCTGTTCATCGGCCTCTACGATCTCGGCCACGACCTCAGCTATGGGCTGTATCTCAGCGCTGACCACTGCGCTTCCTAGGGCCAACTTGCCGTTGACAATTCCGGTGTTGCCGACCAGCGTGCTTCGGCTGAGCGATGGCTCGCGCGTTTACGGTTCCGGATCGATACATCATGACCACGTCTTCTACAGGGACGGCGATAGGCTGGCGAACGCCCTTCGTCATCATCGTCGCCGGCTGCCTGATTTCGACCGTCGGCTTTGGTCTGCGTTCAGTCTTTGGCCTGTTTCTGGAGCCGATGACGGTCGACCAGGGATGGAGCCGCGAGACCTTCGCACTGGCGCTGGCGATCCAGAATCTGCTCTGGGGCGCGGGTGTGCCCGTGGCAGGCGCCCTTGCCGACCGTTTCGGGCCTGCACGGGTGATCGCCATCGGAGCGGTGGTCTACGGCATCGGCGTCTACGGCATGGCCGAGGCCGAAAGCGGCCTCATGCTGCATCTGTTCGCGGGTGTGATCACCGGGCTCGGCGTTGCGTTCACCGCCTTTTCCATCGCCATGGCGGCGATGGCGCGTGTGGTCGGGCCGGAGCGGCGATCTTTGGCACTCGGTCTCGGCACGGCGGCCGGTTCTTTCGGTCAGGTGCTGTTCTCACCCCTGGCGCAGGCCTGGATTCAAGCCTTCGGCTGGCATGACGCGCTCATCATCCTGGCGCTGGTCGCCGGGGTGATCATCCCGCTCGCCTTCATCCTGCCGAACGACGTGTCCGCGCGCGGTGAGCCTGCCAATGACCAGGGCTTCGGCGAGGCTCTGCGTGAGGCGTTTGGCCATCAGGGCTATGTGCTGCTCACCATCGGGTTCTTCGTCTGCGGCTTCCACGTCGCCTTCATCACCGTGCACTTCCCGGCCTATGTGCGGGATCTGGGGCTGACGGCGGAAGTCGGCGCCTATGCCATCGCGCTGATCGGCCTTTTCAACATCATCGGGTCGTTTCTCTCCGGCGTGTATGGACAGCGGCGGAGCAAGAAAGGCGGCCTGAGCATCATCTATTTCCTGCGTGCGATCGCCATCACGGGGCTGCTGCTGGCACCGAAGACGGATGTGACGATCTACCTGTTTGCCTCGGTCATGGGCATTCTCTGGCTGTCCACCGTACCGCTGACCACCGGGATCGTCGCGCAGGTGTTCGGCGTGCGCTATATGGCGACGCTGTTCGGCATCGTCTTTTTCAGCCATCAGCTCGGCAGTTTCATCGGTGTCTGGCTCGGCGGTTTCCTCTACGACCGGAGCGGCAGCTATGACGCCGTCTGGTGGGCCGGTGTGGTGCTCGGCGTGGCCGCAGCGGTCATCCATCTGCCGATCAACGAGCGACCCCTGCCGCGCCTTGCAGCGGCGGAAGCGTAAAGGACAATCCCGGACCAACCCACGGGATCTGATCCTGACGATGTCGGACAGCCTAGGTTCAGCTTCGATCCTCTAGAACGGTGTCAAATACATCACTTCTGGAGGAAATCCATGCACGCCCGAAACCCGGTCCTGCTTGGTGTGGCCCTATTTGCGATGACCTCGGCGCCGCTGGCGCTGACCGCATCCGCCGATGGCGGGTATGGTCCCTATTTCGGCCTCAAGGTAGGCGGTGTCAGCACCGAGGACAGCGAGGCCGATGGCATCGACATCGAGTATGACACCGGCTTTGCGATCAGCGGCCAGGTCGGCTACCAGTTCGATCTGTTCCGGCTGGAGGGCGAGTTCGGCTATCAGGGTCTCGAGGGGCTCTCCGAGACCGATGTCAATTCCGACGTTGACGTCGGGCGGTTCACGCTCAATGCCTATGCGGATCTGCCGATCGCGCCCAATCTCGGACCCTATTTCGGTGGCGGCTTCGGCGTTGCGTCGCTGCGTGCCGATGATGATTTCGAGGACGAGGACAGTGCCTTTACCTGGCATGGCGAGGCGGGTCTCAACATCCATCTGAACGATCAATTCGCGGTTTCTCCCTTTTATCGCTATCAGTGGATCGATACCGATCTCGGCCAGCAGAGCGAGCCGCTGGTCTCGCATCTGTTCGGCGTGTCGCTGCGCTACGTGCTGAACTGGCAGGGCCGATCACGCGGCGGCAGCTATTACGGGCCGAGAAGCAGCGGTTATGGGGCCGGGTATGGCGCGGGCTATCGTTCCTATGACCGCTACGATCGCTATGATCGACACCACCATCACCGCGAGCGGCGCCCGGATTCGCCGGAGAAGCAGGAACGCGATCGCTGCGGCTGGAAGGGGGCGGGCTGTGAGGATGAAGAGGCCGAAGGCTGGAGCGGCTGACGCCGACACGCCTAAAATGGCAACTTTGATGCTGTCACGCCGCCGTCGATATGACGGGATCCGGTCGGCGGCGATAGGCGGGAAAGAAGCTGCCGGATGTCTGATCCTCGAGTGACGCGTCAGGGGCGTGACGCGTCGTCCAGGTTCGGTTGAGCTCGGCGTTTCGTTTGGGATCAACGATGATGCGGAGCGAGCGGAACGCCCGCCGTCCTTTGGTAAAGCCAGTCTTGAAGGCGAAGAGCGAATCTTTTGAGGCGCCAAGCCCGCCGCCGAGATGGTACCAGCGATAGCCCTGCTCGGCCGCCCATTGGCGGATGCTGTGGATCAAGAATGTCGCCGGCGCCCTCTTTCGGAAGGCAGGGTGGGTGCCCGCAAGATGACCCTGTACCAGACCGTCCACCTCGGTCTGCACCGCCCCCGCCGCGATCTGCCCGTCCGGGGCGTGGATGGTGCAGAGATGCAACGATTCGCCGAGCGTCTCACGGAGATCTTGGAAATAGCTGCGGTCGAAGAAATAGTCTTCGGTCGCCTTAACATGTTTCATGGTAAGCCGATAAATCTCGATGAAATCATCGAAGGCGTCCCAATGATCGAAGCGTGCTTCGAAACCTGCCTTCTCAAGCTTGCGTATGTTGAGCCGATGGCCGTTTCGGGTCTCGGTCCAGAATTTGTCGGGCCTTGATAGGTCGATCGTTACGGTCGGCCCGTGCTCGATCAGGGTCCCGGCCGCGCGCAGTGCCGCCTCCGGCAGCGTGAGATAAGGGTGCAGCCGTAGAAAGATGGTGACGATACCAGCTGCCCGCGCCGCCTCGACAAAGGCCGACAAGAGCTCGGCACCGTGCGCGGCGCGCTCGCCTTCCCCTGCCATGAGCAGGGGGGTCGGATAGCCATAGGGCGAGACCGCGTCTTTCAGACCCGATGCAGCACCGAGGTCGTCCGGCAGGTCTCTCAGGTGAAGCGGGACGAACAGGGAAGCATCGCCGGCTTGCGCAATGTAGGCGATCGGCTTGGCGTCCGATCGCTTGGCGGTCAGGGCGACATATCCCGGCAGGTGATAGAAGTCGTGAGAGGATTGTTCGAGGTAGGTTCGCCATGCCGTATCTTCCGGCCCGATCCACGCCTCAGTCAGGGAGTGACCACTACGTTTTTGCGCTTGCATCATGGGAAAATCGCTCGACGCTGAAAATCATCAGGCGTGGACGGGCAGCCTGAGGACGATAATGTTCATGTCGGCCAACCGCTCGAAGGCGAGGCTATGAAGAATTAAACTTTAACATAATATATCCGTAATTCCGTACAACCTGCATCCGAAATTTTCTTCCCGTTTTTTTTGCCGATTCTCCATTTATGGTTGTGGCCGTCTCCTTGTCGTCGACGCGCGTCTTGCGGTTACGGCCTTCGAACCTCCACATGCCAGCCGGGGCCGGAGGAGACGCCGTGGGTGTCGGCGAAGTTGCCCCAGTTGATGGCGAAGGAGAGATTGTTGATGCTGTTCAGATAAGCGAGCGGCTCGCCCTGGGGCACGTCGCCGAAGGTGGAAGCGTAGGGAAACTCGCCTTCAAACACAGTCTCGTCATCCCCGGTGATCGTCACCTTCAACATCTCGCCCTTCTCGACACCCATCTCGCCGAAGGTGTCGCGGTCGATATTGGTCCAGACATTGCCGTACTGAATGTCGAGGATCGGGATCGTGCCGACCAGGGCATCGCCCGTGAAGTCAGGCTTTTGATAATCCAGCCTGGTAACCTCCGGGGGCAGTGCCCCCCCAACCTGTTCGAAGGTGATCTGGCCGGAGGCGAGGCGGGCGGCAGTGTAGGAATAGACGTCCCGTCCGTGGAAGGTGTAGGACTGCTCCGAACCCTCCAGGCGGTTGGTGGCCTCGTCGATCTCGCGCACCTCCTCGATGCCGAGGCTCTCGGCGACCAAGGTAAGCGTGCCGTTGTCCGGCGAGACGACATAGTGTCCCGACGTGGTCTTGAGCACGACGGACTTTCGATCGGTGCCGACGCCCGGATCGACCACGGAGACGAACACCGTGCCTTCCGGCCAATAGGGGGCCGTGGTGTTCAGGCGGTAGGCACCTTCCCAGATGTTGAAGGGCGGGATTTCGTGGGTGAGGTTTTCCAGTTTCAGCGTGGGATCGACCGAGTGGGCGACGCCGCGCATGGCTGAGACGGCACCGTCTTTCAAGCCGAAATCTGATTGATAGACGACGATGCCGTTGGGCTCTGCTGCTGTGGCGATTTTCGCTAGTGGCGCAGTGATCAGGATGAGGCCTAAAAGGAGGGCCATGGTCCCTGAGCGAAGCGGTCCGACTGCCTGCATGTCCTCTCTCCCAGCTTGGCTTATCAATAGCTTGCGCGATCGGGAGCCTTGCGCCAAGCTTTATCCGACGGCAGACCGGCCGATACAGAGCTGGCGCAGATCGAGGGGAGATGGGCAGCGATGGCGATCGGGATCAGCAGGCGGGGCGCTCTCTTGGGTGCGATCGGTGCTGCAGGCGCTGCCATGATGGCGCGGCCATTGATCGGAGCCGGTACCGCCCTTGCCGCCGAGCCCGTCGGTCCACTCGGCTTGAACGCGGTCGAAGCCGTCGCCGCCCTTCGGGAGAAGCGCTTTTCTGCAAAGAGCTATGCTGAAGCGGTGCTGGAGCGGAGCGAGATGCTTTCCTCGCTGAACGTCTTCATCAATCAGGATGCCGACGTCATTCTCGCGGCCGCGGAGGCGGCGGATAAAAAGCTGGCAGAAGGTGATGAGGCGCCGCTTTTAGGCCTGCCCCTTGCGGTGAAGGACAATATCGATACTGCGGATCTGCCGACCACCGGTGGAACGCCTGCGTTTCGGGACTGGACACCGGCCGCCAACGCGCCGGTGATGCAGGCGTTGCTCGATGCGGGAGCACTTCTCGCCGGCAAGGCCAACATGCACGAGCTCGCTTTTGGCATTACCAGCAACAACGCGGCTTTCGGCGCTATCGGCAATCCCTATGACGCCTCGCTGATCCCCGGCGGCTCCAGTGGTGGAACCGCTGCGGCGGTCGCCGCTAGGATCGTGCCGGCCGGGCTCGGTACGGACACTGGCGGCTCCTGTCGCGTTCCTGCAGCCCTTTGCGGCTGCGTCGGCTTTCGGCCGAGCGATGGTCGATACAGCCAAACGGGGGTCATCCCGATCTCACATACCCGCGACACGATCGGCCCGCTGGCTCGGTCCGTTGCGGACATCGTGCTCATGGATGGGATCTGCGCCGGCCGCCCGCTCGAAGCCGTCGAGAATCCGATCGAGGAGATTCGGATTGGTGTCCCGGCGACCTATTTTTATGAGAACCTCGACTACGAGCTGGAAATCGTCGTTGCCAAGGCGCTGGAGCGGTTTCGCGCCGAAGGGGTGCAACTGGTCGATGTGGATGTCGAGAACGTTCAGGCTTTGCATGAATCGATCGCTTTCCCCATCGCGCTTTTTGAAGTGCTCCGTGAACTGAGCGCCTATCTCTATTCACACGGGCTCGATATGTCCGTGGTTGATCTTGTCTCCGAGGTGGCGGGGGCCGACGTCAAAGGGCTGCTCACCTCGTTGATGGGTGAAAACGCCGTTCCAGCCGGTCTCTATAGCGAGGTAATAACCAAAGGAAGGCCGGCGCTTAAGCGCGCTTATGCCAGCTATTTCGAGGAGAACCAGCTGGATGCGCTGGTGGTGCCGACGACGCCTCTTCCGGCGCGCCCGATCGGTGAGGATGAGACCGTGGATCTGAACGGTGAGCAGGTCCCGACCTTCATGACCTATATCCGCAACACCGATCCGCCGAGCAATGCCGGGCTGCCTTGCTTGTCGGTGCCTGCAGGCTTGACCGAGTCCGGCCTGCCGGTCGGTGTCGAATTCGTCGGGCCTGCGGGGGGCGATGCAGCCGTTTTGCACATCGGCCAGCTGTTCGAGTCGGTCACCGGTACGCTGCCGGCGCCCGAGCTTTGAGAGACGATGGTATGAACCTGGACGACGCGTCCATTCAGCTCGAAGCGGAAACGGCGCGCATTTTGAGCGAGTTCGACGACGCCAAGCCCTTTGACCGATCGACGCTCACTGCTGCCGAAGCACGGGCGCAGATGGCGGAGAACAGCAAGGTCTGGAACGATCCGCTACCAAGCATGGCGGAAGTTCGGGACTTTTCGATCGATGGCGCTGCCGGCGCCATTCCGCTCCGTCTGATGCGCCCGGAGGATGTCGAGACCGAGGGGGCCATTCTCTATTTTCATGGCGGCGGCTTCGTTCTGGGATCGCTCGATACCCATCATCGGCTGATGCGGCTGCTGGCGATCGAGGCGCGTGTGACCTTGATCGGTGTCGACTATCGCTTGGCGCCAGAGCACCCGTTCCCGGCCCCGCTCGACGACTGCGTCCAGGCTTCGCGCTGGCTCGCTGGTGCGGCGCCAACCCTCGACCTCGATCCCGAGCGCATCGTCCTTGCCGGCGATTCGGCAGGTGCCAATCTTGCGCTGGCCACGCTCCTTCGTCTGCGCGATGCCGGCGAAGCGCTGCCCGAGGGCGCAGCACTCTTCTATGGCTGCTACTGGTCCAGGCTCGGCACCGAATCCCACAGGAAGTTCGGCGGCGGTGCCTATCGCCTGAGTACGGACGAGATGGGGTGGTTCTGGCAGCATTATCTGGGCGAGAGCGGCCGCGGCGATGCCTATGCGGAGCCGATGGATGCCGATCTCACCGGCTTGCCGCCGCTCTTCCTGAACTATTGCGAGATCGATCCGTTGGCGGATGACACGCGCGAGCTCGTGGCGCGGCTCGATCGGGCTGGCGTGGTGCATGAGTGCATCGCCTATCCTGGCCTGGTCCATGGCTTTTTGCAGATGACGTCCCGGGTCGAGCCGGCCGTAGCAGCGATGGCGGAGGCCGGGCGCGTGATCAGGGACATGCTCCGCTGAAACCGCCCGTCCCAGCCGAAGGCGTCGGCACGCCGCGCGCTCGAGCCCGATCGTCGGTGGGTCGCTCCTCGGTGGAGAGCGGCATGCTGATGATGGCGGCCGGCGTCATCATCATCCCCGGCATCGATGCGATTGCGAAATATCTCTCCGACTCGCTGGCTCCCGGTCAGATTGCGGCGAGCCGCTTTCTCTTTCAGCTTCTGTTTCTGTTTCCGATCGTTCTGATCGCCGGGCGGCCGCTGGCATCCGGCCATGTCGGGCTAAACGCCATCCGTGGAGCGCTGATCGGCGGAGCGACCCTCTTGTTCTTCTGGGGACTGCACTACCTGCCGCTCGCCGACACCATCGCCATCTTTTTCGTCGAGCCGCTGA
>JBCCIN010000196.1:0-9562 GCA_039028235.1 Pseudomonadota bacterium
AGCGGGCATCTGGCCAAGCTCGCCGACGCCGGCTTGCTGGCCGTGGTGAAACAGGGCCGTCATCGCTATCACCGGCTCGCCTCGTCCGACGTCGCCGACATGATGGAGAGCATCATGCGGGTTGCCGCCGACGCTGCGCCGACCGGGCGCAGGCTGCGCATCGGCCCGAAGGATGTAGCACTACGCCTGGTGCGCACCTGCTACGATCATCTGGCAGGAACGCTCGCGGTCGCCCTGGCCGATGCGATGATCGCCAGAGATTTCGTTGAACTCGGCGATGACGCCGGCGTGGTCACCGATGAAGGCCGCGCCTTTCTCGACAACCTCGGATTTATCGGTCTCGCCGAGCCATCGCGCCGGGTGTTCTGCAAGCCCTGTCTCGATTGGAGCGTCCGCCGGCCGCATCTCGCCGGACGGGTAGGCGCTGCCCTTCGCCATGAAAGCTTCGAGCGCGGCTGGCTTCGACGGATCGGCGACAACCGCGCCGTGTCCGTGACGCCCAAGGGCGCGCGAGCCTTTCGGGAACATTTTGGGATTCGGACAGAGGATCTCGCCGCATCAGACGCTTGAACCCGTCAGGGCGCCTCGCCGCAGCTCGGGCGTTCCATGGCCAATGTCAGCTTTCGCCGACAGCTGTGGTCGTCTGACGCTGGGTGCTGACGAGTCCGGATCGTGCCAAAAGTGGCCATTGGCGACCCATAGAGCTCTTAGATCTGGCTCGGCGTATCATTGTCCGAATGACGTCACAGTTGCCAAGCTCCAATTTTTTTCTCCTAACACCTTGAGCGCCGAGCCATCCGAACTAACGTCTATCTAAATGAACATGTCGTTAGTTCTGCTCGGCGAGAATCGTTAGGGCCGTTCTGGAGCTAAGCTGAGTAACGTCGAAGGTCGGGGAAAGAAGCAGTGAACAAATCGATGTTGATCGCCATCATGTTGACTCTGGCGCCGTCACTCGCAATGGCGCAAACAATTGGGAATCAAGTTGGTGCTGGTGGCGTGGCTATCCCGGGTGCGTTGCCGAACTTTCAGAACCAGGTCGAGGAACACAAAGGGAAGGCTATACACTGTGCGCCTGAAGGTTGCATAAGCAGCGGTCCCGGATGTGACACGACCTCGCTTCCGGGGCAATGCAGCTTCCCTGCCGAAGGTGCCATGTTATTCTGTAACCAGCATCCCGATTGTCGCGCGATTACATGCAGCAGGGAACGCAACGACTGTCAGGCGCGAAGCGTCACTAACTTGACCCCATTGGAAGGTTTCGATTCGACCATCCTTTTGCAGTAGATCCATCGCGCAAGCTTCCGGCGGCGACCTACATGTCGCCGGAAGTGATTTTACCAAAGGATCTCAAGCATACTGCGAAACGGCGCTACAGACTGGTGCAGCGATTGATCAAGTCGCCCAACTATTCGTTGGGTCTGCATAGGGGTCAAGAATCTCCTCCAGAGGCCGATTGCGCCTCTGGTCGGTTTGCGAGCCGAAAGCAGCCTTACGAGAGTGGGGCAGGGCGACGTCTCATTCTTAGACCAGACGACACATGCTGATCGAAGCAAGTCCAGCCAGCCTGTGCGACCGGCCCGCTTACGGGAACCAGCGGGACCAGCCTTCCTGGTAGTAGCGAAGCAGCGGGTGGTCTTGAAGGGTGTTGATCTCGACGGGGAGGCGTTGGGTGTCTGGCGGGAAATGCGACAGGCTCGGCAGGGTGTCCTTGGATAGGAAGCGTAAGTTGCTCGGCAGGCGGATCTCCTGCCAGTCGAGCCTGGCGGGTGAGGCGGCGATGAAGCCCCAGTCGCCGAAGCTCGGCACATAGGCGTGGTAGGGGACGGCCGAGAGGGTCTCGCCTTCGCGATAAGGATCACCCGTCGCTTCGACAGTCGCAAAAATACTCCAGAACGCTTTTCGCGCGTAAACCGGTGATGTCGCTTGTGTCACCAGGACGCCGTCCCTGGCGAGGCGGCGTGCGGCTGATGTGTAGAAGGCGAGGCTGTAGAGCTTGGAGAGGCTCGGGTTCTTGGGGTCCGGCAGATCGATCAGGATGACGTCGTAGAGCGCGTCGTCGGCCTTTAGAAACTCGAAGGCGTCTTCATTGACGATGGTGACGCGCGGATCGTCGAGGACGCCTTCGTTGAGCGCGCTCAGGCGCGGATGCTTCTGGAACAGACTCGTGATCGCCGGGTCGAGATCCACCAGCGTGACGTTTTCGACCCCTTCATGACGCAAGACCTCGCGCACGGCCATGCCATCACCGCCGCCGAGAACAAGTATGGCGCCTGGCCGCCTGGCCAGGCTCATGGCCGGATGCACCAACGCCTCGTGGTAACGGTGCTCGTCCACGCTGTCGAACTGCAGGGCGCCGTTCAGGAACAGGCGGAGATGACCGTTCTGGTGGGTGGCGACGATGCGTTGATAAGGCGTGGTTTCGGCGTAGATGATTTCGTCGTGATAGAGCTTCGCCTCGATCGTCTTCACCAGCCACTGGCTGGTAAGGAGACCTGTGATGAGTAGGGCGGTTGCAGCGGCCGTGAGCCAAAAGAGCCGTCGGTCGATGACGTCCTTGAACAGCCAGGCGGCGAGGCCGGCGACGGCGAGGTTGAGGGTGCCGAACAGGAAGCCGGTGGCGATCAAACCGAGCTGCGGGACCAGGACCAGGGGAAAGAGGAGGGCCGCGACCAGGGCACCGATATAGTCCACGGTCAGAATGTTCGAGATGTTGATCTCGAGCGTGCGTTCCCGCTTCAGGATGCGGATGATCAGCGGGATTTCGAGGCCGACCAACGTGCCGATGGCGACGCAGATCAGGAAGAGGAATGCTTCGTAGTTGTCGAGATGGACGAAGGCGAAGAAGAGAGCAAGCGCCGCAAGGCCGCCGATCAGGCCGAGGGCTATCTGGGTGACGACGAAGGCCTGCTCCAGGCGCTCGCCGATGAAGCGCGAGAGATAGGAGCCAAGCCCCATCGCAGTCATGAACAGGCCGATGACGATCGAGAACTGATAGACGCTGTCGCCCAGAAGGTAGCTGGAAAGCGTGCCGGCGATCAGCTCGTAGACCAGCCCCGAGACCGCGATGACGAAGGTTCCAACCAGCAACGTCCCATAGGTGCGGGGCGCACCGGCCGTGACTTTGGGTTCGAGCGTGGCCATGACGTTGGTGTCAGATTGCGGGCAAGATCGTGTGCGAGGGTATGTCGCTGCCGCAAAGA
This sequence comes from Pseudomonadota bacterium, assembly GCA_039028235.1. Taxonomy (GTDB): domain Bacteria; phylum Pseudomonadota; class Alphaproteobacteria; order Geminicoccales; family Geminicoccaceae; genus JANQPX01. The sequence continues at coordinate 3,204 of JBCCIN010000196.1, forward strand.
GCAGAACCGGACCCGGTCAAATCTGGGCGCATACCGTCACCCCCAGCGCTGGCAGTCGGAGTCAACGACCTGATCGCATCAGGATTGGATGATGGAGGCGATGAGGAGGGCGAGAGAGATCATCACCGAGCCAATGACCACAGCGACGGCGACATTGCCTTTCTCCGCCATCTCCTCATGCAGATCGATCGGTGAGAGCCAGTCGATCAGGACATAAGAGAGGATGAAGAGGGCGAGGCCGAGAAAGGTGTAGAAGATGGTCGCGACCACTTCCGCACTTTGAATGTTGGCGAAGACTTCCATCAGTGGCTCCTTTTACTTCGCGGCGGCCAAACACCGTGATTGGCCAGACCGCTTGATGCATCCTCAGCGCGCTCGGTGAAGGCAAGGTCTGTGCCGCTTCCCGCCGCTGACGTAACGCCCGAACGCGCCGCGTTCCTCATTTCCCGCCGCCGAAGAAGACGTGACCGGCACTGCGTTCGCGCACGCTCCTCTCGACGCTCCGGTCTTCGGCACCGACGCCGTAGACCGTCATGTAGCCGGCGGCGAGGGTGAGGATGGTGAAGGCGGCGAAGACGATCTTAGTCATCGAAAAAATCCGCGACGTCCCCCCAGTCGACCTTCTCGTCGTCTTCCAGGACGTCAGCCCAGCGCTTTTTCTCGAAGCGGTGGCGGTGGATATAGGGAATGATGGCGGCGGCGACCGAGAGGATCAGCAGCATCACCATATAGCGCTTGACCATGACATGTTCGGAGAGGCTGGCGGTCAGCGGCGGGACCGCGCCGCCGGCTTCGGCCGGGTCGATCTCGATTTCGTAGTCGCCCGGTGCCGGCACTTTGAACAAGGCGCTGCCGCTTTGCGAGCCCTCGGTCCAGCGCCCGTCGCTGTCGCGACCGAAATAGAACGAAATCTCCTTGCCCAGCCCGAGCAACGGCTCGCCGGAGGCGGCGTCGGTCACGGTCACCTCATAGTAGACCCAGTTGTTGCTGACGGGTGCCGTGAGCTCCAGCTCCATCAACTGGTTGGCCTCGCTGACGGTAAAGGGGAAGCTCTGCGGTCCGCGCATCGTGCCGGCGTCGTAGTTGACGATCTCGCGGCCGCCACCGAGCACCAGGACGAGAAACAGCCCAACGATCGCGACAGCCGCGAAGATCGGACCGACCTGGCCGAGCGCCGGGAAGAAGCTGCCGGCATCATAGGGCTGGGCCGGGTGGATGCCCTCTGGCCGGCCTGGCGGATCGATGGCGAAGGCGGCGTGGACGTCGCCGGGGTCCATATAGTCGCCGATCGAATATTCGAGCTCATGCTCGCCGCGCTCATAGCTGAACATCCGTGGCGGGTCGATCGCCTCGACCACATGCACCACATCGCCGCGCTTCGCGATCCAGGTAAACGCGCCCTCGATATAGGCGATCTCGGCGGGATAACGCTCGAACATGCGGAACTTGCGCCCATCCAGCGTGATCGGCGACTTTTGCATCAGATGATCCGGCGTCACCGGATGGGGCATCTCGCGGGTGCGGTAGCTGAAGAAATAATGCCCTTTGTTCCAGGTGAGCCAGGCATAGCCATGGGTCGGCGAGTGAAGTTGGAAGCTGATCCAATAATAGCTTTCGGCCCAGCCCGGTCCCGACTGGTGGCTGACATAGTGGACCATCCCGATGATGGTGAAGGGCACGCCCTTGAGCTTAGCCTCCATGCCGATGGCGAGCGGCGCATAGGGACGATCGGGATTGTCGCGATAGCGCTGGATCACCTGATAGCCGGCGTGACTGTCCATGACCGAGCCGCAATAGCCGCAGACCAGGCTCTTCACGCGATGGCCGCCGAGCACGTCGAGCGTCGCGCCGCAGGCCGTGCAGTTGATCGCCTGGACGTTATTGCCGTTCCGGGTCGTCTCGCCGCTCATAGCGCCTCGATCTCGAAGGGATCGAGCCAGTGGCCGCGATGGAACGCAGCCCTGCCGCGGTCGATTTCGAGGGTGTAGATGCGCCCACCGCGGCCGCTCAGATGGAGGTAGGTGTAGCTGTCGCCGACACCGAGTGCTTCCGGCAGTTCGCCTTCGACGCCGAGACAGGTGGCACGGCCTTTTTCGGTGACATAGAGATGCTCGCCTTCGATCGTCACCCGATTGCCCGGGGTCAATTCAAACGGTGATGGCGTTTTTTCAATGTCGACCGTCTCCTCCAGCGCAAAGTCACCCTCGTCGACGGCGAGCCAGCGCCCCTCGCCGTCACTGCCCATCACCCACCATTCGTCCCAGAAGCCCTGGCCGTAGTCGAAGCGCGCGCGGCCGACCGCCATGAACTGCCAGCCGCGATAGCGGTAGTTGCCGCGCATCTGGATCAGGGACGGATAGTCCGCCATGACGCCGCGCTTGCCGGCCAGCCGCAACGCGTCGTCTTCGAGCAGCACATTGCTGTCGCAGTAGTCGCAGGCCACCAGCTTGGTTGCCGCGAGGCGCGCTTCAAGCTCAGCGCCGCAATTGGGACAATTGAAGGTTCTCGGTGTCGAAATCATGACGTACTGGTCATCACCGAACGAAGTCCAGCCCGGCGACGCTGTCGCCCCACCCTGGATGGATGATGAGTGGGTTAGTAAAGTGAATCTTGGTTTCTGTCGAGCCGAGCAGGCATTTGGGGTTGTGGTCGACGATGCGAAAAATCATCCATGTCGACATGGACGCGTTCTACGCCTCGGTGGAGCAGCGGGACGATCCGGCCCTTCGCGGTCGGCCTGTAGCCGTGGGCGGCGGCGGTCATCGCGGCGTGGTGATGGCAGCGAGCTACGAGGCCCGGAAGTTCGGCGTGCGTTCCGCCATGCCGGGGTTCAAGGCGAGGCGGCTTTGTCCGGAGCTGACCTTCGTCAAGACGCGCTTCGATGCCTACAAGACGGCGAGCCGGCAGATTCGCGAGGTTTTTCTGACCTATACCGATCTGATCGAGCCGCTCTCCCTGGACGAGGCCTTTCTCGACGTGACCGCACCGAAGCGCGGCGGCGACATCGCGACCGAGATCGCAGCCGCGATCAAGGCGGAGATCCTTGAGAAAACCGAGCTGACCGCGTCCGCTGGCGTTTCCTTCAACAAGTTCCTTGCCAAGATCGCCTCGGATCTGGAAAAGCCCGATGGCCTGACGGTGATCCGACCGGACCAGGCCGACGCCTTCATCGCCAGCCTGCCGATCGAGCGGTTCTTCGGGGTTGGCCCCGTAACCGCGGGCAAGATGAAGGCGGCGGGCATAGAGACCGGGCGGGATCTGCGCAGGCGCTCGGAAACAGAGCTGGTCCAGCTGTTCGGCAAAGTCGGCCGTCACTATCACCGCATCGCCCGCGGCGTCGACGAGCGCGAGGTCAAGCCGGATCGCCCTTACAAGTCGATCGGCGCCGAGACCACCTTCGATGTCGACCTCACCGACACGACCGTGATGCTCGAACGCTTGAGGCCGCTCGCGGATCGCGTGATCGAGCGCGCCGGTGCTGCCGGCCTCCATGGGCGTACGCTCACCCTCAAGATCAAATATCGCGATTTCAGCATCAACACGCGCCAGCGCACGCTCGAACAGCCCGTGGATCACACGGACGAGATGATGACGCTGGCCGCCTGGCTGATCGACCATCCCGAGCCGCCGCGATTGCCGGTCCGGCTCCTGGGACTGTCCCTCTCCAGCTTCGAGGCGGACAGCGAGGATCGCCAGCTCAGTTTCGAGCTTTAGCGGCCGTATCACCGTCCTTCGGCGCTTCCGATAGGCGGAAGATCAGCGGCGAGGTGCGCAAAAGGGCGACGAAGCGGGATCGCAGGGCGGCTGGGACGGCGGCGCGCTTCGTCATGCGGTAGAGCACGAACAGAATGAACAGGCCGTGCAGGCTGCAGGTGTAGTTAAAGAATGATGGCGCACCGAAGCGCTCGATGATCAGGGACGACGCCAGCGGGCCGATCGAGGCGCCGAGTGCGTAGAACAGCGTGAGGCCCGCGGCGAGGCCGATGAATTCGCCGGGCTTGGCGTGATCATTGGCATGCGCCGCCGAGAGCGAATAGAGCGGAAGGGCGAAGCTGCCGAAGAGAAAGCCGCCGAGCAGCACCGCGTTCACCGAACTTTCGGTGCTCGCGAGATAGAGGCTGGAGGCAGCGGCACCCGCGGTCGCGAGGAGCAGGATGAAGCGCCGGTCCGTGCGGTCGGAAAGCCAGCCGAACGGGTACTGTAATAGGGCACCGCCAGCGATGCCGAGGCTCATGAACAGCGCCACCTGGTCGACCGAAAGGCCCATCGAGCCGGCATAGAGCGGACCGACCGTGCGGAAAGCACCGTTGGTCAGCCCGAGCGTGATGCAGCCGGCGGCCGCCACCGGTGAGAGCCGCCAGACCCAGAGCGGCTGAAGCCGCGTGATGGCAGGCGGCGGTGGCGAGGTCGCCTTGGACAGGCTGATCGGGATCAGGGCAGCGGCGAACAGGATCGCTGCGACCGCGAAGATCTCGAACCCGCCGGGACCGAAGACGGGCAGGAGAAACTGACTTCCGGTCACCGCGCCCAGATCGACGATCCGATAAAGCGACAGCACCCGGCCGCGATCGGCGCTTGCCGCGCGTTCGTTCAGCCAGCTCTCCACCACCATCGAGAGGCCGGAAAAGGCAAAGCCGGTGAGCACCCGAAAGGCGATCCAGGCGGGGATGTTCAGCGCCAGGACGAAGCCCAGCGCGGCGATCGCGGAGAGTGCGGCCAGGGCAGCGAAGACACGGACATGTCCTGCGCGCGCGATCAGTTTTGGCGTCAGCAGCGAGCCACCGAAGAAGCCGGCGAAATAGGCCGTGCCCATCAGTCCGATCGCTGCTTCCGGGAAGCCTTCGAGCGAGGCGCGGACGGCGATCAGCGTGCCGATCAGCCCATTGGCGCCGAGCAGGATTCCGGCCGAGATCAGGAGCGGTAGAAGGCCATGCCCGGCCATGGTCGATCCCAGGTAACGACGTCGCCCAAAGCGGCATCAAGCGTTCAGGCGACGGTCTACACCTGCCGACGAAAAAGGCCAGGATTTTTCGCTGGCATGCTTGATACCGACCGTCAGAGCCGCTCAGGCTCCACCCAGACGCCGCCGCGGTGACTCGATTCGACCGCCGCAGTAATAAACGCCATGCCAACGAAGCCGTCTCGAACCCCGGGGACAAGGCGCGCGTCGCGCTCAGGCTCGCGTCCTTCCCCTTCGGCGGCGATCAGCTCGGCGACATCCGAATAGATGTTCGCAAAGCCTTCGAGATAGCCTTCGGGATGGCCCGGCGGGATGCGCGTCACTCGGCCCGCACTTTCACCCGATCCTGCCCCGCCTCGGGTGATCAGGCGGGGCGGCTCACCGAGCGGGGTGAAGTCGAGGTGGTTCGGGTGTTCCTGCTTCCAAGCAAGTCCCGCCTTCGTGCCGTAAATGCGTATGGCCAAGCCATTCTCATTGCCGGGCGACACCTGGCTGGACCAGAGCATGCCCCGCGCGCCGCCTTCATAACGAAGGAGAAGGTGGCAGTTGTCATCTAGCCGTCGTCCCTCGACGAAAGTCTGCATATCTGCGCACAAACTATGCAGTTTGAGGCCCGACGTAAAAGCGGCGAGGTTGTAGGCGTGCGTCCCGATATCGCCGATGCAGCCGCCCGCCCCCGATTGCGCCGGGTCCGTCCGCCAGCTCGCCTGCTTCTGGCCGGTCTCCTCGAGCTTGGTCGACAGCCAGTCCTGGGCATACTCGACCTGCACAACCCTGATGTCACCGATGTCGCCCGCGGCGACCATCTCGCGCATCTGCCGGACCATCGGGTAGCCGGTGTAGTTGTGGGTCAGCGCGAAGATTTTCCCGGACGCATCCACCACTTGGACAAGTTCACGCGCTTCGCCGAGCGAAGTGCAGAGCGGCTTGTCGCAAATGACGTTGATGCCGGCGTCGAGAAAGGCCTTCGCCGGGCCGAAATGCACGTGGTTCGGCGTGACGATCGCGACCGCGTCGATGCCGTCCGCGCGCGAAGCCTCGGCCTTGGCCATCTCCTCATAGCTGCCATAGGCCCTATCGTCGGCGACGCCCAACTCGACAGCGGACGCCTTCGATCGGTCCGGGTCCGAGGAAAACGCTCCCGTCCCTTCCAGGGTGTCAGGCTCTCCCTAGGTTGGACTGGTCGTCACTGGAAAGGGGAAGTTTCCAATAACTAGGAGCTGGAATACTGACAACACCTGAAAGTGAATCCCCTGGACCTCAAGCCCTGACTGTGGCAGGTCGGTAAGTATTGTGAACACTAGTGGAACCAGGTTCACAATTTCAAGCCATCCCAGGTCTGTAAGGGGTGGTAAAGGACACCTACCAGGGTCACTCCTTCCCCTGGCACCACCAGTCC
>JBCCIN010000197.1:0-9521 GCA_039028235.1 Pseudomonadota bacterium
CAGCCCGGCGCCTTCGAAATCAACGGCGTCAACGAGCAGCTCGATGAGGCCGGCCAGTCCAAGGTCGCGCTCAAAGGCGGCGGCAATATCGTCATCGAGCACACGGCAGCATTGACCGCGATCGACGTCAATTCAGGCGGCCAGCGCAAAAGCGATGCCAATCTCAACGCCGCGAGAGAAATCGCTCGTCAGCTCCGCCTTCGCCGAATCGGCGGCAATATCGTCGTCGACTTCATCGATCTCGCGAACCAGGGCGAGCGTAGCGCCCTGATGTCCGAACTGGACGAAGCCTTTGCCGACGACCCCGCCGCGGTCAGGATTGTCCCACCTGGTCCGTTCGGCCTCGTCCAGATCAGCCGCCAGCGCCTTGGACAGAGCCTGGATGAACGCCTCGGCCGCCCTTGCCCCATCTGCACCGGCAGCGGACGGACAGCGAGCCTTAGAAGTGCCACCGAACGTCTCCTCGGCGAGCTGGCTGAACGCCAGGAAAGCGTCGCCGAGACCGTGCGCGTCGCCGTCGATCTCTACGCTTATCTGGCCTCGGATGCCGCCGAGCCCTTCAAGACCTTCGTCGACCGCCATGCGCTGCCGACACCGCTCCTAACCCCCGACGAGTCCCTGCCCCCCGCCGCCTACCGGCTCACGGCGTGAGTGGGTCGAACGCTAAGCCGAGATCTCCATGACCGACAACGCAACGCCCAAGAAGACGCCGCGTTGCCCGCAATGCGGCAAGCCGCGCATCAGGGATTTCCGCCCCTTCTGCTCAGCCCGCTGCCGTGACCTGGACTTGGGCAAATGGCTCGACGGCAGCTATGCGATCCCGGCAACGGAGGAGGAGCCACCCGACGCGCAAAAGGACGAGGGGTGGTAGGCGGCGGGATTCCGGGAAAATCGGCCATGCCGATGCCTTCGGAATCCCGCTGATGTGAACCGACGATCGCTGCCGAACCTGTTCTAGAGTTCCTCGACGTTGATGCCGAAGGTGACCGCACCGATGGCTTTGCCGGAAGCTGGATCGACAATCGTCGCACTCACCTGAGACTGAAATGTGTCGGAGCTGTCGTCAAATTCGACCTCATCGACGAAGACCTGACCGGCCCCGCGAGCATAGGTGTTTTTCCACTTGGCCTCATCACCCTGCATGTAGTCCGACGTGGCGTCACTGGCGGCAACATTCAGGCCACGATTGTCCATGACGAAGACCTCGGTGATCAGATCACCGGTCTCGTTCTTTCTGTCGCTCAAATAGGTCGAGGCGTCGCGTCGTAGAACGCCATTGATCAAAGGTCCGCCGCCGTTTTTCGCTTGTTTACGCCAGTCCTTGTCCATGACGTCGATGTCGGCGTCGGTCAGTCGAGCGTGATCCACATTTTGCTTTCGGATCGCCTCGATCAGCACCGGGCTCTGCAGCCAGGTCTGAAGCCGTTGCTCGAAAAGATCGCGAATCTGGCTCTCATATTCGTTAGCAGCCGCGGTGTCAGGCGCGGCCAGACCGATGAAGGCCGCAACAGCGGCATAAGATAGAGATTTCTTCAGCACAGCGCGTGAACTCCTTTCTGATCCCGCATGACAGTGGCGTGATCGGTTTGATAACGGCCGCAACTATAGATCCAATCAGCTAACGGACTCTTAACTTCACTGGCTTATTTTATCGCCGCAACCATCGCTTTTTGATTTAGCGCCAGGGTTCTACTATGAAGATTGGGTCCAAAATCACTCTCGGATTTGCCGGTGTCCTCTCGCTGACCGCGGTGGTCGGCGCCATCGGATGGGGCGGTCTGGCCGGCTATGCATCGGGCGTCGACAAAGCTCACAACATGTCCGAAGTGGTCGTCGATCTGCATCGGGTGCCGCTGCGCATCGCTGATTTTGAACGCGAAAATGACGACGAGCAGCTGATCGAGGCCCAGCGGATCGTAAACGGCGTGCTTCAGCGCGTCGACCGGCTTGCCGGTGCCGAAGGGGGATCGTCGATGGACGCGGCCGCCGATCAGCTCCGCCGATATGAAGATGTCCTGCAGCGATATGGCGGTTTCCATAATGAAAGCCGTCAGCAGCAAGCGGCAATGAACGAAACGGCTCTTGAGATCGACGAAAAGGCAGCTCAGATCTTTGCGCTGAACAACGATCGCTATGTTAAAGGTCTCTTTATACTGGAGGAGTTGGAGCAACAAAGCGAACGGCGATTTGCCTTTCTCGACGGTGCCAACGCCGTGATGCTTGCCGCACTCGAGTCACGTCTGGCCGAAGCTGAATATCAGCTCAATCCGAATGAGGAGGCGCGCGAGCGAGCGGCCTCACTCATGAAAGAGGTCTACCTTTCCAGTCTTTCCTTGCGGAAGATCGCCAAGAAGGCCGGCGAGGAGACGGAGGCGACCAAAGCGCTCTCCAAAGCGGTGAAGGACTACAGGCGGCGCTTCGCCGCGTTCATAGAGGCGGTAACGGATCAATCTGGAATTGAAGGTGCCAAGCGGAGCCTGCAGGCCGCCTCACAGGACGTTCAGACCTTGGCGGAGAGTATCTCGGAGCGTCAGAGGAAAACATTCGCAACGATATCCGGCCAGGCGCAGGCGGCACGCAGCAACGTGACAAGCGCATTCGCCGCGGCGACATCGTCGATGATGCTAAGGACGAAGCTTGCGGAGCTGCACGAGGCGGAGAAGGAGTTCTTCCGACGGCGAGACCCGTCGACCAATGAGCAAATCGGTACCTTGGCGGACTCGGTCTTGGCGACTCTCACCAGCCTGACCGAGCAGGCTAGCAATGACGGCGGCGTCGCTCAGCAGACGCTCGATCTGGTGCCGGAATATCGTGCCGATTTTGCGTCAGCAAGTGCTGCGAGTATTGGCCAGGCGGACATGTTGATGGCGATGCACGATCTGGAAGCAAAAGTTCTCCAGCTCGCCGGTCAGAATGCCGCGGAGGCCGTCTCCGACATGGCCAAGCTTTATGATTGGGGGCGCATGACGCTTGGGGCATTCTGCATCGCTGCCCTGGTTGCGGGTGTCTCCATTTCGCTGCTGACAGGGCGAAGCATCTCGCGACCGATCAAAGCCTTGACCTCGAGCATCGGGGAGTTGGCTCGCGGCAATGCGGCCGTCGTGCTTCCTGAACTTGATCGTGCCGATGAGATCGGTGATATGGCGCGGTCGATGGGTGTCATTCGTGAAACGGGCGCAAGAGCCCTGCGGGCTCAAAAGACGCTCGAAAATACGGAAGCCTGCCTGATGATGGTCGACAACTCCGGCCAGGTCATTCATGTGAACCCGGCGTTTTGCGCCTTGGCCGAAAGCGTCAGAGGATCGGCCGGCCGCGAGCTTCCAGGCTTCTGCGCCGATCGCTTTGATGGACAATGCTTCGAAGCCTTCCACAATGAACCCGCTCTTCAAAAAGAACACCTCCTGCGGTTGGGTTCGACGGCCAGCGCCTTGATCACGGCGGGCGATCATACATTCGATCTCAAGCTCAACCCGATCTTCGATGAAAATGGTGCACCGATGGGCACTGTCGTCAGCTGGCGCGATCGGACCCTGCAGATACGGTTTGAAGCCGAGGTGGAGGCACTCATCGATGCGGCAGCTGCAGGAAAGCTGGACGGTCGCCTGCCAACCGATCATGTCGACGGCTTCATGCTGACCCTGTGTCAGGGCATGAACCAGTTGATGGACACGGTCGAAGGCGGGCTGAAATCCGCAAGCACCGTCATGTCGGCACTCGCTTCCGGTGATCTTACCCAAGAAATGACAGGAACCTATCGTGGCGTTTTCGAGAAGCTTCAGGACGACAGCAATCGGATGCGGGACGAATTGGCTTCGATCGCCGTCAATATCGTTGGGGCGAGCAAGGCGTTGAACGTCGCAGTCGAGGAGATCGGCTCAGGCACGTCGGATCTGACGAATCGCACGCACGCGCAGTCGGCCTCCGTCGACGAGACGTCGACGGCGATGGCCGATGTGACCGACATGGTAAAGCGCAACACGAGAAGTGCCATGGAAGCCAATAAGATCGCTACGACGACGCGATCGTCCGCTGACGCCGGCAAGAGGGTGGTCGACCAGGCCGTCCAGGCTATGGAAGGCATTCAGGCGGCGGCAACCAAGGTTACGGACATCGTGACGATGATCGATGAAATCGCCTTTCAGACCAACCTTCTGGCACTGAATGCTGCGGTCGAGGCTGCTCGCGCCGGAGAGGCCGGCAAGGGCTTCGCAGTCGTCGCTTCCGAAGTTCGCGCCCTGGCGCAGCGATCGGCGGATGCGTCCGGCGAGATCAAGCATCTGATCGAAGGCACGGTGAAGGAGATTGGTGACGGGGTGGTCTTGGTCGAGGAGGTCGGCAGCGGTCTTCAAGAGATCGTCACGTCGGTCAACACACTCGCTGATCTTGTTTCCGAGATCACGCATGCGAGCCAGGAGCAAAGTGGCCGGCTCGAACATGTGGGCGATGCTGTCTCCAAAATGGGGAGCATGGCCAATCAGAATGCGTCATTGGCCGAAGAGACCATGTCAGCTGTAAGGTCGCAGGAGCAACAGGTCAGTGAGCTCAATAGGCTGGTGCGCTTCTTCAAGACCGAGCATGACATGAGCAAGATGGGTTGAGACGCGTCAAGCCGGATCGCTGCTTGACCTCATGCAGGTCTTAGATCGCTGAACGCCATGCCGAGCCGATCCAGGGCTTCATCCAAGATCGGTCTCGGCGTTGCGATATTGAAGCGCAGCCAGCTCTCGCCGCCGGGGCCGAATTGTGGACCGGGGCTCGCAAAGATTCTCGCTCCCTCCTTTACGCGCGCAGCGATCTCCTCCGGCGACAGATTTGTCCCGGAAAAATTGATCCAGGTGAGGTAGGTAGAGGCGAGGAGCATGGCGCCGGCACCCGGCGCAATGGCCTCGATCCGCGTTTCGAAGTGGCGACAATTGGCATCCAGATAAGGAAGTAGGGCATCGAGCCATGCGTCCCCGGTGCGCCAGGCGGCCTCGGTGGCGATCATGCCGAAGCTGTTGTAGGAGGCGAGGCCCGAGGCGGCGATGCGCCTGTCGATCCGCTTCTTGAGGTCGAGGTTCGAAGTCACGCAAGCCCCGACATGGGCGCCCGCGAGGTTAAAGGTCTTGGTGGCGGCGACCGTGGTGATCAGGCGGTCAGCAATCGCCGGCTCGACCTTATGGGTCGGCCGATGCGTTGAACCAGGAAAAACCAGATCGCAGTGAATCTCGTCCGACACCAGCAGCAGATCATGCCGCTCGCAAAAGGCTGCCAGCTCTTCGATCTCGTCCGTCGTCCAGACGGTTCCACCAGGATTGTGCGGGCTGCAGAAGAACACCACCTTGGTCCTGGGTGTCAGCTTCGAGGTAAGTGCCTCCAGGTTCATCCTATAGCGCCCGTCCACCAGCTGCAGCGGTGCGTCCAGGATCTGACGATCGTTGGCCGGTATGATCCGGCGAAACGCATGGTAGACCGGCGGGAACAGGACGACTTGATCGCCTGGCTCGGTGGTCGCCTGGAGGATCAGACCGAGCCCTGACACCACCCCCGGAGTCGGGCTAACCCAAGCGGGATCGAAGGTCAGGTCATGGCGCCGCTGCATCCAGCCGCAAAGCGCTTCCGCCCAGCTGCCGGTGTCCGCGTAATAGCCGTGGGTCCCGCGCTCGACCTCTTCGCGCAGGGCTTCGGTGACGCCGGGCGGCGCGCAGAAGTCCATGTCGGCGACCCACATAGGGATGGCATCATCAGCCTCGATCCCCGAATAGGCGGCGATCTTGTCCCATTTTTGCGCATGCGTGCCGCGCCGCTCGATCACCCGGTCAAAATCATACATCAACGCGTCGCTCCGCACGGCTTGATAGAGGTAAGCGTTCAAAAATGGTCGATTGACGCAGCAGGTCAAGAGCCCCGGACGATGACCCTGTCAGATGCCAGCGAAACCGGATATTCTGACATGCCATTTGATTTTCGATAAAGTCTACGTAGTTCTTCGTCTTCGAAACGAAACATCCATTTGGAAGACAGATCCCATCATCGACGGAGATCGGCACTGTCAGGTCTCGCTCGTTTCCTTGACGCTCAGGAACCCATCTATCGCACGGCACTGGCCGAACTCGGAGCCGGACGAAAGCGATCGCACTGGATGTGGTTCATCTTCCCGCAGCTAAAGGGTCTCGGCCAATCTCCCATGTCGTTGCGCTATGCGATCGCTGATCTGATGGAAGCCAAAAGCTATCTTGCGCATCCCGTGCTCGGCGATCGGTTGAGAGAATGCGTTGCTGCCGTGCTCAAGCATTCCAAGAGTACGCCGCACCAGATCTTCGGGGCACCCGACGATCTCAAGTTCCGGTCATGCTTGACACTCTTCGAGGCGGCAGCGCCGGATGAGGCTCTCTTTCAGGAGGCGCTGGATGCGTTCTATCAGGGGCAACGCGATCCACGCACGATCACGCTTCTCGGCGGCGAGGCCGCTAAGCGAAAAGGCCTGTCAAAGCGCTTCACATGATAGTGTGCCGATTGCTTCTGTGATGGATGGTACTGTTTCTTCGAGGAGTTCGCACCAACATCTTCTCTAGGCAGGAGAGGAGAATGGCCATGCGACCCCTCATCGTTCTCGCCGCCACCTTGCTGATCTCCGGGTGCAGCCTGGTCGGCGCGAAAGGAACACCGCGACAAATGCAGGAAGCTAAAGCGGTCCATGCCTTCGTCAGCAGCATCGGTCCCTACGGACAAAGAGTGGCCGCTGCGGACGCTGTCTATCGGCCGCGGCTTTATGGCCTCAATCCGTATTTTGGTCGGTAGTGCCGGATCGCAAAGTCAGAGCTTTACGCGACGCTTGCCTTATCTGGTGGCCGTATCGTCACTATCCGGATTCAGCTGCGTTTGCGCTCATTCAGCGCTCTGCCTAGCGCCTGAAACAACTGGCGATTGATCGGATTGATCTGGGGATCATATTCCGCATGCCATTGAACGCCGAGCGCGAAGCCAGGGGCGTCGGCAATGCTGATCGCCTCGATCGTGCCATCCTCGGCAATGCCTTCTGCGACGACACGTTGGCCAAGCTCGAGAATGCCTTGGCCATGCAGCGAGTTCACGCGGATCGTATCTTCGTCAAGGATCTGGCGGAACTCGCCGTCCCGCTTCAGTATCACATCGTGGCGGTCGGCGAAAACGACGGCCGGGTCGGGATGGATCTCACCCGTCTCGAGTCGCGGCATCCGGTGATTCATGCGTCCCGGCAACTCGCGGATTTCGGGATGCAAACTGCCGCCGAAGGCCACGTTCATTTCCTGCATGCCACGGCAGAGGCCGAAGATCGGCACCGCCTTATCGACGCAGGCCCTTGTCAACGTTAGGGCGAGCGCATCTCGACCCCGGTCATAAGGTTCGTAGGCAGGGTCGGGCGTGGCCCCAAAATGGGTCGGATGAACATTAGCGCGGGCGCCTGTCAGCAGGATGCCGTCGACCGCCTCCAGGAGATCGCCGACATCCGTGATGTCCGGCTCTCCTGCGAATACCATGGGCAATCCGCCCACGACGTCAGCGATCGCGCGAAGGTTTCGCTCACCAGCCATCTGCACGTTGAATCGATTCTCGACCGAGTAGGTATTACCGATCACGCCGACCACCGGTCTACCCATAACCGGTCCTACCAGCAAGACGGCAGGCATCTTGCGCTTTTCGCGGCTCCAGCCGATGTGACATCGCCGAATTCCTACGTCGGTCCCAGCTCAAGCTTGAACGATGGATGGCAAATTGCCAATCCCGATCCATGGCCGCCACTGAACTGTCTGAATTGCGAGCAACCCGACGCTGCTCTATTCGGTAAGCCGAATCCCAGCTTTGTCGAAAGGTTACGCGGAACGATCGGCGCTCAGATGTTCTCCGTCGGCAAAGGCCTCAACGATGCGGTTCCACCCTTAGCCTGTAACCTGCCGCCTTGCCTTCGATGACGCAATGTGATCTTGCCCGGCCACCCTGATCGACGGGGATGATGGCTTGCCGGACTGATGGGCAGCTTCCGATCGTTCGAGTGCTTGGATACGTCGCTCCGCCAGAAGATCGGCGGCAATAGCTGTATTCAGGTTTCGTCTCGATGCCGTGTCGAAGACGTTGGCAAGCGTGTCACTCAGTGCATGCAGCTTTTGATCGACCCAGGCTGATGATTCCTCTTCCAGCTCGGCGGCCACGGCAATCAGACCACCCGCGTTGACGATATAATCGGGCGCGTAAAGGATGCTGCGCTCGTGCAGGCTCTCACCGTCCCGCAGCGTCGCCAGCTGATTATTGGCAGAGCCGACGACAACCTTAGCCTGCATGTCCTCGATGGTGCGCTCGTTCAAAACACCGCCGAGAGCGCAGGGGCAGTAGATATCGACGTCGGCAGCATGCGCGCTACTGGAATCGGCGACTTTGACGCCGAATTTCTGGCAGGCAGTCTGCACACGATCCTCATCGACATCGGTCACCCAGACGTTGGCGCGTTCGCGAGCCAGCAATTCCGCCAACCGCATGCCGACCTTGCCAAGTCCCGGCAGCATGACGCGCAGGCCCGCCAAGTCGGAGCGCTCGAGACGGCTGCGCACAGCTGCCTTCATCGAAATCAGGACACCTTCGGCCGTCGCCTCCGATGGCGGCACCACGCTGTCGCCGAAGACAAAGGAGGTCTCACGCTGCATGATCTCGATATCCTTGGCGCATAGCCCGAAATCGACCCCGGTGCGAAAGCGTCCACCGAGACGGTCGGTGATGCGAGCCATGGCGCGCATTTGCGCCTCGCGTTGCCGGTCCTCAGGCGCGCTGACCATCACAGCCTTCGCGCCGCCAAAGGTCAGCCCGGCCATGACCGACTTATAGGTCATGCCACGAGATAGCCTCAGCACGTCGTCCAGCGCTTCGTCTTCACTGTCATAGGTCTTGAGGCGGCACCCGCCGACCGACGGCTTTTGCCAAGCCCTGTGAAGGGCAATGATCGCGCGAAGCCCGCTCGGAGGATCGCAGACGAACAGAATTTCGGTGTGATCATCGAAACTGCTGTGATTTTGAACGGACATCAGCTTCCCCATGTGTTCGAGGCGCGTCGAAGCCAGATGAATTCGCCTAGCCATCGTCCTTTGGATCACGGGGGCTTGTCTTGCCGGCGATGGTGTCTCAATGGCTGGCTGCGACACGCTTTATGATAAGCCAGCACCGATGGAAGATGATGCCTTTTTTGCCCTATCCTGATGCGCATGGAGAATATTTGTTCTATGAACTTGGTCAAGCTTGGTAGTTTTTTCTAAGTTGCCGCTGATCTGCGCATTGGTATATCTCGCAGAGGGTGGCCACATAAATGATGGCTGCGATGCAACCGGCAGCCCTATGCCTAGAATATCGATCGATGACCAGGTCTACTCATACCTGCCACACGACGTCGCAGGATCGCATGGATCGTGGGCCAGCATGGTATGGAGGCGTTAACGAATGCCTGGTGTCGGAGGAAAACCCGCCGCTGGCGGTGTAGCCTCACGCTTCATCGATGACACCTTACGGTGAATCCTGGG
>JBCCIN010000198.1:0-9460 GCA_039028235.1 Pseudomonadota bacterium
CGGCAGCCTTCGGCGTCGTCCAGCTCGCCAAGGGTGATCCGTGGCAGTCGGCGGTGATCGCCGCCAATATCGGTGACGACACGGACACGATCGGCGCCATCGCCTGCGCGATGGCCGGGGCTTGCAGCGGGATGAAAGCGTTTCCGGAGGACAAAGTCGCGTACGTCATCGAAGCGAATCATCTCGATTTCAAGCCCGTTGCGAACGGCCTGCTTGCCATCCGCCGGCAGCGGACTGACGGGATGACGCGATGACCGGCCGGCTGATCCAGCTCTCCGGTGTGATCATCGACCACATCTATAAGGTCGAGACGGTGCCGACACCTGGAACCGAAGCGCTGGTGCATGAGGCCTGGCTCGAAGCCGGCGGCGGCTTCAACGCCATGGCCGCGGCTCGGCGTTGCGGCATGGCTGTCGTCTATGCGGGCACCCTCGGCACCGGGCCGTTTGCAAATGTCGCGGCGGACGTGCTCAAGGCTGAAGGGATCAATATTCTGCAGCGGCGCAAGGAAGGGATGGATCAGGGCTGCTGCACGGTTCTAGTCGATCGGAATGGCGAGCGCAGTTTCATCGCGATGCCGGGTGCTGACGGGCATCTCGATCCAGCCGATCTCGAAGCCATACCGCATCACCCGGATGACTGGTTCCTACTCTCCGGTTATGCCCTTGGTTATCCCGGCAGCCGCGTGGCGCTGACGGCGTGGCTTGCAAGCGCTGCTCAGGACGTCCGATTTGTCTTCGATCCCTGTCCGCTGGTGGCGCAGATTCCCAAAGCCAGCCGCCAAGCGGCGCTCGATGCGGCAACATGGATCACCGCCAACATTGCCGAGGCTGAATTCCTGACCGGCCACGGCGCCCCCGAACCGGCGGCCGCAGAGCTTGCCGCGGGTCGTCCATCGGAGGGTGGCGCAATTCTCCGCGATGGCGCCAATGGCTGTTATCTTGCCGTGCCTGGTCGGCCGGTCGTTCACGTGCCGGGCTTTCCGGTCCGGGCCGTCGACACGAATGGTGCGGGTGATACCCATGCGGGAGCGTTCATCGCTATGCTGGCGCGCGGAGAAGATCCGACGTCCGCAGCGAGCATCGCCAATGTCTGCGCAGCGATTTCGACGACCAGGGAGGGAGCATCCACGGCTCCCACGCTCGAAGAAGCCAAGGCGGCAATGGCCGCAAATCATGAACCCAAAGGGATCGGAGGAAACGTTCCCGCATCAAGGAGGCAACCATGAAGAAACTGCTTTTGACCTCGGCACTGGCGCTCTTGGCCCAAGGTGCGGTGGCCGATGAAATTCGTGTGCTCAACTGGCAGGGCTACGGCACCGATATCGACTGGGCGATTGCTGCCTTCACCGAAGAAACCGGCCATACGGTCGTCCACGAATACTTCACCTCGGAACAGGAGATGCTGACCAAGCTTCGGACCAATCCCGCGGCCTATGACGTGGTGCTGATCAACGCTGCCTATACCGCACAGGCGAAGGAGGAGGGGCTGATTACGCCGATCGATGCGGCCAAGATCTCGAACTTCGGCGATCTCGACCCGTCGCTTGTCAGCAACGAGGATCTGAACCCCGGCGGCGACCTTTATGGCGTGCCCTGGACCTGGGGCCTGACGTCGATTGCCGTGAACACCAACGATTTTTCGGAGATGCCGACGTCGCTCTCCATCCTCTGGGATCCGTCGTGGCAAGGCCGCGTGTCCATCCGCGATGATGGCCTTGAAGCCGTGCAGTTCGCGGCGATGGCAACAGGGCAAAATCTCAACGACATCACCGATCTCGATATGGTCAAAGCCAAGCTGGAGGAACTGCTCCCTCAGATCACGACTTTCTGGAGTTCGGAGAACGACTGGAATCAGTTCATGTCGGCGGGTGACTTCGCGGTCGCGACCTATTGGTCCGGCTCGGCCTCGCGCTCGATCGCCAAGGGGCTTCCTGTCGCTTTCGTCGTCCCGGAGGAGGGCGCCCTCGGCTGGTTGGACGGCCTGTCAGTGCCGTCGAGCTCCGAGAATCAGGACGCGGCGCATGCCTTTATCGACTGGATGGTCGATCCGGACTTTTACGTGAAGTGGGATGCGGAGGGGGCTCCGGCATCGTCGAACGCAAAAGCGGCAGCCGCCCTGCCCGAGACCAGCTTCAACCGCCGTGTGCTCGGCGATCCGGCAACGGTGGCCAAGGTGCAGTTCATGAAACCCGTCTCGGACGAGGACCGGGAAACCTATTTGAAGCTCTGGCAGGATCTGAAGGCCGCACAGTAGGCACCGCGGGCTGGGCAGGACGATGGCGGCTTCGATCGCACAGCAAGACCGTGCGCGCGCCGTCATGCTCCTTTCCCCGGCCTATCTCTGGCTGACGGTGGCGGTGTTTCTGCCGCTGTCAGCCATGGCCTTTTTCAGCTTTCTTTCGGACGTGCCGTTCGGCGATCGGGAATGGCACGTCACGCTCGACAACTACCGGGCTTTTTTTGAGACCGGGACCTACGCGACCCTCCTTTGGAAGTCGATCAAGCTCGGTGCCATGGTGACTCTGGTTTCCGTCCTCATCGGCTTTCCCTGCGCCTTCGTTCTGGCCAAGGTGATCCGAGGGCGGTCGCGTGAAGCGCTGTTCCTGCTCGTTATCCTGCCGTTCTGGTCGAATTCGCTGGTCCGGATCTTTTCCTGGGCCATCGTGCTGCGCGGCAATGGCGTGTTGGATGCCACCGCAAACGCGATCCTTCCCTTCGATGTGCGGCTGAACCTCATGTTCAGCACGACCGCCATCGTGATCGGGTTGGTGCATTCCTACCTGCCCTATGTGATCCTGACGTCTTACCTTGCGCTTCAGGCCATCGATGACAGCCTGATCGAGGCGGCCAGGTCTCTGGGTGCGAAACGGCGTACGATCCTCTGGCGGCTGATCCTGCCGCTTGCAGCGCCCGGCATCATCGCGGGTGCGGTGCTGATCTTCGTGCCGGTTGTCGGCTCCTTCATGGAGCCGCGTCTGCTCGGAGGGCGGTTCGGCACCTATTACGGCACCGTGATCGAGGATCAGTTCGTCGCCGTCTTCAACTGGCCGCTTGGCGCTGCGCTGTCCTTCATCCTGCTCGCCGTCGTCCTGGCGATCCTCGCCATCTCGACCCCGATGCTGAGGAAAGGTCAGGCATGAGCAACCGCTTACTCAATGGCCTCGGTCGCTTTTATCTGGGCCTCGTCCTGTTCTTCCTCTACGCGCCGATCCTGGTCATGGCGGCCATGTCCTTGAACGCCTCGGAGTTCTATCAGCTGCCCTTCGCGTTCTCGACCGAGTGGTATGAGCGGCTTTGGCGGAACGACGAAATCCTGGCGGCCGCCTGGCGCTCGATCTGGATCGCGGTGGTCGTGACGGTCATCGCCACCAGCCTCGGGACGGCCGCATCCATCGCGCTGTTCCGCTACGAGTTTCCAGGCAAGAAGGTGCTCCAGGTGCTGCTGTTTCCGCCGATCGCCATACCCTGGCTGATCACCGGCACGGCCATGCTGATCTTCTTCTTCGGCATCGGCGTCGGTCGCGGTTCGCCTGCCGTCATCGTCGGGCATGTGGCCCTTGCGCTGCCCTATGTGATCGTGGTGGTAACGGCACGGCTCGCCACGTTCGATCGGGCGCTCGAGGAAGCAGCGCGGTCGCTTGGGGCATCCCCCTGGCGTGTCACGCGATCGGTTACGCTGCCATGGATCGCCCCGGGCATTGTCGCAGGCGGGCTCTTCGCCTTTGCCGTCAGCTTCGATCAGTTCGTCGTCTCCTACTTCCTCTCGGAACCCGGGGACAGCACGCTGCCGGTCCTGATCTACACGGCCATTCGCAAAGGCTTCACGCCCGAGATCAACGCGATCTCGACGATCATCATCGTCGTGTCGATGGGAATCATGATCTTGGCCGCGCGGTTCTCCAACTTCGGGGGAGAACGCTGATGAACCGGCGAAGCGACGGAGCGGCCGCGGCGCCTGGGCAGTCTGATCCACCTCTCGACTTCCGCGTCGACCATCATGCCGCGACGTTCGTGCACAGCCACAAGGACATCAACGACGAGATCGGCATCGACCGCAGCCCGAACCGTCATCTGACCTTTGGCGTCGGCGGGCATCTTTGCAGCGGTACCAGGCTCGCGCGGGCCGAAATTCGGATCATGCTGCAAAGTCTGCTTGGTGCCACCTCCGGGTTCGAGCTTGCCGGCGACGGCGTCGTCTACCCACGCACCATCGGGCAGCTGCTCGGCAAGAAGGCAGTTCATATCCGCATGACGCCGAAGGAGGGCAGTCGCTGATGGCCGAGGTTCGCGTCGAACATCTCGACAAAGCCTACGGGGCTGAAAAGGCGCTGGATGATGTGACGCTGTCCTTCGCCGATGGCGGCTTCTTCGGGTTGCTGGGTCCATCCGGCAGCGGCAAGACGACACTTCTTCGTGCGATCGCCGGTTTCGTGACTCCGGAGCGCGGGCGGGTGTTCATTGGCGAGCAGCCGGTCGAGAACGTGCCCGTCGAGAAGCGTGAAATCGGCATGGTCTTTCAGAGCTATGCGCTCTTTCCGAACATGACCGTGGCGGACAATGTCGGCTTCGGCCTCTCGGTCAGGCGGGTTGCCGCAGCCGAGCAGAAAAAGCGCGTGGCCGCCGCTCTGGAACTCGTTCAACTCGGTGGTTTCGCCGAACGAAAACCGCATCAGCTGTCAGGTGGCCAGCGCCAGCGCGTGGCGATGGCGCGTGCAATCGTGACACAGCCTCGGGTCCTTCTGCTCGACGAGCCTCTTTCGGCGCTCGACAAGGCGCTGCGCGTCGACATGCAAATCGAGCTCAAGCGCATTCAGCGCGAGGTCGGGATTACGACGATCTTCGTCACCCACGATCAGGAGGAAGCCCTGACGCTTTCGGATCAGATCGGCATTCTCAAGGACGGTTGCCTCGTTCGTCACGGTCCCCCGCGCGAAGTCTACAAGGACCCGCGAAACGCCTTCACTGCGAGGTTCCTGGGCGATGCCAACCTGATCACCGGAACGCCGGAGGCCGGTGGGCTGAGACTTGCCGACGGCGCCCTGATCGCCGGCATCCGACAAGACACGATCGCCGTCCGGCCGGAGAGTATCCGCATCACCGCGACGGAGCCGGACACGCCAAACCGCCTGCGCGCAGAGCTTCGCCAGCGGATCTTCGGCGGCGCGATGGGAACCTGCCTTCTCGATTGGCAGGGTACGCCCGTCAAAGTCGTCGCCCGCGACATCGAGTTTTCGGACCTGTCCGACACGGGCCCGGTTTGGATCTCCTGGCCAGCGGACTGCACGATCGAAATCGAGCAGACGGCGGCCACCGCTTCCACCAACGAATCACGCTCGGCAGACACTCATCCAACCGAGCCTTCCTAGCCGACATCCAACTTACACCGGCCGCACGAATTCTTGACCTATAGGTTCGAGAAGGCCGCCTGCGTTCATCCTTGCTTAACCAGCCATGGCTATCGTCCCGAATGTCTTCCTGGTCCATGCGATCCTTGGAGTCCGAGCCTCGCCCAACCTTCTTCAGCAGGTGGGCGGATTCCCAGGATCGCATGGACCAGGAAACAACATGGCATCAAGGTGTTAACGAAGACCAAAGTCGGACGAAAGTCAGCCGTTGATGACAAGGCCTCACAGTAAATCGATAGAAACGTGGTGCGGTCGTATAATGCCGACACGTTGCTGCCGATGGCGCGGCCACTGGGTCGGGATGGTGTTGGCCAGGTGATCGCTGCCCATGCAACGAGGGACAAGATCAAGTGGGCGAAGACCCTCGCCGTCGTGCGGTCGCGGCGCGCAATTCGGGCATTGAAGACATTGGTGAGCCTCTTGCCCACACCGCGTCCCAGTTGGCCCGGCAGCGCCGTAAGGGCGCGCCCGGCACCGGCGAATTTGGGATTTTCCCTGCGAGAGGCTATTCATAGGTGGCGTCAAACTGGTCAATCCGTCCTATAGAGGCGCTGAGGCCTGTACCTTCGCCTAGCATCCGGTTACCGAAGATGGCTGTCCTGTTGCCGGCATAACCACTCAAGAGATTGGACATCATAGCGGTCGATGTTTCTTACGCACACAAAGGTTGGGCAACGGTCGAAAGGCCGGGTGTTCAGTGATCTGTCGTTCCTGGAGCAGGCCAAGCTTCGTGCCGAAGCGCTGGCACTCCGCTGCCTTTGGCGGTTAAGCCTGATGCTTGGTCCTGAACGGGCCTCGAACTTGGCCGCCAGGCTGATGGGATGGTTGGTCGGACCGGGACGTGACGTCATCCGCCGCATCCGCCGCAATCTGAGCATCGCTCTTAAGGATCAGGAGCAGCCGAGCATCGATCAACTGACCGAGGAGGCGGCATCGAATCTTGGCCGTGTGGTTGTTGAATATCCCCATCTTCGCCGGATCGCCGGGCATGAGCTGCCTCGGTTCATCGACTTCGTCGCCGAGACCCCGGAAGCGGCCGTCACCCCGGAACGGCCGTCCGCTCTCTATATCGGCGTCCACCAGGCCAATTGGGAGATCCTCTCGGCTTTGGCCTTCCCGCTTGGCAAGCCGATGACCATCGTGGTCAGCCCCCTCTCCAACCCGTTCGTCCATCAGCTGGTCAGCAAGGCCCGCCCCGATGTCTGGGTCGAGCAGGCGGAGCGAGATCAAGCGACTCGCAGCCTGGTGCGTTGCCTGCAAAGCGGCCGCAGCGTCGGCTTATTGGCTGACCAACGCTATGAGGGCGGTCAGTTGGTGCCCTTCTTCGGGCAAGATGCCATGACCGCCATCGGTCCGGCGAAGCTCGCGATCAAATTCGGCTGCGATCTCGTTCCCACCCGGATCGAGCGCATAGGCGCGGTACGCTTTCGCATCACCACCTTCGCCGCCATCCGCCCGGATCAGGCGATCATCGGCGACCAGAAGCAGGCGGTCGACATGATGCGCCGGGTGAATCAGCATTTCGAAGCCTGGATCAGGGAGAAGCCAGGTGAATGGATGTGCATGAAGCGCCGCTGGCCGAAGTCGGTCTACCGGGATGTGACCAGGCCGCTGCCACCTTCGTCCAATGGGTCGCCGGAGCCGGTTTCAGGAGCGGCCGCAACTTAACGCCTGAAGATGCAAACCGAAAAACCTGAGGCTCTCAGGTGGCATCACCGACAGGACATGCAGGAGGGTCCGGGATCGGGTCGGGCAAGTCTGTTGAAGAGGATAGCTCTTAGAATATCTGCAACACCCGCGCTTTGTCGCCTGTCTCCTTCTAGGTGCAAAACAGACACGCGCCATGCCGGTCGTCTCCTGCTTGTCATGTTCGTGCTCACGCTTGCCTCGCAATCGTCAGAAACACTGGCCGCCGCTCGGGCGGTCGACGACGCCGATTTTTGTGACGTGGTTACGCTGCATCTCGACAATGACGAGATGGGCGGGACGGATCGACACTATACCGGTGGCCTTCGCATGGCCTGTGTGACCTCGCCACCGCGATGGCTGCAAGGTGTTTGGCCCGAATCGCACTCCGACACCCTCACCCGCGACCGAGCCACCTTTTCGATTGGACAGAGCGCCTTCACACCTGACAACCTATCGCGTCGCGAGCCTATCGAGGACGATCAGCCCTATGCCGGCTGGCTCTATCTCGGTTTTGGTCTGGAACGGGATGTCGTCTTCAGGTCGGATCGTCCTCGGTATCTTGAGAGTCTCGAGCTCCAGCTCGGCGTCGTCGGTCCCTGGTCCGGCGTGGAACAGTTGCAAAGCGCCCTTCACGATCTGACCAATGCGACCGATCCACAGGGCTGGGGCAATCAGCTCGACAATGAGCCCGGCATCAATCTCTTCTACGGCCGTCAATGGACGGGCGCTTCTGAAATCGACATCACCCCCTATGAGGGTTTTCCCGATCTGTTCTTCGACGTCACCCCGGAACTCGGCATGGCTCTCGGCAACGTCCATATTTTCGGCGCCGGCGGCATCACCTTTCGTATCGGGAGCTTCCAGCCGGATGATCACGGACCGCCGGTCATCCGGCCAAGCCTGCCCGGATCCGACGACTTTCCCCGTCAGCAGGGATTCTCGGCCTATCTGTTCGGAGGCCTGGAAGGGCGTGTCGTCGGCCGTAACATTTTTCTCGACGGCAATAGCTTCCAGGACGACGGGCCGAGCGTCGACAAGAACATATTGGTCGGCGAGGGGCGTGTGGGCTTGGCGTTTACGTTCGACGACGTACGCTTCGCCTACACACAAGTTTTTCGGAGCCAGGAATTTGCCGGTCAGCCTCGGCAAAGTTTCGGGACAGTAACCGTGTCGCTGAGATTTTAGCTCGCTATTTGCAGAACGTTTGATGGCTGGCCTTCAGGGCAAGATGCGGCTAAGCGGTGGGGATGAACGCAGAGCGCCTTCCGCTTGAGCCGCCGTCGCGAGACCGAAGGGACGGCCCAGCAAATCAGCTTCAATTCAATGATGATTTCAGAGCTTCGCGAAGCGTGCTATCGAAGTGCACGAACATCCACGTTTCGAGCCAAAACAGAAATCTTACCCTCGTCCCCATGATTTCTGTTCGAACCAGAAAGTCCTCGATAGAGGACGTAGCAGCGGCGCCTGATGATTGAGGATCTGTCCGACCACCCAAGAGACGTGAGTTTCGATACAGAGGTCGCCATCGTTGGTGCCGGCGCCGCTGGTATCACCTTGGCGCGTCGTCTCGTCGCCGCCAATATCGACGTCTGCCTGCTGGAGAGCGGCGGGCAGGATTACGAGCAACCGGTGCAGGACTTGGCGCACGGCGAGAGCATCGGCTTTCCCTATTACGAGCTCGCCGAATCCAGACTGCGTTTTTTCGGCGGCACGACTGCGATCTGGGGCGGGCGCTCCGCAGAGCTCGATCCAATTGATTTCGAACATCGACCCTGGGTCGCCCATAGCGGATGGCCGTTGGACAAAGAGGCTTTGAAACCCTACTACGATCAGGCCTCAGCGCTTCTCGATCTGCCGACGAACAGGACGCCTCCTGGTGACGACCAGTCGGCCTTCGGTCACAAGCTCGCTCTCGATCGCACACTTCTGGAGACGTCGTCCTGGCAGTTCGATGAGCAGTTCGAACGCTTCGGTCTCGGTCGTTGTGCCGACCTGGCCGCCTCGCCCAACATTCGGATCTTGCTGCATGCCACCGTCACGCGGATTGTCGTCAATGCATCGGCGAATGCTGTGGAGGCGCTTGAGGTCACCAATTTGACCGGCGGCAAAGGAACGGTGCGCGCCAAGACCTTCGTGCTCGCGGCAGGCGGTATCGAAACGCCACGCCTGATGCTTGCCTCATCCGACCGCTTGCCGAATGGCGTCGGCAACCAGCATGACCTCGTCGGCCGGTTCTTCACCGAGCATCCGCGCGCAAGAGGAGCACAGGTCGTTTTCGACAAGATTTGGCCACTGGTGCAGGCGATGCCACGTCTTCGTCGCGTCAATGGCCGGCTGCAGGCGTCGCTGCTGCGCGGTGCTTCA
>JBCCIN010000199.1:0-9456 GCA_039028235.1 Pseudomonadota bacterium
CCGCCAGGCTGTAGGACAGCACCTCGCCGGCATCGGGGTCCGAACCGACCAGCCGGGCGACCACCGTGCCGGCCGCCGCGTTCTCGGCCACCGAACCGCCCGAACCCAGCACCAGGTCGCTCGGGCCTTCGTTGACATTGCCGAGGTCGATGGTGAAGGTCTCGGTCCGGCTCAGCCCGCCGGCATCGGTCACCGTCACCTGGATCGCGTGGGACGCCGCCGCCTCGAAGTCGAGCACCGCACCGTCGGCAACCGTGACCTCGCCGGTGTCGGCATCGATCGCAAAGCGGCCGCCGGCATCGTCGATGAGACTATAGGTGAATCGATCGTCGGAATTGGCATCGATAGGTCGGATCTGCGCGACGACAGAGCCGGCGACAGCGTTTTCAGAGATCTCACCCCCTCTCAAGACCAGATCCTCGGGGGCGACATTCACCAGCAGCCCGGATTCGGAAGGAAGTTCGCCGCTATCTTCGCCGTCCCGTGATTCGATCTCGGATTCCTGCGGCTCGGCCGATGGCGGCATCAACCCGAGAGCACCTTCAGCGCCATCGCTGTCCAACGTCTGTTCGGCATCTACTGCCGATCCGTCGGTCGCATCGTCACCGGCCGCGACGAGATCGGAATCGATGCCGCTATTGAAGGGCGAACGCTCGAAACCGCCGCGATCCAATGCATCGAACGAGAGGCCTTCGCCAGGATCGAACGTGGCCGCCTGGTGAAGCCCTTCGGAATGTGCGGAATGCTCGACAGCCGAGCGGCTCGATCCCGAACGTTCGCTGGCCGCGCCGTCGACGTCACCGATCTCGACCCGCTCCTGCTCGCGTGCTGGCTGCCCATCGATCTCGACGATGTCGTTGGCGGCAGCGCCCTGCAGTTCTTCGGTCTCGGTATAGGATCCCTGGACCTTCGTTCCCAAATGCTGGCTTGGGACATCTGGCGCTACGCGAGCGTCCTGATTGTCCTTCTGCGTGGTCTGGTTGTTACGGTTCCGCCAAAGCTGATCGAAGCGATCGGCGGCCGTTTCCTGACCTTCGCCGCCTTCATCAATCACGCTTTCGTCGTCGCCTGCCGCCATCGGGAACCCCTTTCACACACGAGGTCGAATCCGGTTGTCCAACAACGGCATATTGACAGTAAGCATTTAAGATTTTGTTCATGTTCTAGGTTAATGAAGCCTATGCAACATGTTTCAAATTTGATGATCATTGGACCATCATCGACAAGCCACCTGCGCGCCCGAATATCGGCGGTCTCGCGCCAATTTCAGCCAGGCGGGAAAGCACTCGACATATTGAGCGCAGCCACCACATGCGGCATCATCGACGGATATTGCTGTTGAAACTTTTCGCGCTCGATGCGCCTATGTCCTCGCAATCAGGCAACTCGAGAGCACGACCAGCCGGACCTCATGATCATGAATGTTAACGCCGCCGCCCCGACATCGTCGGACGTCGTCTGCTTCGGCGATCTGCTTATGGACTTCGTTCCGACCCAAAGCGGCCTCGACTTCGGCGATCTGCCGACCTTTGTGCCGGTTCCCGGTGGCGCCGCGGCGAATGTCGCCGTCGGCCTCGCGAAACTGGGTGTTTCCAGCAGCTTCCTTGGTAAGGTCGGTGATGAGCCTTTTGGCCACATTCTGATCGATACGCTCAAGAGAGAGGGTGTGGACACTAGGTCGATCCGGCTGGAAACCAAAGCGCGCACCGCGCTCGCTTTCGTCACGCTCACCAAGGATGGCGAGCGGGATTTCATGTTCTACCGCCACCCTTCGGCCGATATGCTGTTTTGCCCTGATGACGTGGACACGGGCACCATCGATCAGGCCAAGATCTTCCACTTTGATTCGATCAGCCTCGCCGCGCCGCAGCCCCGGGAGACGGCGCTGTTCGCCGCTGACCACGCCAAAGGCAATGACAAGCTGATCTCCTATGACGTCAATCTACGCCTGCCGCTCTGGGACAGCGCCACCGAAGCCAGGGACGGTATCGTCGAAGGCATAGCCCGAGCCGATGTGGTCAAACTCAGTGACGATGAGCTGAATTTTCTTACCGGCAGCACGGCACCGGACGGCATCCGCAAGCAGCTCTGGCATGACGGGCTTCGTCTCGTGGTGCTCAGCCTCGGCAAAGACGGCTGCATGGCGATCACCGAACGCGGTCAGCAACTGGTGCCGAGCCTTGCGGTCGAGGTTGTCGACACCACAGGAGCGGGCGACGGCTTCGTAGCCGGTCTGCTTTCCGGGATCGTCACCGACGGAGCCGTGCTCGACGACGACGGCGCACTCACCGAACTCTGCCGCTTCGCCAACGCCGTCGGCGCGATCACCACCACCGCCCGAGGCGCCATACCTTCGTTGCCGACCCGTGATCAGGTCGACCAAAGCCTGGCCCGTGGCTGAAGCCGGACCCATCCCCTCGGAGACTAATGAATGAGTCCGATCATCATCCCCGTCGAGACGTTCGATCTGATCGTCTTCGGCGGTACTGGCGACCTTGCCAGACGCAAGCTGCTTCCGGCCCTCTATCATCGCGACAGTGACGATCAGCTGCCAGAAGCGAGCCGCATCATTGGCATTTCCAGAAGCCAGATCGACAAAGAGGTCTATCGCGAGCAGATCGAGGCGGCTCTTCGCGAGCACATCACCGAAGAGCATATCGACGAGGCCACTCTCGCCCGCTTCCTGGGACGTCTCGATCACGTGACCCTGGACGCCAAGCAGGACACAGGCTGGGCTGAGCTTGCAGAGCGCCTCGATGGCTATGAGGAGCGCGTTCGCGTGTTCTATCTGGCGACGGCACCGGGCCTGTTCGGCGCGGTTTGTCAGAAGATCGGCGAGCACGGTATGAACACCCCCGCCTGCCGCGTTGTCCTGGAAAAGCCGATCGGCCGCGATCTCGCTTCGGCGAGGGAGATCAATGATGCGGTCGGCAAGGTTTTCGCCGAAGAGCAGATCTATCGGATCGATCATTATCTCGGCAAAGAGACGGTGCAGAACCTGATGGTTCTGCGCTTCGCCAATGCTCTGTTCGAGCCTCTTTGGAACGCGACCGCGATCGATCACGTGCAGATTACGGTCGCCGAGAGCATCGGCGTCGAAGGCCGTGGTGGGTACTACGACCGCTCGGGCGCACTTCGCGACATGGTTCAGAACCACCTTCTCCAGCTGCTTTGTCTTGTCGCCATGGAGCCGCCGACGGCTTTTGCCGCCGATGCGGTCCGCGATGAGAAGCTGAAAGTCCTTAGAGCACTGAAGCCGATCAAGGACGGCGACGTCGCCAAGAAGACGGTACGTGGCCAGTACCGCGCCGGTGCAAGCAACGGAGCGGCGGTGCCCGGCTATCTCGACGAGATCGACGGTGGCGAGAGCCGTACCGAGACCTTCGTCGCGCTCAAGGCCGAGATCGAGAACTGGCGCTGGTCCGGCGTGCCCTTCTATCTCAGGACCGGCAAACGCCTGGCTGCACGCACCTCCGAAATCGTGGTGCATTTCAAGTGTATTCCTCACTCGATCTTCAATGTCCGTGATGACGATATCGAAGCCAATCGCCTTGTCGTACGCCTTCAGCCGGACGAGGGCATGGAAATGTCCCTGATGGTCAAGGAGCCCGGCCCCGGCGGCATGCGTCTTCGCCCGGCCTCTCTCAATCTCTCCTTTGCTGAGACGTTCAAGGTGCGTTACCGGGACGCCTATGAGCGCCTGCTCATGGACGTCGTGCGCGGCAACCCCACCCTGTTCATGCGCCGGGACGAAGTCGAGGCCGCCTGGACCTGGATCGAGCCGGTGATCACCGCCTGGCAGGAACAGCGCGAACCGCCCAAGCCCTACACCGCCAGCACCTGGGGCCCAAGCGCCGCCATTGCCTTAATCGAACGCGACGGCCGCACCTGGTACGAAATCTAGCAGGCGGTGGGTGTGGTCCGCGGTCGACTTGCCAGAGACTCTGAACGGGCCATGTCGTCTTCTTGTCGACGTCCCACCACAGAATGAGCGTTTTCCAGACGGAGCAGCAGCATGCATGCACGCCTGATCGAAGTGACGGAACGGATTACGGAACGCAGCGCGACGACGCGTTCCGCCTATCTTGCCATGATACGTGAGGCTGCGTCGCGCGGGCCTAAGCGGACGGCGCTCTCCTGCAGCAATCTCGCCCATGGATTTGCCGCCTGCGACACCCACGATAAGGACGCGCTCATTGGCGAGGCCAAGGCGAACATCGCGATCGTCTCCGCCTATAACGACATGTTGTCGGCCCACCAGCCGCTTGAGACTTATCCTGCCCTGATCAAGGAGGCCTGCCGCGAAGCGGGTGCTGTGGCGCAATTCGCAGGCGGCGTGCCTGCGATGTGCGACGGCGTTACCCAAGGGCAGCCGGGCATGGAGCTTTCGCTGTTCTCGCGGGACGTTATCGCCATAGCCTCGGCCGTCGCCCTTTCCCACGACATGTTCGACGGCGCTCTTTTTTTGGGAGTCTGCGACAAGATCGTGCCAGGCATGGTCATGGCGGCGGCGAGTTTTGGCCATCTGCCGGCGATCTTCATTCCGGCAGGGCCAATGACCTCCGGACTTTCCAACAGCGAGAAAGCCAGGGTCCGTCAGCTCTATGCGGAAGGCAAATGCGACCGCGCCAAGCTTCTTCAGGCTGAAAGCCAGTCCTATCACAGCCCCGGCACCTGCACTTTCTACGGCACCGCCAATTCCAATCAGATGCTGATGGAGATCATGGGCCTGCACCTGCCCGGCGCCGCCTTCGTCAACCCTGGCAGCCCGATGCGAGCGGCATTGACCAAAGCAGCGGCCAAGCGGGCCACCGAGATCACCGCGCTCGGCAATGACTACACGCCAGCGGGCGAGGTCTTGTCCGAGAAGACCTTCGCCAACGCCATGATCGGCCTTCATGCCACGGGCGGCTCGACCAATCACACCATCCATCTGATCGCCATGGCCAAGGCCGCAGGCATTCAGCTCACCTGGGATGACTTCTCCGAGCTCTCGGACATCGTTCCGCTGCTCTGCCGCGTCTACCCAAACGGCCTCGCCGACGTGAACCATTTTCAGGCCGCGGGCGGCCTCGCCTTCGTCATCCGTCAGCTCCTCGACGCCGGTCTCATGCACGACGACGTCAAGACCGCCCATCGAGACGGTCTCGAAGCCTATACGAGGGAGCCGAAGCTGGAGGGCGATGAGATTGTCTACCGGGACGGACCAAACGAAAGCCTCGACACAACGATTGTAGCCCCGATGTCCGCGGCATTTAGCGACGATGGAGGCCTCAAGTTGCTGTCCGGCAATCTCGGCCGCGCCGTCATCAAGGTGTCGGCGGTGAAGCCGGAGCATCGGGTCATCGAAGCGCCCGCCCTGCTATTCGAGGATCAAAGCGAGCTGCAGGCCGCATTCAAGGCGGGCAAGCTGGAACGGGACTTCGTCGCCGTGGTCCGCTTTCAGGGTCCCAAAGCCAACGGCATGCCCGAACTCCACAAGCTCACCCCGCCACTCGGCGTTTTGCAGGACAAGGGCTTCAGGGTGGCGCTGGTTACCGACGGCCGGATGTCCGGCGCCTCAGGCAAGGTCCCCGCCGCCATCCACGTCACTCCCGAGGCTGCGGACGGCGGTCCGCTGAATAAATTGCGGAACGGCGATCCGATGCGCCTGGATGCGACCACGGGAACGCTCGATGTCCTGGTGGAAGCAGACGATTGGGCGAGGCGGGACTCGGTGACTTCCGACCTCACCGGCTACCAAAGCGGCATCGGCCGCGAACTTTTCGGCAATTTCCGTTCCCAGGTGACCTCGGCCGAAGAGGGCGCTTCCGCCGTAAGTTTCCTAGGAGTCTGAGATGACCCTCCACCAAACATCCATTGATGAGATCATGCGCGCAGCGCCGGTCATTCCCGTGATCGTGATCGAGGATCTCGACCATGCCGTTCCGCTAGCCCACGCCCTGGTCAAAGGCGGGCTGAACGTCCTGGAGATCACCCTTCGCACCCCTACCGCCATGGACGCCATCAAGGCCGTCCAGGCCGAGGTCGACGGCGCCATCGTCGGTGCTGGCACCGTTCTCACGCCGAGACAGCTGGAGGCAGTCGCGGCACTCGGCTGCCACTTCGCCGTCTCCCCCGGCTTCACGCAGGCCCTGCTCGATGCCGCGACAGGCTCGCCCTGCCCGCTCCTTCCCGGAGCCGCGACAGCCTCGGAGGTGATGCAACTTCTCGATCGCGGCCATAACCGCCAAAAGTTTTTTCCAGCGGAATCGGCAGGCGGAGCAACGTTCTTAAAGTCCCTCGCCTCCCCCCTGCCGGATGCCAAATTCTGCCCGACGGGCGGCATCGGGCCGGACAATGCCAAGACTTATCTCGATCTGCAAAACGTGCTTTGCGTTGGCGGGTCCTGGGTGGTTCCGAAGGACGCAATCGCGTCCGGCGACTGGAGCAGGATCGAGGAGCTGGCGGCGTCGGCAGCGACATTATTCGTCGCCTGAACTATATGCCGTGGGTAGTGTGGCCAATGCAAAAACTTTAACGTCGAGTGATGCTTAGGGATATCGCGGCCTGGCTGAATGCAGCCGCCAAAAACAGGGAAGCAACATGAAAAAAATCGGCTTTGTCGGCACCGGCGTAATGGGACTGCCGATGGCACGGAATGTGATCAAGGGCGGGTATGAGGTCACCGCCTTCGACCTCAACCCCGACGCCTTGCAGACGATTCGACAGGACGGCGGGTCGGTTGCGGACAGCGCGAGAGCGGCCGCTGACGGTGCGGATGCGGTAATCACCATGCTGCCCAACGGCGACCATGTAATGGAGGCGGTGTTCGGCGAGAACGGTGCTGCCGAGGGTATGGGGACCAGCACTCTGCTGATCGACATGAGCACCATCCTGCCGACGGTGACGGACGAGATCGCGGCGAAGCTCGCCGCTGCGGGACGAAGGATGGTTGATGCGCCTGTGGGGCGGACGTCAAAGCATGCCGAGGACGGCAAGCTTCTGATCATGGCCGGTGGCGAGCCGGAGGATGTCGAGGCCGCACGCCCGGTACTCGACTGCATGGGCGATACCATCATCCATTGCGGGCCGGTCGGCTCAGGCGCCCGCGTGAAGCTGATCAACAACTACATGTCGATCGCCTGCAATGTGGTCACCGCCGAGGCGCTGGCGCTGGCCGAAAAAAGCGGGCTGGACCGTGATCTGGCGATCGAGGTGATGGTGGGCACCACAGCAGGGCAAGGCCATCTCGCGACCACCTACCCGGCCAAGGTGCTGAAAGGCGACGTCACGCCGGGCTTCATGGTCGACCTCGCCCACAAGGACATGGGCCTCGCCCTCGACTACGCCGCCGCCCTCGAGACGCCGATCCCGATGGGTGCCGCAGCACGTCAAATCTACGCAAACGCCCAGGTGCAGGGCCGCGGCCGGGACGACTGGACGGCGATCTTGGAGACCGTCCGAACACTCGCTGGACTCAAGTAGCGGAGCCGGCGCGGCACCTAACGACTGAAACCGTATTTCGCCTTGACCACGTCGCGGATGATGGCCTCCTGCTCATTGGCCATGTCGAAGCAGGTGGTCGCCTGCTGCCGGACGGCGTCGGATGACGAGTCCGTGGCGATCAGATAGGACCAGCGCGCGGCGTGGGTCTTGGCCATCTGGTCGACCATATCGGCGGCAAGGTCTTTGGAAATCTTGGCGCTGGCGAGCTGAATCGCTGCGGTTTCGGCATCCTCGGCGACCGCCTGATAAAAGGCGACCTTAGTCTGGGTGCCGGCCGCAAGCTCGGCCGAGGCTCGATGAAAGCCAGCGCAGCGGGCGTGATCCTCGACCTGCTCGAAGACGGCATCACTGCTCGGGCCGAGATCGTCGGTTTCGACCAGGGAGAGATAGGGCGAACTCGCCTCCTTCTGCACGCCACAGGCCGACAGGGCGAGAGCCGACACCAGGATCATCCAACGCATGGCACATCTCCATGTTCTTGGGATCGTCGGTCGGATTATTTCAGGAAAGGATTGAGATTTTCTGAAATTTATCGGGAAAACGCCTCAAGGTATGTTTTTTCTATGCTTAACAGAGTGTTAAGCAATCTTGTTAACGTCATCGTGGAAGAGCACGATCCCCGAATCAGATCACATCCGCGAATAACCGGGCAGCAGCCTCTTCCGTCAGTTCCACCGGGTTGCCGCCTGCCGTCGGGTCCTTCGGCGCCATTGTTGCCATAACCTCGATCCGATCGGTGGTGACACCTAGTGCGCCGAGCTTCTCCGGCACACCGAGCTGCTCCCGAAGGCCAAGGATCGTGTCAAAAAAGCCGCCGAAGCCGCCGTCGATGCCGAGAAAGGCGGCGAGGCGCTCGATCTTGGGTTCGATCGCAGGGCGATTGAAAGTCAGCACCGCGGGCATGACGACGGCGTTGGTCATGCCGTGATGGGTGTTGAAGATCGCCCCGACGGGGTGAGAGAGAGCGTGGATGGCGCCGAGGCCCTTTTGGAAGGCGGTTGCCCCCATGGCGGCAGCGCTCATCATATGGCCCCGCGCCTCGATATCGCCGCCGTACTCATAGACGACAGGCAGATTGTCCATGACGAGCCGCATGCCCTCGATTGCGATGCCCTCGCACATCGGGTGATAGGGCGGGGCGCAGTAGGCTTCGAGGCAATGGGCGAGTGCGTCCATGCCGGTGCCGGCGGTGATCTGCGGCGGCATGCCCACGGTCAGCTCGGGATCGGCGATCACCGTGTGGGGCAGGATCTTCGGATGGAAGATGACCTTCTTCACCTTTTCCGCCGTGTTGGTAAGCACGCTCGCCCTGCCCACCTCCGAACCCGTTCCCGCCGTGGTCGGAACGGCAATGATTGGCTTGATCGCATCGGCATCCGCGCGCGTCCACCAGTCGCCAATGTCCTCGAAGTCCCAGACGGGACGTGTTTGTCCGGCTTGAAAGGCGATCAGCTTGCCGAGGTCGAGCGCCGAGCCACCGCCGAACGCGATCACGCCGTCATGGTCGCCGGCTTCGAAGGCTTCGACGCCTGCGTCGAGATTGAGATCCGTCGGATTTGAATCGACATCGGTAAAGATCGTCGGCTTTTCCAGGCCATCGCTCAGATGGTCCAACGCGTTGTTGAACATGGCGAGGTTGACGATCACCCGATCGGTGACCAGCAAAGGCCGCGACATGCCAGCAGCCTTGCAAGCGTCAGACAGCTCGGCGATGCGGCCGGCGCCGAAGCGGATGGACGTCGGAAAGCTCCAATTGGCTGATGTCATCTTCGTGTCCTCAGGCGCGCTCAAGCCTTCTTGAGGTGGTAGGATTTCGGGCGGGTCAGATTGTGATAGCCGATCACCGACAGGGCGCCGCCCTTGCCGGTATCCTTGCAGCCGGTCCAGCAAAGTGCGGGATCGAGGTAATCGCAGCGGTTCATAAAGACCGTTCCGGTCTGGATTTGATTACCCACGGCGGCGGCGCGG
>JBCCIN010000200.1:0-9437 GCA_039028235.1 Pseudomonadota bacterium
GTCTATTTCCGCAATCGCGGCAGCATCGAGGTTGACGACATCAACCTCATGAAGGGCTG
The DNA here is from genome assembly GCA_039028235.1 of Pseudomonadota bacterium. Taxonomy (GTDB): domain Bacteria; phylum Pseudomonadota; class Alphaproteobacteria; order Geminicoccales; family Geminicoccaceae; genus JANQPX01. The sequence goes on from JBCCIN010000200.1 coordinate 60, forward strand.
AGCCATGACCGCCGGCCTCATCGTTTTTTCTCCCCTGATCGGCGCGATCATTGCTGGGCTCTTCGGCCGTTTTATCGGTGATCGGGCAAGCCAGCTGGTCGCCTGCGCCGGCATGGTCATCTCCGCCATCTGCGCCTGGATCGTGCTGTTCTCCGTGGTCGGCACCGAGGGTTACAAGGTCGACCTCTTGACCTGGATTCAATCAGGCACCTTCGAGGTGGACTGGACCATCCGGGTCGATCCGCTCTCCGCCATCATGATGTTCGTGGTGTCGACCGTCTCGACGCTCATCCACATCTATTCGATCGGCTACATGTCCCATGACCCGCATATCCCGCGGTTCATGAGCTATCTCTCGCTCTTCACCTTCTTCATGCTGATGCTGGTGACCGCCGACAACTTCCTGCAGCTGTTCTTCGGCTGGGAAGGCGTTGGCCTCGTCTCCTATCTGCTGATCGGGTTCTGGTTCACCAAGCCGTCCGCCTGCGCCGCCGCGATCAAGGCGTTCCTGGTGAACCGCGTCGGCGACGTCGGCTTCGCCCTTGGCATCGCCGGTGTCTATCTCGTCTTCGACTCGGTCGAGTTCGACGTGGTTTTCGCCCGCGCCGCCGAGTTCGCCGAGTACAGCATCGTGATGTTCGGTACCGAGGTGCATGCGCTCACGTTGGTGACCTTCCTCCTGTTCATCGGCGCCATGGGCAAGTCCGCGCAGCTCGGTTTGCACACCTGGCTTCCGGATGCGATGGAAGGCCCGACCCCTGTCTCCGCCCTGATCCACGCCGCCACCATGGTGACCGCCGGCGTGTTCCTCGTGGCCCGCTGCTCGCCGCTGTTCGAATATGCCCCCTGGACTCTCGGCTTCGTCACCTTCATCGGCGCCAGCACCGCGTTCTTCGCGGCGACCATCGGGCTCGTGCAGAACGACATCAAGCGCGTCATCGCCTATTCGACCTGTTCGCAGCTCGGCTATATGTTCTTCGCCTGCGGCGTCGGCGCCTACTCTGTGGGCATCTTCCACCTCTATACCCACGCCTTCTTCAAGGCCCTCCTGTTCCTGTCTGCAGGCTCCGTCATCCACGCCATGTCGGACGAGCAGGACATGCGCAACATGGGCGGCATCTGGCGGAAGATCCCGATCACCTATGCCATGATGTGGATCGGTTCGCTCGCTCTTGCCGGCATGCCGATCTTCGCGGGCTTCTTTTCCAAGGATCTGGTCCTCGAAGTCGCCTGGGCCTCCGACGGACCGTTCGCCGGCTACGCGTTCTGGCTCGGTATCGCAGCGGCCGTGCTCACCGCCTTCTACTCCTGGCGCCTGCTGTTCATGACCTTCCACGGTACGCCGCGTGCGAGCGAAGAGGTGATGAGCCACGTGCATGAGAGCCCTTATGTGATGACCGTCCCGCTTATGCTGCTTGCCGTCGGCGCCGTCTTCGCCGGCCTCCTCGGCCTGCCGATGGTGAGCGAGGACATGGCGTTCTGGGGCGGCTCGATCGCCATGGTGCAACAGCCGAACATCATCGAAGAAGCCCATCATGTCGGCCTCTTCATCAAGATCCTGCCGATCCTCGCCGGCGTTGTTGGCATCGCGCTCGCTTACGTCTTCTACATCATGAACCCGGTGCTGCCGCGCGAACTGGCGGCGAAGGCGCAGGGTGTCTACCAGTTGCTTTTGAACAAATGGTATGTCGACGAGCTCTACGACTTCCTGTTCGTCAACCCGGCCAAGCGCGCCGGCACCGCCCTCTGGCGGAGCGGGGACATCGGCATCATCGACGCTTTCGGCCCGAACGGCGTCGCCGCCACTGCGCTCAGCGTCGCGCGCCGCGCCACCATGCTGCAGACCGGCTATGTCTACCACTACGCCTTCGCCATGCTGATCGGGGTCGCCGCCCTGATCACCTGGTATCTGTTCCAGGCCTGACGCCATGACCAGCATATTCCATACCCTCATCGGTGACGAGACGATGAAGAAGAGAAACGCGGACAGGCTGGCCGTTAAAGGCAAGTCAACGCCGAGGGCCGCGCCCTCATGAGTGATTGGCCGTTGCTTTCGCTGGTGATTTTCCTGCCGCTTGCGGGTGCGGGGTTCATCCTCTTGATCCGTGGCGAGGAAGAGGTGGTCAACCAGAACGCCAAGGCCGTGGCGCTCTGGACGGCTGGTATCACCTTCCTTCTGTCCCTGATGATCTGGGGCAACTTCGACAGCTCGCGCTCTGACTTCCAGCTGGTCGAGAAGAGCGAGTGGCTGGCCGGCCTCAACATCAACTACCATGTCGGCGTCGACGGGATTTCCCTGTTCCTGATCCTCTTGTCGACGCTCACCACGCTGGTCTGCATCGGTGTCTCCTGGGAATCGGTGCAGACCCGTGTGAAAGAGTACATGGTCGCCTTCCTGGTGATGGAGACCTTCATGGTCGGCGTGTTTTGCGCGCTCGACTTCGTGCTCTTTTATATCTTCTTCGAAGGCATCCTGATCCCGATGTTCCTGATCATCGGTGTCTGGGGCGGCCCGAATCGCATCTACTCGGCCTTCAAGTTTTTCTTGTACACGCTGCTGGGTTCGGTCCTGTTTCTGGTCGCGATCCTGGTGATGTATCTGCAGGAGGGTACCACCGACATCCCGACCCTGATGACCGCGACCTTCGATCCGGGGCTGCAGAAATGGCTCTGGCTCGCCATGTTCGCGTCCTTTGCGGTCAAGGTCCCGATGTGGCCATTCCACACCTGGCTGCCGGATGCCCATGTCGAGGCGCCGACGGCAGGCTCGGTCGTCCTGGCGGGCGTGCTTCTGAAGCTCGGCGGCTACGGTTTTCTCCGCTTCTCGCTCCCCATGCTGCCGGAGGCGAGTATCTACTTTACGCCGCTGATCTACACCCTTTCGATCGTCGCGGTGATCTATACCTCGCTTGTCGCCCTGATGCAGACCGACATGAAGAAGCTGATCGCCTATTCATCGGTCGCCCATATGGGCATCGTCACCATCGGCATCTTCACGCTCAACCCGCTCGGCATTCAGGGCAGCATCATCCAGATGCTGAGCCATGGCCTGGTCTCCGCTGCCCTCTTCATGTGCGTCGGCGTGGTCTATGACCGCCTGCACAGCCGGGATATCGACTTCTACGGCGGCCTGGTGGAGCGCATGCCCTATTACGCGCTCGTCTTCATGGTCTTCATGCTCGCCTCGGTCGGCCTTCCTGGCACGTCCGGTTTCGTCGGCGAGATTCTCGTGCTGATCGGTGTCTTCCAGGTGAACCAGTGGGTGGCCCTCTTCGCCGCGACCGGCATGGTCCTGGGTGCCGCCTATATGCTCTGGCTCTATCGCAGGGTCGTCTTCGGCAAGCTCGAAAAAGAGCACCTCCTGATGATCCGCGACCTCCGCCCCCACGAGATCGCGAGCTTCGCGCCCTTGATCATTCTGGTCATCTTGATGGGCATCTATCCCTCGCTCTTTCTGGATCCGATGGCCGCTTCGGTCGATCACCTGCTGACCCAGGCGGGGGGGCTTCCCGAAACCGAGCTTGCCACTACCCAGCCGGTGGAACGCTGACATGACCGGCCTCGACATGTTCGACCTCGCGCCCGCCATGACCGAGATCTTTCTGATCTGTGTCGCCATGGCTCTTCTCATGCTCGGCGCGTTCAAAGACGAGGAACAGGACAGCCACCGTCTCATCTCCTCGCTCGCGACCATGGCGCTGGTGATCGGCATGTTCATCGTGCTGATGAGGGATGGCGAGACCATCGAAACCTTCGGCGGCCTCTTCATCATGGACGGCTTCGCCGCCTACATGAAAGCGCTGGCGTTGCTCGGTGTCGCGGTCTGCCTCGTGATGACGCCCGGCTTCTTCCAGAAGGAAGGCGTCAACCGCTTCGAATATACGGTGCTCGCGCTCTTCGCGACGGTCGGCATGCTGATGATGATCTCGGCGAACAGCCTGATCTCTCTCTATGTCGCGCTTGAGCTGCAGAGCCTGCCGCTTTACGTCATGACCGCCTTCCACCGGGATCGGCTGCGTGCTTCCGAGGCCGGGCTCAAATATTTCGTCCTCGGCGCACTTGCCTCGGGCATCCTCCTTTACGGCTGCTCGATGGTCTACGGCTTCACCGGCACGCTGTCTTTCCCGGGCCTCGCCGAAGCCCTGTCGCCGGAAAAAATTGGGGAGGGCACAATCGGCATCGGTGTGGTGATCGGCCTCGTGTTTGTCGCTGCCGGCATGGCCTTCAAGCTCGCCGCCGTACCCTTCCACATGTGGACGCCGGATGTCTATGAGGGAGCGCCGACCCCCGTCACTGCCTTCCTTGCCGCTGCCCCCAAGGTGGCAGCGATGGCGCTCACCATCCGTCTCTTCTATCAGCCGTTCGGGGACTGGGCGAGCCAGTGGCAGCAGATCGTCGTCTTCATCGCGATTGCCTCGATGCTGCTCGGCGCCTTCGCCGCGATCGGCCAGACCAACCTGAAGCGCCTGCTCGCCTATAGCGGTATCGGTCATATCGGTTTCGCGCTTGTGGGCCTCGCTGCCGGCACCGAGCAGGGTGTCTACAGCGTCCTCGTCTATATGGCGATCTACATCGTGATGACGCTCGGCACTTTTGCCTGCCTGCTTGCGCTTCGGCGCAACGACGCCCCGGTCGAATCGATCGACGACCTGGCAGGTCTCGCGAGGCAGCAGCCGCTGTTCGCCGCCGCGATCGGCGTTTTCATGTTCTCGCTCGCCGGCATCCCGCCGCTCGCCGGCTTCTTCGGTAAGTTCTACGTGTTCATGGCCGCTGTTGATGCCGGCCTGACCCCGCTCGCCATTATCGGCGTGCTCGCAAGTGTGGTCGGCGCTTATTATTATCTGCGCATCGTCAAGATCATGTATTTCGACGAAACGCTCGATCCGCTTGATCGCTCGATCGGCAGCGAATACGGCATTGTTCTCGGCGTCGCGGCGATCTTCAATCTCGCCTTTTGCCTGCAGCCGAGCCTGCTTCTCGCCCATGCCGAGCGGGCAGCCCTCGCGCTGTTCTCGTGACGGCGACCTGCCTGACATCGGGTCGTGATATCGTGGGCAGCTTGCCTGATGGCTTCACCTTGCATCACGTCGAGACCGTCGGCAGCACCAACGACGAGGCGGCGAAGCTCGCCGACGCCGGGGCATCGTCCGGCACGATTGTGCTCGCGGACCGGCAGACCACAGGCCGGGGACGCCTGGGCCGCCGCTGGCATTCCGAACCCGGCAATCTGCACGCCTCGGTCCTCCTACGTCCGGATTGTTCGCTGAAGGATGCCGCTCAGCTCTCCTTGCTCGCTGGCGTGGCACTCGCCGATGTCCTGATCGCGGAGTGCCCTGCGGAGTCCGTGGTCAGGCTGAAATGGCCGAATGACATCCTGATCGACGGCGCCAAGGTCGCGGGCATTTTGCTCGAGAGTGCGGGCGACAAGATGGGGCATCTCACCCATGTCATTCTCGGTGTCGGCGTCAATCTCGTCTGGGCGCCCGCCGACGTCGGCTATGCTGTCACCTCGCTCGAGGCGAAGGGGTTTTCTGGGCGCCCGCCCGCCGCTTGGCTTGCCGACTATGCGGCGGCGCTCACAAGCTGGCTTGACCGATGGCAGCGGGACGGGTTTGCTGAGGTCCGACGAACGTGGGTTGCCAGGAGCTATGGTTTGGGTGGTTCGATCCGTCTTCGCCTCGATCGAGAAGATGTCGATGGCCGTTTCGTCGATCTCACCGAGGCAGGCGCTCTGCTGATCGAGCGTGCCGACGGCACCCGGCGCGAACTGCTGGCAGGCGACGTGGTCTTCGCCGATCACTGATAATTCATGACCGAACAACTCCTCCTCGCCATCGACGTCGGCAACACCAACACGGTCTTTGCTGTCTACCGAGCCAAAGCCCCGCTCGGCCAGTGGCGCATATCGACGGTGAGAGACCGCACCGGCGATGAATATGCCGCGGCGCTCACCCAGCTCCTGATACTCGGCGACATCGATCATCGGACGATCAAGAAAGCCGTCATCTCCTCGGTGGTCCCGCAAGCTCTCCTGGCACTCAAGCTCATGTGCAAGGGGCTGTTCGGCTGCAGTCCGAAGATCGTTGGCGAGAATCTGGGCGTCACGATCGAGATCGCAATCGACAATCCCCGCGAGGTTGGCGCCGATCGTCTGGTCAATGCCGTCGCCGCCCACAGCCGCTATCGCGGACCGCTGATTGTCATCGATTTCGGCACCGCAACCACTTTCGATATCGTGGACGGCGATGGTAGATATTGTGGCGGCGTGATTGCCACCGGCATCAACCTGTCCCTCGAAGCCCTGCATCGAGCTGCAGCCAAACTGCCGCGTATCGCCGTCGAGCGTCCCGACAAAGTCATCGGCAGCTCGACCATCGGCGCGATGCAATCCGGTGTCTACTGGGGTTATGTCAGCATGATCGAGGGCATGGTCCGACGTATTCGGGAGGAATTCGGCGCGGATATGACCGTCGTGGCCACGGGTGGTCTGGGTGGGCTGTTCGCCGATGCCACCGACCAGATCGAACATTTCGATCGGGATTTGACCATGGCCGGACTGGTCGAGCTGTTCTATGCCGACAAGCCGATGCCGTCGAATCGTTGAAAGACCTGTTGAATCGCTAAGAAATGGGTAGTTAATGGATCAGGAGTTGTATTTCGTGCCGTTGGGCGGGGCCGGGGAGATCGGTCTCAATCTCAATCTCTACGGCATGGACGACCAGTGGATGATGGTCGATCTCGGCATCACCTTCGCGGATGAGTACCTGCCGGGCGCCGACATCATTCTCCCCGAGACCCGTTTCATCGAAGAGCGCAGCCATGAGCTGAAGGGGCTGGTGCTCACCCATGCCCATGAGGACCACTTCGGCGCTGTGCCCTATCTCTGGGATCGCCTGCGCTGCCCGGTCTACTGTACGGCCTTTACCGCGAGCCTTCTGCAGAAGAAGCTGGAGGAGTCTCCGTTAAAGCCGAGCGACGTGCCGATCCGCGTCGTGGCGCCTGGCGAGGCTTTCGAGATCGGGCCATTCGACTGCCGCCTGATCCACATGACCCACTCTATCCCCGAAGCCAATGCACTTGCGGTCAGAACACCGCTCGGCAATGTGCTGCATACGGGCGACTGGAAGCTCGATCCGGCGCCGCTTCTCGGCGAGACAACGGCTGCCGACGATCTGGAGGCGTTCGGCAAGGACGGTGTTCTCGCCCTGGTCGCGGACAGCACCAATGTCCTCACTCCGGGCACCTCAGGTTCCGAGGCAGAGGTGCGCGACAGCCTGATGGAGCTGGTCGCGAAGCTGCCGCATCGTGTGGTGATCACCACCTTCGCCTCCAACGTCGCTCGCCTGGAGACTGCGATCAAAGTGGGTGCAGCGACAGGGCGCCAGGTTTGCGCTGTCGGTCGCTCGATGAAGCGCATGCTCCAGGTCGCTGCCGAAGTCGGCTATCTCAAGGACCTGCCGCCATTGGTCGGTGAGAAGGAGGCGGCCCAGCTGCCGCGCGACAAGGTGCTCTGGCTGGCCACAGGCTGTCAGGGCGAGTCGAGGGCGGCCATGGCACGGATCGGCTTCGGCCAGCATCCCGCGGTCAAGCTGGAGCCGGGCGATACGGTGATCTTCTCGTCCAAGATCATCCCCGGCAATGAGCGCACCCTCTACAATCTGCACAATACGCTGGTCGGCCACGGGATCGAGGTGATCACCGAGCAGGACCACTTCGTCCACGTCACCGGACACCCCTGCCGGGATGAGATCGAGCAGATGTATCGCTGGATCCGCCCCAAGATCGCCGTCCCCGTCCATGGCGAGGCGCGCCATCTGCATGAACATGCCGCCTTTGCCAGACATCTTGGCGTCGGCACGGCGATGGATGTCAGGAACGGTGACATGATCCGCCTGGCCCCAGGCGAGCCCGGCGTGATCGACGAAGTGCCGGTCGGACGCATGGTGCTCGAGAACGACGAGCTGATCGATGCCGGCGATGACCTCTTTCGCACCCGCCGCCGTCTCATGGCTCATGGCACCATTCTGGTCGGTGTCGTGCTCGATCAGGTCGGCAGCCTGCTCGCCTCGCCGAAGCTTTCATCCTTCGGTGCCGTCGACCTGGATCGCGACGACGGCTTCGCCGGCAGCGTGCTCGCCGAGGTCGAAAATGCCATCGAGGACCTGCCTGACGACGATGCGCTCGATGATGCACGCATCCGTGACACCGTGCGTGCGGCGGTGCGGCGATCCTGCAGCTTGATGCGTCAGAAGCGTCCGATTATCGAGGTGCAAATCACGAGGCTGGACCCCCGTGCTCTGGAAGGGATCGTCAGCCAAGAGACGTCATCCGCATCCTGATTGAGGAGCATCGACATGATCGGTCGTCTGAACCACGTGGCCATCGCCGTCCCTGATCTGGAGCAGGCGACGGCGCAATATCGGGACACGCTGGGTGCCAGCGTTTCCGAGGCCGTCGACCAGGTCGAGCATGGCGTTACCACCGTCTTCATCGAGCTTCCCAACACCAAGATCGAGCTCCTGCATCCCCTCGGCGATGACTCGCCGATTCATGGATTTCTCGAGAAAAATCAATCGGGTGGCATCCATCACCTCTGCTACGAGGTCGATGACATCATCGCTGCCCGTGACCGCCTGACCGCAGGCGGCGCACGCGTCCTGGGCGACGGCGAGCCCAAGATCGGCGCCCATGGTAAGCCTGTGCTGTTCCTTCATCCCAAGGACTTCAGCGGCACCCTGGTCGAGCTCGAGCAGGCTTGATCCAGGCTCGATGAACCTGTTCACCACAGCCATCACGTTCCTGGTCATCTGGTGGCTGATCCTGTTCATGGTCCTCCCTTTCGGCGCCGCACCGCCCGAAGAGGTCGGCGAGGGTCATGCGGCCAGCGCGCCCGCCAAGCCGCGCCTTCTGATCAAGATCCTGATCACCACGGTCCTCGCGATCGGTGCGACTGTTGCCGCACAATGGTTCGTGCAAAGCGGCCTGGTTGAACTCAGGCCACCGGCGGACGGCTGATCGGTCGATCGATAGAATTGTCGTCGCTTTAAAGTAGAATTGCGCTTTCTTTTCGGCGGCCCAATCAATGGAGAGTGGACGCTGCCAACCCACTGAATGTGAGAGCAAATTGCGTCTCACCCCGCCAACCATCGGCCGGCGTCAACGATCGCCGGAAATCAGAAGAACGACAGATCGAAAACGATGGCCTCGGCCGAGAGGATTTGGCCTTTGCTGACCGTTGGAGTTCCTCTTGCATGGTGCAAACCTATTGTTTCCTTTGTTGTTGGCTCCGTCCATCCAGTCCCTGGATTTCCTCGACCATTTTGGATCGTGGAGCTGCATTTTCCTCAAGGGTCCATAATTGTCGATTCGTATTATCCA
>JBCCIN010000201.1:0-9396 GCA_039028235.1 Pseudomonadota bacterium
CGCATGTCGTTCCCGGAGCCAGGGTTCGCCACCCGACGGAGCCTGGCTGGGGTATCGGTCATGTCCAATCGGTGGTCGGAGACCGTATCACGGTCAATTTCGAGGATCGGGGCAAAGTGGTGATCAATGGCGGGGTGATCAACCTTGAGGTCGTGGACACCAAAACATAGACCGGAGAGACAGACGCGTCTGCGCGCGTGGGCCGCGTCGCTGCTCAGCATGGCCGGCTTGCCCAGGGGTCGCGCACAAGACACCCTGACGGGTCGGACGCCATCGAGGCCTGCAGCCCATTGGCTGATCACGGCACCCCTTGCCGTACTGCTTCTCGGGCTCGGTTATCTCTGGCTGAACAGCCTGGATTTCGAGGCGGCCCGCGAGCTGCGCGCCGGCGCCGCACGGTCCACCGTCACGCTTCTCGACGACCAGGGACTGGTGATGGCCAGGATTGGCGATGGCCGGGGAGACTATGTCGAGCTCGACGAGATGTCGGCCTGGCTGCCTGCCGCTGCGATCGCGATCGAAGATCATCGATTTTATCATCATCCCGGCATCGATCCGATCGGCATCATGCGCGCGATGCTGAAAAACGCCATGGCGCTCGACGTGGTCCAGGGCGGCAGCACGATCACGCAGCAGCTGGCGAAACTCGCCTTTGTCGGTCCGGAGCGCAGCTACACGCGCAAGGTCAAAGAGGCGATCTATGCCCTGACCCTGGAATGGCGTCTGACCAAGGATCAGATCCTGGAGGCCTATCTGAACAAGGTCTATCTCGGCGCCGGCGCCTATGGCGTCGATGCCGCGGCAAGGCATTATTTCGGCAAGCCGGCGAGCGACATCGATCTTGCCGAATCAGCAATGCTGGCGGGTTTGATCAAGGCGCCTTCCCATTTCGCGCCGACCCGAAAGCTTGAGCGTGCCCGCGCCCGCGCCAATGTCGTCCTCGGACGCATGGCGGATCAGGGCGTTATCAGCCGGGATCAGGCCTCCCAGGCGATCGCAAGGCCGGCGTCATTGGCCTCGTCAGGGCAGGCCAGCCGCAATGACGGCTATTTTACCGATTGGGTCGCCGCCGAAAGTCGACTGTATGCCAGCGCGCTTCATCCCAAGCTGATCGTTCAGACCACTTTCGATCGCACCTTGCAGCACCATGCCGAGCAGGCCGCCGAGTCCGTCTTCGAGCGGCATGCGGGCAAGGCCCGCGCGACGCAGCTCGCTTTGATCGCGATGACCCCCGACGGCCGGATCAAGGCGATGCTCGGCGGACGCGGCTACGGCGACAGCCAGTTCAACCGCGCCGTCGACGCCAAACGCCAGCCCGGATCGGCCTTCAAGCTATTCCTCTATCTGGCTGCGCTCGACGAGGCGATCCTGCCGGAAAACCGCATATCCGCCCAGCCGATCGATGTCGATGGCTGGCGACCACGCAATGCCGATGATGCCTATCCCAAACGGGTCAGCATCGCTCACGCCTTTACCCATTCGGTCAACACGGCCGCCGTGCGCCTTGCCGAACATATCGGCCGCGAAAAAATCGCGCAAAAAGCCCGTCAGCTCGGCATTACCACCAAGCTGCACGGCCATCCGAGCTTGGCGCTGGGCAGCGCCGAAGTGACGCTTCTCGAGTTGACGTCCGCCTATGCCACCGTCGCCAATGGCGGCGTCATGGTCTGGCCGGAAGGCATCAACAGCATTGCCGGCGCCGATCGCGTCGGTCTCTACCAGCGCTCGGTGATCGACGAACGGGTGCTGTCGGCCGATGCGGTCGAGGCAATGACCGCCATGCTTGAGGATACCCTGATCGAAGGCACCGGCTGGCGCGCGCAGATGCCGGGCTTCGTTGCCGGCAAAACCGGTACCAGCTCCGATTATCGTGATGCCTGGTTCGTCGGTTTCACGCAGGATCTCGTGGTCGGGGTCTGGGTCGGCAATGACGATGGCACGCCGATGCAGGAGGTCAGCGGCGGCGGCCTGCCGGCGATGATCTTTAGTGAATTCATCACCCGGTCCGGCGGCGCGCCCGAAAAGCAAAAGGCGCCCGGCTCTAGCGAGGACGCGATCGCCATTCTCTCCGGAGGCTAAGCCTGTACCGGCCGTCTTGCGGCCCATTACGGGACAGGGTTGTGAATAGGTGACAGCTCGCCGGACGGACGGCATGATGACCTCTGTCCATCCCCTCCAAGGGAATCATGCCGTCCTGCCATGGGTGTCGCCTCGACCTCTCGTCTGATCCTTTCCGGGATCACCAAGCGCTTTCCGGGCTGCCTCGCGAACGATGCCGTCGATCTCGAGGTGAAGCCGGGCGAAATTCACGCGCTGCTCGGCGAGAATGGCGCCGGCAAAAGCACGCTGGTAAAGATCATCTATGGCGTGCTCGCGGCGGATGAAGGCAAGATCCGCTGGGAAGGCCAGCCAGTTACCATCAGGGACCCGAACGCCGCGCGGAAACTCGGCATCGGCATGGTGTTTCAGCATTTCTCGCTGTTCGAGGCCCTGACCGTCCTTGAGAACATCGCGCTCGGTCTCCCCGATGAGCGCGATCTCGGGGCGCTTGCCGCGCGTATCGACGAGGTCGCCGCCGCCTACGGACTGCCACTCGATCTCGACCGCGATGTCCACGATCTCTCCGTCGGCGAGCGTCAGCGCATCGAGATCCTGCGCTGCCTTTTGCAGAACCCGAAGCTGCTGATCATGGACGAGCCGACCTCGGTGCTGACCCCGCAAGAGGCTCAGACGCTGTTCGAGACGCTTCGGCGGCTCGCCGCGGAGGGCTGCTCCATCCTCTATATCAGTCACAAACTCGACGAGATCCGAGCGCTATGCGAGTGCGCGACCGTGCTTCGCCAAGGTAAGGTGGTTGCATCCTGCGATCCGCGTGAGGAGACCGCCGCCAGCCTCGCCGGCATGATGATCGGTACAGAACTCGCCCGGCCCTCGCCGCGCGCAGTGCCTAAGCCGGGTGACGTTCGGCTTGAGGTCGAGGGGCTGTCGCTGCTGTCGCCGGAGCCGTTTGGTGTCGACCTTGTCGACATCGGTTTTTCTCTTCGGTCCGGCGAAATTCTCGGCATCGCCGGTGTGGCCGGCAATGGCCAGGTCGAGCTGCAGGAAGCGCTCTCGGGCGAAGTCCCGATCGACAACGCCGAGGCCATCCGCATCGATGGCCGGCCGGCGGGTGACAAGGGGCCACTTTGGCGGAGGGCTCAAGGTCTCGCTTTCCTCCCCGAAGAGCGTCTTGGCCATGGCGCTGTCCCCGGCATGAGCCTCACGGAGAACGCGCTCCTGAGCGGCTTCGGACCGAAGCAGCTGATCGGTGTTGCCGGCACGATCCGCAACGGATCGACTCAGGCATTCGCCACCGGGGTGATCGAGCGTTTCGATGTGCGCACCTCCGGAACCGAAGCGGAAGCGCGCTCCCTCTCCGGCGGCAATCTGCAGAAGTTCATCATCGGCCGCGAAATTGAGCAAAGCCCGAACGTGCTGGTCGCCGCCCAACCGACCTGGGGCGTCGACGCCGGCGCTGCAGCGCGCATTCACCAGGCCCTCTTTGACCTCGCCGAGAGTGGTGCCGCCGTCCTGGTGATCTCCCAGGATCTGGACGAGCTGCTGGCGATCACCGATCGCCTCGCGGTGCTCCATCTCGGTCACCTGTCCGAGGCCTTTCCCACAGCAGACGCTACCGCCGAACAGATCGGCCTCCTCATGGCCGGGTCGGGCCGGACGGCGACCGGCGTTGACTTGGCGACAAAGCAGCCGGTGTCATGATCGCACTTGTTCCTAGAGAAGAGCCTTCGGCGACCTGGAGCTATCTGGCGCCGGTGTTTGCCGTCCTGGCGACGGTGGTCGCCGGCTTCCTGCTGTTCGCGATCATGGGCTACGACCCGCTTGAAACCCTCTATCACTTCTTCATCTCGCCGCTCACCTCCCGCTACGGGATCGCCGAGCTGGTGGTGAAGGCGACTCCGCTGGTGCTGATCGGCGTCGGCTTGTCGATCGGCTTCCGTGCCGGCGTCTGGAATATCGGTGCCGAGGGCCAGCTGACGCTTGGCGCGCTGTTCGGTGGCGGGCTGGCGATCTGGCTCCACGAGAGCGAAAGCCTGCTGCTTCTCCCAGCGATGCTGATGATGGGCATCCTCGGCGGCGCGCTTTGGGCGGCGATTCCCGCCTTTCTGAAGACCCGCTTCAATGTCAACGAGATCCTGACCAGCCTGATGCTGACCTATGTGGCCACGCTTCTCCTAAGTGCACTGGTCCACGGCCCCTGGCGCGATCCCGATGGCTTCAATTTCCCGGAATCCCGCCTCTTTCCCGACGCCGGCACCATGCCGATACTCCTCGACGCCACCAGGTTGCACCTGGGGGCGTTACTCGCGGTTGTCGCAGTTGGCGCGGCCTGGTTCATGCTGTCGAAAACGCTGCTGGGCTTTCAGGTGAAGGTCGTGGGCGCCGCGCCTAGGGCTGCGCGCTTTGCCGGCTTCAGCGAAAAGCGCATGGTCTGGTTCTGCATGTTGCTGGCGGGCGGCCTTGCAGGCCTCGCCGGACTAGGCGAAGTCGCGGGGCCGATCGGACAGCTCGTGCCGGAGATCTCGCCCGGCTACGGCTTCACCGCGATCATCGTCGCCTTTCTCGGCAGGCTGCATCCCGTCGGCGTGCTGTTCGCGGGCCTCCTGATGGCGCTTTCCTATCTCGGCGGCGAAAACGCGCAGATCGCGGTCGGCCTGCCAACCGCCGCGACCGGCGTCTTTCAAGGCATGCTGCTGTTCTTCGTGCTCGCCGCGGATCTTTTCGTACGCTACCGCATTGCCTTCGGCGCGCCAGGGAAAGCGACGGCGTGAGATGAGCATCGATCCCGTCGTTCTCGCCCTCATCACCGTCATCGGCGCGGCGACGCCGTTGCTGTTCGCCGCCCTCGGTGAACTGGTGGCGGAAAAGTCGGGCGTGCTCAATCTCGGGGTCGAAGGCATGATGCTGGTGGGTGCCGTCGCCGCGTTCGCCACCGCGGTGGCCACGGGCAGCTCGACACTCGCGATCCTCGCCGCTGCGGCGGCGGGCGGGCTGATGGCGCTGCTTTTCGGCTTGCTCACGCTCAGCCTCCTGACCAGCCAGGTGGCGACCGGGCTCGCCCTCACCATCTTCGGCATCGGGCTCTCAGCACTCGCAGGAGCACCTTATGTCGGAACGCCGCTTACGCGCCTCGCCCGCCTCGACCTCCCCGGCCTCTCCGATCTGCCGGTCGTCGGTCCCCTGCTCTTCTCTCACGACATCCTGGTCTACCTGGCTGTCGCCATGGTCCCGGCGATCGCCTGGTTCCTCAATAGAAGCCGCGCCGGCCTGATCCTCCGCGCCGTCGGTGACAGCCACGACGCCGCCCATGCGATCGGCTATTCCGTCATTCGCATCCGCTATCTCGCGGTCGCGTTCGGCGGTGTCATGGCCGGACTCGGCGGCGCCTATCTCTCGCTCGCCTACACGCCCATGTGGATCGAGCAGATGACCGCCGGACGCGGCTGGATCGCGCTTGCCCTGGTCGTCTTCGCCGCCTGGCGGCCGCTCAGGGTGCTGATCGGCGCTTATCTGTTCGGCGGGGTGACGATCCTCCAGCTCCACGTCCAGGGTGGAGCTGTGATCGACATCCCCTCTCAATATCTCTCCATGCTGCCCTATATTGCCACCATCGTCGTGCTGACCCTGATGTCGAGCGGGGCGGCACGGCGGCGCCTGCAAGCGCCCGCTTGCCTTGGCAGGCCCTTCCATCCTACAGCTTAGGCCCAACGGGGACTTGGCAGACATTTGCACGCCACGAACCGTCTGACCCCAGTAAACGAAGAAGCGGAGAACGAAGGATGCCCATCAACAAATTTCTCAAGTCAACCCTCGCAGCTGTGGCCGTCGCCGCACTTTCCGCTGGCAGCGCCGCCGCCCAGGATGATCCGACCAAGGTCGGCTTCGTCTATGTCGGCCCCATCGGCGATCACGGCTGGACCTATCGCCACGATATCGGCCGCCAGGCGATCGAGGCCGAGTTCGGCGACAAGGTCGAGACCAGCTTCGTCGAGAGCGTCAGCGAAGGGCCGGACGCCGAGCGCGTCATCCGCCAGCTCGCATCCGACGGCCACGACCTGATCTTCACCACCTCCTTCGGCTTCATGAACCCGACGGTGAAGGTCGCCAAACAATTCCCTGATGTGAAGTTCGAGCACGCGACCGGTTACAAGCAGGACGCCAATGTCGCGACCTATTCCGCTCGCTTCTACGAAGGCCGGGCGATTATCGGCACCATCGCGGGGCATATGACCGAGACCAACACCATCGGCTATATCGCCTCCTTCCCGATCCCGGAGGTGATCCGCGGCATCAACGCCTTCACACTCGCCATGCGCAAGATCAATCCCGAGGCCGAGGTCAAGGTGGTCTGGGTCAACACCTGGTACGATCCGGGCAAGGAGGCCGATGCGGCCAAGACCCTGATCGACCAGGGTGCCGACATCATTACTCAACACACCGACAGCCCGGCCCCGCTCCAGGTTGCAGAAGAGCGCGGCGTCTACGCGTTTGGTCAGGCGTCCGACATGGCCGCGTTCGCGCCGAAGGCCCAGCTCACCTCGATCATCGACGACTGGGATCCCTACTACGTCGAGCGCGCCAGGGCCGTCATCGATGGCACCTGGGAAAGCGGTGATGTCTGGCATGGCATCAAGGACGGCATGGTGGCCATGGCCGCTTACGGCGAGGCCGTGCCCGCCGACGTTGCAGAGGCGGCTGACGCGATCGAGGCCGGCATCGTCGACGGCACACTCCATCCGTTCGCGGGTCCGATCAACAACCAGGCCGGCGAGCAGGTGATTGCCGAAGGCGAGGTGATCAGCGACGAGGATCTCCTCAAGATGGACTGGTATGTCGAGGGCGTGCAGGGCTCCATCCCCAAGTGACCCGCACGGGTCCTGCCGCCCTGCGAGGACATCGTTGATATCGCCGATGGAAAGGGGTGAAGCCCACACCGCCGCCATCGACGACTGACGATGCATCAAGCTGACTGGCCAGACACGATGTTTGGCCATCGGCCAGCCAAGAATAAGGAACCCGTCGAATCTCGGCGGGTTCTTTTTTTGGTCAGCTTGGGTTCAGACGAAGGCTGATTTAAGAACACCAGCTTTAAGGAAAAAATCGTGAAAGCCCAAGGGAGAGAAACCATGAGAAAGATTGCGTTGTCGATTGCAGCCATCACCCTGGCCGGCCAGACGGCGACCGCCGACGGTATCAAGCTGCCGGGCATCACCATCGATGAAAACGGAATCAAGGCGCCGGGTGTCGAGATTACCGATGAGGGCATCCGAGCGCCCGGCGTCGTCATCGATGACGAGGGTGTGAGCGCCCCTGGCGTGCGGGTCGACGAAGGTGGTGTCACCACGCCTGGCGTACGCATCGAGGCCGGTGATCGCGTCCGCATTCGGGAAGGCCGCACACCTGGCCGGTACGATGCCGACTTCTTCGCCGCTGACGGCACGGTCAGCCGGGACAAGTTCGAAGATATGGACCTGCGTGGCTATGACTTCTCCGGCTATCGCCTGGAGCGGGTCAAGTTCAAGGACACCGATCTCGAAGGAGCCGATTTTCAAGGTGCCATCCTGGAGCGGGTGGAGTTCGACAACGTCAATCTTGAAGGGGCTGACTTCAGCGATACGCTTCTGTCCAGGGTCGAGTTCGAGGACAGTCAGCTTGGCGGCGCCTGCTTCGTCTATGCCACGATGCAGCGGACGGAGTTTGACGACAGCGATCTGACGGATGCGATCTGGATCGGCGTCGCGGCCGACCGCACCGACTTCAAGAACAGCGATCGCGGCAGGTTGATCACGCGCGGGCCGGACAACTGCTTCGACCATCACAGTTCGATCGGAAGCTCGGTCGTCCAGGCCTCGCTTTTCGAGCGCCCGGCCGTCACCTCGGCGGCGGTGATCGAGGAAGCCCTGTCGGAAGGTGCGGATGCCAGCGTCGATCTCACGGTCAACTTTGCCTACGATTCCGATCGGGTCGAAGGCGAAGCCCACGCTCAAATTCTTGAGATTGCGGAGGCGCTGAGCGCTCCCGGCCTAGCACAGCAGCGCATCATGGTCGAAGGTCACACCGATGGCGACGGCGAAGCAGGCTACAATGTCGATCTCTCCTATCGGCGCGCGATCGCCGTCGTGCGCATGCTGACGGACCAGTATGACATCCCGTCGGATCGCCTGCAGGTGAAGGGGTTCGGTGAAGAACGGCCGATCGCCGACAACCAGAGCGAACAGGGAAAATCCCTGAACCGCCGGGTCACCCTGGTCAATCTCGGCAGCGTCTGAACAGGCGGAATCAAAGATGGCGCGAACACTTTCGGAACAAGGCCAGCGGAATAAGGCCGGCCTGTTGAGCGTTGGCTTTATAGGACCCGAAGGTCGACAGACGTTCGGCCGGGGGCTTTGGGAGAGTTCGTTCTGACGTTTGCTCCGCCTTCCAAAGACGGATCGGGCGGCGCCACGGCGCCGAGCCCGATCACTTTACGTGGGCTGCAGGCTATCAAGCTTTCACGTCTGGACAGATTGACGCGTTCGCCGACGAGAGATCGGATAGTTGACCATTTCGAAGGATTTATCGACTACCTTATCCGGGTGGCGATGGCGCGTGGAAAATCGGTTGCAACCCCAGGTTTAGAACGTTACGCTGATCTGGTGAACGATCGCGGGCTGAATTTCGGCGCGATGTTCATCTCTGGTTTTGCTCGACTTCGCTATCAAATCGGACAGGTTCCGGCTGGCAGTCGAACGGTTGGAGGGTTGGCGTCTCCTTAGGTGGGGCGCCGGCTTCGGCCGAGTTGACGCTCGTCGACCTTTGCTAACGGATTGTTACTCTACCGCTAAGGGATAAAGGTGCACGAGACGCTCATCGTTCTGTTGTTTTTCATCGCGTTTGCCGCGCTATTCGATCGGCTGCGTCTCGGAACGGTGCTCGGATTTCTGATCGGTGGAGCCGCCATCGGCCCCTCGGCGCTCGGCGTCATCGAAGACCTTGAATCGCTTAGGCATTTCGCCGAGCTCGGCGTCGTGTTCCTGCTGTTCACGCTCGGCCTCGAACTGAAGCTCGAACGCCTGAAGCTCTTCGAAACCCGCGTCTACATGCTGGCGATCACCCAGCTCCTGGTGACCGCCGTCGTGATCGCGGCCATGGCCCATCTGCTTGGCCTTCCACCCGAACGCGCCGTGGTCATGGGCGGCGCTCTCGCCCTTTCCTCGACCGCGATCGTGCTCCAGGTGCTCAGGGACTGGGGCCGCACGCTCACCCAGCTCGGCCGTATGGCGATCGCCATGCTGCTGGTGCAGGACATCGCCGTCGGCCCGCTGCTGGTGCTGGTCGAGGTGCTGAGCGAGGGCGGCG
>JBCCIN010000202.1:0-9364 GCA_039028235.1 Pseudomonadota bacterium
GAAAGGCATCCCGACACACTGTCCAGCTTGCACAATCTCGCGCATATCTACATTCGCCATACGCGATATGCCGATGCCTTTCCTCTCTACGAGCAAGCCTTCAAACTTCGACGCGAAGTTCTGGGCGATCGGCATCCTGACACACTAGGTTCGGAATTTGGCTCAGTCTACGCGCTGATGACGTCCAGCCGTGTCGATGAGGCGGTACGGAGACTACAGGCAACCGCCGACGATCGCCTCGCCTATGCCGAGGCTGAACTGGCGAGCACACGTGGGCCTGGTGCAAGGACCTCATTGCTCGATCGCCAGGGGCATTTCCAAAGCTACGTCCTGAGCCTCGCCCTTCGCCACAAACGTCCCGACACGCTCACCCTTGCGGGTGAGATCATGTTGCACTGGAAACAGCTCCTGAGAAGCGAAGCGGCGTTCGTCGAACATCTCGTGCGCACCAGCGATGATCCGGATGTCGAAGCGCTCGGTCAGGAGATACTCGACCTTAGAGCCAGGCTTGCTCGCTTCGCTCAAGAGGAGGAGCGGTCAGAAAACCCCGTGGCGGTGCTGGAGGAGCTCGATGCCAAGGAACTCGCTCTGATCAGAGTAAGCGGCGCGTTCAAGCGGCGTCAGGACGTTCGGCGGGCATCGATCGAGCAGCTTCAGGCGGTCCTTCCAGATAACAGCGGGGTGGTGGAATTCCGACAGTTCGTTCCGCTCAACGATCAAGGCGGCACACTCGGTCCTGCTCGCTTCGCCGCCCTTCTGGTCCGCCCCGGCCAACCGCCTGTTCTGACCAATGCCGGCGAGGTCGAAGACGTCGAGCGTCTCTTAGCAGTACTCCGCGACGACATCGTGCCGGCGCGCGCCGAAAAGGCGGCTGGCGATCTGAGAGACCAGTTGTTCTCAGCCTTTGGCGACGATCTGGACGCCTTGGATCGTGTCTATGTCGCGCCTGATGGCATTTTGAACCTCGTTCCCTTCGATCGCCTGCGTATGGCTGACGGCCGCTATTGGGACGAACAGCAGGACCTGCGCATCCT
Organism: Pseudomonadota bacterium; assembly: GCA_039028235.1. GTDB lineage: Bacteria > Pseudomonadota > Alphaproteobacteria > Geminicoccales > Geminicoccaceae > JANQPX01. The sequence goes on from JBCCIN010000202.1 coordinate 1,035, forward strand.
TCAGGCAAGCCGCGATCTTCTTGAGGAGATCGAACCCTCCACGGTGGGTGAAGGCCTCTTGGCACTCGGCGGGATCGATTTCGGCAGTGGGTCATGGGCTGTGGCTGAAGACGTGCCCGTCAACGAACCGATCGACGGCAAAGAGCAGATCGTCGCGTCGATCGACCGAACACTGCTGAGTGATGTTAGAGAGAGGGTCCGCGGGGAAGTGGATGCCTTCAATCCGCTTGCCGGCAGCTTGATCGAGGTGGCGCATATCGAGCGATTGTTCAACGAACGGCGCCCGGACGCACCTGTCACGATCTGGACGGGCCACGCGGCCAGCGAAGCTCGGCTGAAAGCCCTGGGCGGCCAGATCTCGTCGCCGCGCATTCTCCATGTCGCGACCCACGGCTTCTATCTCGCCAATCCCGGTCGCCAAACCCGATCACAACTGCAATCGGGGATCGCCCTTGCCGGCGCCAATCACGGCCTCGCCGGCGGTGACATTCAAGGCGAAGATGGCATTCTCTACAGCCTTGAGGCTGAAGGCTTGAACCTCGAAGGCACCGAACTGGTCGTGCTGTCCGCTTGCGATACCGGCCGGGGCGTGATCGACTATTCCGAAGGTGTCGTCGGCATGGTTCGAGCACTTCGCATTGCCGGTGCCCAGCAGGTCCTGATGACTCTCTGGCCGATCTCGGACCAGGCCACGGCCGAGTTCATGCGTATCTTCTACAGCCAATGGCTCGCCAAGCCTGATGAGGGACCGGCAGCTGCCCTCAAGTTCGCTAAAGCCGCCTTTCGGGACCATCCCGACGAACGCTATCGGAAGCCGCGCATCTGGGCCCCCTTCGTTTTGATCGGCGCCTGATTGCACGACAGCCAATCGATCAAGGTCGGCCGCAATTTTTGACGGAATGGCAGTCACCCTGCATGTTGGAAGTCTGGTTCTTCAACGCGGAGAACCCATATGAAACACGCGTGCAGCTGCAAAGGCGGCCATCGATGCCGTCTCGGGGAATAAAGAGGAGGTAGCATTATGGCGACAGCCTTGAAGGACGTGCGACATCATCTGAAAGATGCCTCGCTGCTCAGGGAGCAGTGCTACATCAATGGTGAGTGGGTCGATGCCGACAGCGGCGAGACCATCGAGGTGACCGACCCGTCGAATGGCGACGTGATTGGCACCATCCCCAAGATGGGCACCGACGAAACCCGGCGTGCGATCGAAGCGGCGCATGAAGCCTTTCAGAGCTGGAAACGTACCACCGCCAAGGAACGCGCTGCCATTCTCCGCCGCTGGTTCGATCTGATGATGGAGAACCAGGAAGACCTCGCCGTCCTGATGACCAGGGAACAGGGCAAGTCGCTGACCGAGAGCCGCGGCGAGATCGCTTACGGCGCCTCCTTCATCGAGTGGTTTGCCGAAGAGGCCAAGCGCATCTATGGCGACACCGTGCCGTCCCCTGCCGCCGATCGCCGTATCCTGGTGCTGAAGCAGCCGGTCGGCGTTTGCGGTGCGATCACGCCCTGGAACTTTCCGAACGCAATGATCACCCGGAAATGCGGTCCAGGCCTCGCCGCCGGCTGCACCATGGTGGTCAAGCCAGCGACCTTCACCCCCTACTCTGCCCTCGCTCTCGCCGAACTCGGTGAGCGCGCCGGCCTGCCGAAGGGTGTCTTTAACGTCATCACCGGCGGTTCCAGGGAGATCGGCGGCGAGCTCACTTCGAACGACCTTGTGCGCAAGATCACCTTCACCGGCTCCACCGAGGTCGGTCGCCTCCTAATGAAGCAGTCGGCGGACACGGTGAAAAAGGTGTCGATGGAACTCGGTGGCCACGCGCCGATGATCATCTTCGACGACGCTGACATCGACGCCGCGGTCAAAGGTGCCATGGCGTCGAAGTACAGAAACTCAGGCCAGACCTGCGTCTGCACCAACCGCATCTATGTCCAGGAAAAGATCTACGACGCCTTCGCACAGAAGTTCGCGGAAGCGGTCAAGGAGCTGAAGGTCGGCAACGGCCTCGAAGAGGGCGTGAATCAGGGGCCGCTGATCGAGCCGGCGGCTGTCGACAAGGCCGAAGCCCATGTCGAGGACGCCAAGGAGAAAGGTGCCAAGGTGCTGGTCGGCGGCGGACGCCACAAGCTCGGCGGTCAGTTCTTCGAGCCGACGGTGCTCGGCGACTGCACCAGCGACATGATCATCACTCGAGAAGAAACCTTCGGCCCGGTCGCACCGCTCTACAAGTTCAAGGATGACGACGACGTGGTCGCCATGGCCAACGACACCGAGTTCGGGCTCGCGAGTTACTTCTACGCCCGTGACGTCGGCCGCGTCTTCCGCGTTGCCGAAGATCTCGAAGCCGGCATCGTCAGTGTCAACGAAGGCATCTTCTCGACCGAAGTGGCGCCATTCGGCGGCTACAAGCACTCAGGCGTCGGCCGCGAAGGCTCGAAATACGGCATCGACGACTATCTCGAGATCAAATACGTCAATCTCGGCGGCATCTAGCAGGCGCTGCCTGCATCGTAGACTGGACCTCGCCCCCTTGCCGTGACGTTGCGGCGAGGGGGCGCCGTTTTTTTTTACGCCCACCTGGGGTCAGCTTCCGGCTTTGGTGAGATCGGGTTCCTGGCCCTGCCAAGGTGCGACTGGTACAGCGGACACCGTGTTCTTTGGGCTGCCTTCGATCAGTCGATCCGAATAGGAGAGATAAACGAAGACTTTGCGCTTCTCGTCATAGAAGCGTACGACCTGTACCGCTTTGAACACGAGAGACGTGCGCTTTCTGAAAACCTGCTCGCCTTCTTCCAACTCGTCCGTGACGACGATAGGGCCGACTTGCTTGCAATTCACCGCCGCATCGGAGGGATCCTCATCGAGGCCGACGATGCTCTTGAAGCCGCCCGCGTCGGCGCGCGACAGATAGCAGGTGACGCCCTCGATCTTCGGATCGTCGAACGCCTCGACCTTGATCTTATGGTCGGGTGCCAGGAATTTGAAAACGGTCGAGACTTCGCCGATCTCCTCGGCAGCGACCTGACCGGCTAAGGCGATCAGCGCAGCGGCAAGCGTCCCTCGCAGGACAGTGTGCATACCCATTCCCCATGACGTTCGAAGCCAATCCGGCTCCGAGACACATCTCATCATAGGAGGCGTCTGGTCTGCTGTCTGCTATGCGTTCAAGAAACCCAAGACATCGTCATGCGAGACCACGTGACAGTAGATCATCTTGATGATCCGAAGCTCGGCCTCATGCAGCTCCATGCTTGCAGCGGCACAGCACTCCTCCACTACGACGACGCCGAAGCTTTCGTCTGCCAGGCTGCGCACGGTCGATGACACGCACTGATCGGTGAAAATGCCGGCAACGATCACATTCTCGATTTCCATATTGCGCAGCATGAGACGGGGGGTTGGTACCGGTAAGCGCGCTGTCCGTGGTTTTGGTGATGACGATGTCATGGGGATCGGGCGCGAGTTCGGGGACGATCTGACTGGCCTCCTGATCCTTCGGAAGCAGAAGGTAGCTAAAACCCGACTTTTTCTGGCTGAGCGAACGATCGCGCCCATCAGATTTGTGACAGGCGATGCGTGCGAACAAGATCTCGACGCCCTTTCTCCTGCACACGTCGATCAATCGCCGTGTGTTTCGGATGACCACATCGCGCATGCGATCGAAGAACGGTTGCCGGCGCGCGGTTTCCTCAGGCGCTTCCCTGTCCTCGAGATAGGTGTTCTGAATGTCGATCACCAAGAGCGCCGTGGTCGCCGGATCAAGCGCGATGTCGTCGGGCTCATCCGCATTGGCGTAGTAGATCGATCGATAGGCGGTCTCTCAGCTCATGGCTTCACCCCGTCTTGATGGCGGCAAGCGTGTCCTCGATGCACTTCCTCGCACGCTCCAGATCCTCCGAACGCCCGGCCATGAAGACGCGGCCCGAAGCGCCGATCATCTGCACGTCGACCAACGTCGCCTCCGGCACTTCCCACTCGGCTTCGTTCGCTGCCGCTGCTGCGAACAGGCCCGGCGCCATCTCGTAGAGCAACGGCGATTGGCCGGGCAGGATCATCGAGGCTTCGCGCATGCGATTGAGGATGATGGCGTGCTGATCGGCGAGATCCTCGACGACGTCGGCAAACAACGTCGTCGGAGTTAGTTGATCTTCGGCCTCTGCGCCGAGGCCTTCAAGGATCGCCTGCCCAGCCAGCTGCACGTTACGCCAATCGATCACCAAATCCACGCCGATATCGGTCTAGAACTGCGTCTTATCCGGGTCCCAGAACTGCTTCGACTTGTCGAGAACGTCCAGCTTGGCGGTGCTCAACGGCATGTCTCCTGTCTCGCCCTGCCAACGTGGCAGAGCGTTGACTTACCTGGTTGACAGTGATCGCTTGGGACTTAACAAGACAAGCTTACCGCACGATCAGAATGCCGGACGCTAGCTAATTGTAGATTTAGATTCTCTCACCGTAATTCTGACAACGGCTCCGGCCTCGTCGATTTCCATATATCCAAAATGATGAGTGATAGTAACAGGTTAATTACGAGCATGACGAAGGGCAACAAGATACCGAACGCGCCTTCAATAGCGTAATACAAGCCAATCGAGCACGAAAACCAGGAAAGTCCAGGAAAGCACATTAAGTTTCGAAAGCCCCATAGGTACGAATGCACTGGGCGTTTCTTGTCCAACTGGACATAAACCTCATGGTGAATATCGGTGACATGTGACTCTCGACAGAGCTTCGCAATTTGCTCAAGCCAGCCATATTTGTGTGATGCGAGCGCTAGGTAGTGACATCCGGCAAGCAAGCCAATCGGCGAAGACACGGTGATGAAATAGAGAAGAATTGAGCCATCAATCTGAACGTTTGTGGATATCAAAATACTGGTTTTCTGTTCGATCGCTGCCCAAGCCATAATCGAAAGTGTCCATAGAAACAGCGCAATTCTTGCCAGATTATCCTGACGACGCTCGGTCAGCGCGATATTTTGATCTGCGGTTTGGTAAAGTGTGTCCAAGGTGATAGTGCGCATATCGCGGCCGCTTAAAAAGATAAAAAACCACACTGCATACAGCGTCAAATGAACATCGGCCTCAAGCCTTGAACTCAGGTTTTGACCAAAATCCAAGCGGGATGTGTCAGTAAGGCAACATATTGAGTAGATTAACACTTTTCGAGATAGTGTCGCTTCGAGCAGCCATTGAACTACTCTGCCGGGCGGGGGGACGATTAGCCAAACTTCCGCAAATACTCCTCCGCCAGTTCTGCCGAGACTTTCGTGAATTCCGGCCCTTGCTCCTTGGCAAGGTCGGTGTCGCTATGTGATCCAATCCAAGCAAGGAGGACCATGCGGCGGAGCATGATGAAGGTGGGGATCTCGGCTTCGTCTTCGGCGGGGAGATCGCGGATGCGCTTGTAGCCTCGGACCCAGGCGTCGACCAGTTCAGGGGCCTTGGGGTGATCCTCGATGAACGACAGCGCTGTCGCTACGTCGTAGAGGAACCAGCCGAAGCCGCAGTCATCGAAGTCGATCACGCGTGTGCTGTCCCCAACGATCAGGAGGTTGGCGAGGCGGATATCGGCGTGGACCAGACCGTAGCGCTCGCGGCCCTTGCCGAAGGCGTGGAGCCGGCGCTCGATGGTCTGGGCTTGACGTTCGAGGATGGCTTTGGTGCCCATATCCATGGCGGGCGCCTCTCGCCAATCGCCCCAATTCGGCGTGTGGCCGAGCATATGCTCGAAGTCCCAGGTGAGGCGCTCGAAACTGTCGGGGAGTGCCCAATTCAAGACATGATTGTGGAGCTTCGCCGACACTACGCCCAGGTTTTCGAAGGGCATTATCAGATCCTGGCTCTCATCGGGTTCGATGCCCTCGATGAACTCGAACAGGACGAGGTGCCGCGGTTTTTCGAGCCCCTCGATTCCATGAATCTGGATCAGCTCGCTATCGATGCCAGGAATGCCTGCCGGCGTGATCACGCCGGCTTCCTCGCGAAGGGACTGCATCCAGGCGAGTTCGCACTCGATCGCACGTTTGGAATGATAGCCGTCGCGGTGAACGCGGAGGATGTCCGGCCGATCGAAGCCCGGCTTGTCCACCCGGTAGGTGGCGTTTTCCGAGAGGTTGATCAGTTCAGTGGTCGAGCCCTCGGGAAGGTCCCAGAGATGCAACGAGTCCTGCGCTAGCAGCGCTAGCTGCTCGACCAACTCCTTATGGCTCATCTCTGCGTCACTCATCGATCCATCTCCACGTCCCCAGGTCTCTGTCAAGTTGGGCCAAGGCTCTCGGCAAGCGCTTCGAGTGACGGATCGCGGTCGCCAAGCCTGAGCTTGATCCCGTGGCGAAGGGCGGCGGCGAAGAGGCCCTGATGCTCACCGCGTTCATCTGGCCGCTGAAGCTCAAAATGCACTTCAAGGGGCCGCCAGCCAAGTCCAAGCGCATGGCGGAAAATAGCGGATGAAGTTTCTCGGGCCTGCAGACAGGGTCGGCGAATTAGCCGCAATGTAACCGATCGCCCCCTGACGTTTGGGTGCAAATTCTGGCCGAATTGGAGACCGAAATTCTCATAGCCGGTCTGCTTCGCCGCTTCTTCGAAGAGGGTGCAATATTAACGAAGATTGACTTCGTTGAAGGGGCTGTCTAGCTGGCTGGTATCGATCGTCGAACGGCCAAAGATGGCATCCATATCACCATTACAGCGATCGATCATCTCGATCACGCCGTTGGCGGCGGCCGCCAGAACCTTGGGGCTGAGCTCGCCCTGCTGTCCTCCCAGACCAGACATTTCGGTCCGATCCTTTTTTGCCTAAGCGACTGCGCCGGAGCCGTCATCAAGCAAAACAACGCTCCAACACTGTCTTTAACAGTAGTTGGGGGAAGGCTTCGTCAATGGCATCATCGGCCCGCGATTACTGCACTTGCCACCAAGGCCGGTCTCCGCAAGACTATTTTTTCAAGCGGTCCGAGCGAGAACCGATTGCAGTGAATTTGAACCATCCGCCAGCGCCAGTAAGGCGGTTGCCAGGGAAGGAACTTGATGATGAGAATTCTGGGACATCGTCTGCTTGGTGCCATCGCAGCAGTCGCCTTCATCGGTCCAGCCATCGACTCGGCATCGGCCGAGGACTCGGTCCTCAAGGTCGTGATGCATTCGGACCTCAAGATCGTCGATCCGATCTGGACGACCGCCTATATTTCCCGGAATTACGGCTACATGGTCTACGACACGCTGTTCGCGATGGATTCGGATCTGAACGTGCAGCCGCAGATGGTCGAAAGCTATGAGGTAAGCGACGACAGCCTGCAATATACGTTCACGCTCCGCGAGGGCCTGACCTGGCATGACGGAGCGCCTGTCACCTCCGAAGATGCCATCGCCTCGATTTCGCGCTGGGGCGAGAAGGACAGCATGGGTCGGCTCATGATGGCCTCGGTGGAGGGAATGACCGCGATCGACGACCGCACCTTCGAGTTGACGCTGAAAGAGCCTTACGGCCTGGTGCTCCTGTCCCTCGCCAAGCCCAGCTCCAACGTGCCTTTCATGATGCCGAAGCGCATCGCGGAGACGCCGGCGGACGAGCAGATTTCAGAATATGTCGGTTCAGGCCCCTTCGTCTTCGAGAAGGATGAATGGGCGCCTGGCGACAAAGCGGTCTTCACAAAGTTCGAGGGCTATAGTCCGAGAAACGAGCCGCCGAGCTGGCTCGCGGGCGGCAAGGAGGCCAAGGTCGATCGTGTGGAATGGGTCTGGATTCCGGATCATCAGACCGCCGTCAACGCGCTCCTGAACGGAGAGATCGACTTCATCGAAACGCCGCCTCATGATCTCCTTCCCGTGATGGAGCCGGACGACAACATCGTCCTTCACGACGCCAATCCTCTCGGCAACCAGTACATGTTCCGTTTCAACCACTTACACCCGCCCTTCGACAACCAGACCATTCGTCAGGCGGCCCTTGCCGCCCTCAATCAGGAAGATTTCTTGAAGGGTGTCGTCGGTAATCCAGACTATTATAAGACCTGTCCGGCCATGTTCATTTGTGACACGCCATTCGCGACCGATGCCGGTGCCGACAACCTCGTCGAGTCGAACTACGAACTTTCGAAGCAGCTCCTGGAAGAGGCAGGCTACGACGGCACGCCGGTCACGCTGATGCATTCGACGGATCTGCAGGTGCTGGCCAACCTCGCCCCGGTGGCTAAGCAGCTTCTGGAGCGCGGCGGATTCACCGTCGACATGCAGTCGATGGACTGGCAGACGCTGGTGTCTCGCCGCGCCAAGAAGGAGCCGCCGGCGGAAGGCGGCTGGAACGCCTTCATGACCTCCTGGAC
>JBCCIN010000203.1:0-9328 GCA_039028235.1 Pseudomonadota bacterium
ATCTTGCCGCGCACCTGCGGGCTGTCCGGCCAGACCTTGGACCGGCCGATCTTGTTCAGACCGAGGCCGATCAGGTTTTCACGCTGCCGGTGATGCCGCCCGATCGGGCTGCCGGTCTGTGTCACCTTGATCTTGCCGGCGTCGTCCTTCTTCGCCATCAGCTCGCCTCCGCGCGCGCTTCACCGCTGGGATCACGCCTGCCGACAATCTCACCGACTTTCTTGCCGCGCTTTGCCGCGACCGAACGCGGCGAGTTGGTGTTTTTCAGCGCGTCAAAAGTCGCCTTGATCATGTTGTGCGGGTTCGAGGTGCCGATCGACTTCGCGACCACGTCGCCGATGCCGAGCGCTTCAAACACCGCGCGCATCGGACCGCCGGCGATGATGCCGGTGCCCGGAGGGGCGGCACGAAGAACGACGTGACCAGCACCGAAGCGGCCCTGAACGTCATGATGCAGCGTGCGGCCCTGACGAAGCGGCACGCGGATCATGCTGCGCTTGGCCTGCTCGGTCGCCTTCCTGACGGCTTCCGGCACCTCACGCGCCTTGCCGCCGCCATAGCCGACCCGGCCCTTGCCGTCGCCGACCACCACAAGCGCAGAGAAGCCGAAACGCCGACCACCCTTCACCACCTTGGCGACACGGTTGACGTTGACGAGCTTGTCGACCAGCTCGCCGCCATCCTGCCTGTCATCTCTGTCGAAGCGTGCCATCGTCTTTCCTTCGAAACGCTAGAATTTCAGGCCAGCTTCACGCGCGGCGTCGGCCACCGCCTTGACCCGCCCGTGATAGCGGTAGCCGCCGCGATCGAACACGACCGCCTCGACGCCGGCTTCCTTGGCGCGCTCGGCCAACAGTTTGCCGACCGCAGCCGCAGCACCGGTGTCGCAGCCCTTCTTCAGATCGGGACGCAGCGTCTTGTCGATCGACGAGGCCGACGCCACGGTGCGGCCCGCCTCATCGTCGATCACCTGCGCATAGATATGCTTCGACGACCGGAAGACCGAAAGCCGTGCGCGACCGGCGTTGTTCTGCTTCAGCGCATAGCGCGTACGCCGCTTCCTGCGCTCGAACCGTTTTCCTGGCTTGATCATGGCTACTTCTTCTTGCCTTCCTTGCGGATGATCCGCTCGTCGTCATAGCGAATGCCCTTGCCCTTATAGGGCTCTGGCTTCCTGAACGCGCGAATCTCGGCCGCTATCTGGCCGACGCGCTGACGATCGGCGCCCGAAATCGAGATCTGGGTGGGTGTCGCGCACTTCACTTCGATATCACCGGGGATCGCATATTTGATGTCGTGGCTGTAGCCGAGCTGCAGGTTCAGGATCTTGCCGTCCAACGCCGCACGATAGCCGACGCCCGAAATCACCAGATTGCGGGTGAACCCATTAGCGACGCCCTCGACCATGTTGGAAACGAGCGTCCGTGACATACCCCACATGGCGTGGGAACGCTTATCCTCACCGCGCGGAGCGACGGTGATGCTGCCGTCTTCCTGCTTGACCTCGACCTCGTCCGGAAGCTTGCGGCTGAGCTCGCCGAGCTTGCCGGAGACGGTCATCTCCTGGCCGGAGAGCGCCACCTTGACGCCGTCCGGGATCGAGACGGGATGTTTGCCGATACGAGACATGATCAGAATACCGTGCAGAGAATTTCACCGCCGACATGCGCTTCACGCGCTTCGGCATCCGACATCACGCCACGCGGAGTGGACAGGATCGCGATGCCAAGACCGTTGTAGATCCGCGGAAGGTCCTTAACCCCGGAATACACGCGGCGACCTGGCTTCGACACACGTCGAAGCTCTTTGATGACCGGCTCGCCATTGTGGTATTTGAGCTCGATCGAGAGTTCCTTGTGCCCCTCGTCGCTCTGCGAGTAGCCGCGGATATAGCCTTCGCGCTTCAGCACCTCAAGCACGTTCCTGCGCAGCCTGGAAGCCGGGCTCGCGATGGCGCTTTTCTGCGCCGACTGGCCATTGCGGATCCGGGTCAGCATATCCCCCAACGGATCGCTCATCGACATGGCGTCGTCTCCTTCAATACCTGACCTGCTCTACCAGCTGGACTTGACCAGGCCGGGAATCTGACCGATCGAGCCGAGTTCGCGCACGGCAATACGGGACAGACCGAACTTGCGATAATAACCACGCGGACGACCGGTCAGACCGCAGCGATTGCGCAACCGGTTCTTGGCGCTGTTGCGCGGGAGTGCCGCGAGCTTCAGCGTCGCTTCGAACCGCTCTTCCGGATCGGCATCCCGATCCTTGATGATCGCGCGAAGCTCAGCACGCTTCGCCGCATACTTGTCGACCATCTTCCTTCGGTTCTTGTTCTTCTCGACGGCGCTCTTCTTGGCCATCCGCTCGTCTCCTCTTAAGCCGCAAACGGCATGCGGAACTGCTCCAGCAGGGCCTTGGCCTCATCGTCATTGGCCGCCGTGGTGCAGATAATGATGTCCATCCCCCGGATCTCGTCGACGTCGTCGTAGCTGATCTCGGGGAAGACGATTTGTTCCTTCAGACCCATCGCGTAGTTGCCGCGACCATCGAAGCTCTTCGCAGACACGCCGCGAAAGTCGCGGACACGCGGCAGGGCGATGGTGATCAGACGATCGAGAAACTCGTACATGCGCCGGCCACGAAGGGTGACCTTGCAGCCGATCGCCATGCCTTCACGAAGCTTAAAGTTCGCGACCGACTTCCTGGCCTTGCACACGTAGGGCTTCTGGCCGGTGATCAGGGTCATTTCCTGAATAGCGGTGGTCAGCTTCTTGCTGTCCTGTACCGCCTTGCCGACCGCCATGTTGAGAACGATCTTTTCCAGCTTCGGGATCTGCATGGGGTTCTTGTAGCTGAACTGCTCCAGCAGCCTGCCGCGGATCTCGTCCTTATACTGGTCCATCAAGCGAGCCATGATCCGTCTCCTAGCGATCGATGACTTCGCCGGAGCGCTTTGCGAAGCGCACCTTGCGACCGTCTTCGAGAAACTTGTAGCCAACGCGCGTCGGCTCGGACGTCTTGGGATCGACGTGGGCGACGTTCGACACGTGGATCGTCGCTTCCTTGTCGACGATGCCGCCCGGATGCTGCGGCGACGGCCGCGTGTGCCGATGCACCATGTTCACGCCCGAGACGATCAGCCGGTCGTCCTTAGGCATGACGCGCAGCACCTCGCCGCGCTTGCCCTTGTCCCGGCCGCTCATGACGACAACCTGGTCGCCCTTTTTGATCTTCAGCTTCTTAGCCATATCGGCGTCTCTTCAATCCTGTCGTCCAAAAAACCGGCCTTAGAGCACCTCAGGTGCAAGCGAGATGATCTTCATGAAGCGCTTGGCGCGGAGTTCGCGGGTCACCGGGCCGAAGATGCGCGTACCGATCGGCTCGCCGGCGGGGTTGATCAGAACCGCGGCATTGCGATCGAAGCGGATGGCACTGCCATCCTGCCGGTGGATCTCCTTTGCCGTGCGCACGATCACCGCCTTGTGCACGTCACCCTTCTTCACCTTGCCCCGTGGAATCGCTTCCTTCACGGCCACCACGATGATGTCACCGACGGACGCCCAGCGACGCTTCGAGCCACCGAGCACACGGATGCACTGCACACGGCGAGCACCGGAGTTGTCCGCGACGTCGAGATTGGTTTCTGACTGAATCATGGCTGCCGCCCTCTACGCAAACGCACCCGCCTAAGAGGCAGACTCTTCCAAAACGACTTCCCAGCACTTGTGCTTGGAAATCGGCCGGCATTCCCGGATCCTGACAGTGTCGCCGGCCTTGAACCGGTTCTCCTCGTCATGAGCCGAGTAGTTCTTCGAACGGTTGATGTACTTCTTGTACAGCGGATGCATGACGCGGCGATTGACCTTGACGACAATCGTCTTGTCCTGCTTGTCGCTCACGACCGTTCCCTGCAATACACGCCTTGGCACGGTTTTCTCTCCTTAACTCGCAGCCGCCTGGGTCGACTGCTGGCTCGTCAGGATCGTCTTGATCCGGGCGATGTCCCGCCTGACCTCGCGCACCCGCGCCGTGTTTTCGAGCTGCCCGGTCGCCTTTTGAAAGCGCAGATTGAACTGCTCCTTCTTCAGGTCGAGAAGCTGCTCCTTCAACTGATCCGGGGTCTTGCCCCTCAACTCTTCGGCCTTCATGCCTGCACCTCCCCGCCACCGGGACGCATGATGAAGCGCGTCCTGACCGGCAGCTTCGCCGAACCACGCCGGATCGCCTCTTCGGCCAGACCCGCGGGCACGCCGTCGATCTCGAACATGATCCGACCGGCCTTCACCGGAGCGACCCAGTATTCGACCGAGCCCTTACCCTTACCCATGCGCACTTCAGCAGGCTTCTTGGACACAGGCTGATCCGGGAAGATCCGAATCCACACGCGTCCTGCCCTCTTCAGGTGCCGGGTGATCGCACGCCTCGCCGCCTCGATCTGGCGGGCGGTAACCCGGGCATTGGTGGTCGCCTTCATGCCGAAGGCGCCGAAGTTCAGGGACGCACCACCCTTGGTGATGCCGTCATTGCGCCCCTTGTGGCGCTTTCTGAACTTGGTTCGTTTCGGCTGCATCATGGCCCAAAACTCCTAAACCAATTCCTCAATTGCCGCGCAGCGCCGACGGATCGGCAGCACGCTTGTCCTGGGCCATCGGGTCATGCTCCATGATCTCACCTTTGAAGATCCAGACCTTGACGCCGTTGGTGCCGTAAGGGGTGAGCGCTGTAGCACGGCCGAAATCGACATCCGCACGCAGCGTGTGCAGCGGAACCCGGCCCTCGCGATAGGTCTCACCGCGGGCAATCTCTGCGCCGCCGAGGCGGCCGGTGCAATGCACGCGAATACCAAGAGCGCCGAGGCGCATCGCGGACTGCATGGCGCGTTTCATGGCGCGGCGGAACGTGACGCGACGCTCCAGCTGCTGCGCGATGTTCTCGGCGACCAGCTTGGCGTCGATCTCGGGCTTTCTGATCTCGACGATATTCAGGTGAACGTCGCCGCTCGCCATAGTGGCGAGCTGCTTTCGAAGGGTCTCGATCTCCTGACCCTTCTTGCCGATCACCACGCCGGGACGTGCGGTGTGGATGCTGATCCTGGCCTTCTTCGCGGGGCGCTCGATCACGATCTTGCTGACGCCAGCCTGCTTCAGGCGCTTTTGCAGAAACTCGCGGATCTTCAGATCCTCGGCGAGAAGATCGGCATATTGCCCGTCCGCATACCAGCGGCTGTCCCAGGTGCGGTTGATACCGAGCCTGAGCCCGATCGGGTTGACTTTCTGGCCCATCAGGCCGCCTCCTCTTCTCGCTCTTCGACCACGATCCGGATCCGGGAAAACGGCTTGGTGATCCGGCCGGCACGACCGCGCGCCCGCGGCCGAAAACGTTTCATTACCAGGGACTTGCCGACGCTGGCCTCCGAGACGACCAGGCTGTCGACGTCCAGCCCATGGTTGTTCTCGGCATTGGCGACCGCGGACATCAGCACCTTCTTGACGTCGCGGGCGACCGCCTTTTTCGAGAACTGCAGCTGGTTGAGAGCGTCCTCGGCCTTCATGCCGCGAATCATCTCGGCCACCAGGTTCAGTTTCTGCGGGCTGGAGCGCAAAAGGCGCGCCATGGCCATGGCCTGATTGTCGGCCAGTGCTCGTTCCCGTTTTTCCTTACCCATCTCGGAACAATCCTCTCAAAGCCGGCTCAGCGCCGCTTGGCCTTCTTGTCGGCACCGTGACCGTAATAGGTGCGGGTCGGCGAGAACTCACCGAGCTTGTGACCGACCATGTTTTCGGTGACGTAGACCGGCAAAAACTTCTGGCCGTTGTAGACCGCGAAGGTCAGGCCGACGAATTCCGGCACGATGGTCGACCGGCGCGACCAGGTCTTGATGATCTCGTTCCTGGAGGAAGCTCTCGCCTTCTCCGCCTTGTCGTACAGATAGCCGTCGACGAAAGGCCCTTTCCAAACCGAGCGTGGCATCGGCTCAGCCTCCTCTCTTCTTCGCTTTGTGGCGTGAGCGGATGATCAGATGATCGCTCTTCTTGTTCCGGCGGGTGCGCGCACCCTTGGTCGGCTTGCCCCAGGGCGTGACCGGATGGCGACCACCGGAGGTGCGGCCTTCGCCGCCGCCATGGGGATGGTCGACCGGGTTCATCGCGACACCGCGAACCACACCTTTGCGGCCGAGCCAGCGCTTACGACCGGCCTTGCCAAGATTGATGTTCTGATGATCGGCGTTGGAGACGGCGCCCATGGACGCCATGCATTCCTGACGCACGCGCCGGATCTCGCCGGATGACAGCCGGATCTGGGCATAATCGCCATCGCGGCCGACCAGCTGTGCGTAGTTGCCGGCGGAGCGGGCGATCTGGCCACCCTTACCGGGCTTCAGCTCGACATTGTGGATGATCGTACCGATCGGGATGTTCTTGAGCGGTGCCGCGTTGCCGGGCTTCACGTCGACGCGGTCGTCAGCGATGACCTTGTCGCCGGGCTTGATGCGCTGCGGAGCGAGGATGTAGGCGACGTCGCCGTCCTCATATTTGATCAGCGCGATGAACGCGGTGCGGTTCGGATCATATTCGAGCCGCTCGACCGTGCCCTGCACACCGAACTTGGTGTTGCGCTTGAAGTCGATGATCCGGTAGCTGCGCTTGTGCCCGCCGCCGCGATGCCAGACCGTGGTGCGGCCGGTATTGTTGCGGCCGCCGCTCTTGGAAAGCCCCTCGGTCAGCTTCTTGACCGGCTTGCCCTTCCAGAGCTCCGAGCGGTCGACGATGACCAGTTCCCGGAGGGAAGGCGTGGCTGGCTTGAAGGTTTTAAGTGCCATAATGTCAGCCTCAGATACCCGTGGTCACGTCGATCATCTGGCCCTCTTCGAGCGTGACGATCGCTTTCTTGACGTCGTTGCGCTTGCCGAGACGGCCGCGGAAACGCTTGACCTTGCCCTTCTGATTGAGGGTGTTCACCGCCTTCACCTTGACGTCGAACAACGCCTCGATCGCCTGCTTGATCTCGTGCTTGGTGCTGTCCTTGGCGACTTTAAACGTCACCTGGCCATGCTCACCGCCGAGGGTCGACTTCTCGGTGATCACCGGCGAGAGGATGATGCTGTACATGCGTTCCTTGTTCATGCCAGGCGCTCCTCAAGATCGGCGACGGCCGACTTGGTCAACACGAGAGTCTCACCGTGCAGAATGTCGTAGACATTGGCACCGACCGAAGGGATCACCTTCATCCCCACCAGATTTCTGGCCGCGAGCTGGAAGTTCCTGTCGATCTCGCCACCGTCGATCAGCGTGGTGCGGCCCCAGCCATGCTTGGAAACGCTTTCCGCCAGCTGCTTGGTCTTGGGCTCGCCGAGAACCGCCTCGTCGAGCACCACCAGCTTGCCTTCGGCGAGTTTGGCGGAAAGAGCGGACTTCAGCCCCGCCTTCCGAACCTTCTTCGGAAGATCGTGGCCGTAGTCGCGTGGTTTTCTCGCAAAAGCCTGACCGCCACCGCGGAACTGGGCGACATCAGCCGAGCCATGCCGTGCACGACCGGTACCCTTTTGCTTGTACATCTTCTTGGTGGTCGCCTTGACCTCACCACGGGTCTTGCCGGCATGTGAGCCCTGCCGCCGCTTGGCGAGCTGCCACAATACCACCTGATGCAGAATGTCCTTCCTGACCGGCTGCTCGAACACCGAAGCGGCGAGCTCGATCTTGCCGGCGTCCTTTTGGGACAAGGTCGTAACCGCGACCTTCATCAGCTTTGCTCCTCACCGCTCTTCTGTTCGTCCTTCGCCTCGGCTGCCTCTTCAGCAGGCGCTTCGGCGGGGGCCTCGTCAGCCTTGGCCTCGACGGCCTCTTCGCTCACAGGGGCATCGGCCGATGCCTCTTCGACCGCCGTCCCCTCGACCTCGCCCTCACCGGCGATCTGAGTCGCCGTCGAAACGGTGCCCGCCGGGAACGGAGCCTCGGTCGGCAGTGCCTTCTTGACGCTGTCGGCGATCTTCACCCAGCCGCCCTTGGCGCCGGGGACACCGCCCTTGATCAGGAGAAGCCCGCGCTCCGGATCGACGCCCATCACCATGAGGTTCTGCGCGGTCCGGGTGGCGGCACCCATATGGCCCGCCATCTTCTTGCCCTTGAACACTTTGCCCGGGTCCTGGCACTGGCCGGTGGAACCGTGGGAGCGGTGTGAGATGGACACGCCGTGGGAGGCACGCAGGCCGGCAAAGCCGTGGCGCTTCATGCCGCCGGCAAATCCCTTACCGATCGACGTACCGGAAACGTCGACATATTGACCGACGACGAAATGGTTGACCGAGAGCTTCGTCCCCGGCTCGACCAGCCCGTCCTCGTCGACGCGAAACTCCGCGAGTTTCTTCTTCGGCGCAACTTTCGCCTTGGCAAAATGGCCACGCATGGGCTTCGAAACCCGCTTGGTCTTCGCCTTGCCACTGCCGAGCTGCACGGCCGTGTAGCCATCCTTGTCGGCATTGCGCGTGGCTGTCACCTCACAGTCATCGACACGCAGTACGGTGACGGGAACATGCTCACCATTGGGCGTGAAGATTCGCGTCATGCCCACTTTTTCGGCCAAGAGCCCAATTCGCATCTCTCTTCTCCCGAGCCCTTCGCCTTAAACCTTGATCTCGACGTCGACACCGGCTGCCAGGTCGAGCTTCATCAGCGCGTCCACGGTCTGCGGGGTCGGATCGACGATGTCGAGCATGCGCTTGTGGGTGCGGATCTCGAACTGCTCGCGCGACTTCTTGTCGATGTGAGGCGAGCGCAGCACCGTGATCTTTTCCATCCGAGTCGGCAGCGGGATCGGCCCGCGCACCCGCGCACCGGTCCGCTTTGCCGTGCTCACGATCTCACGTGCGGACTGGTCGAGAACCCGATGATCGAACGCCTTCAGGCGGATCCGGATATTTTGTGCGTCCATGGTCTTCGCTCACCTCATGACCGGCCGGATGCCGGCCATGCTCTTTCCAAAAGTCAGGGCCGCCCCGAAAGACGGCCCCTTATCCGATAGCAACTACTCGACGATTTTGGCGACGACACCTGCGCCCACGGTCCGGCCACCCTCACGGATCGCAAACCGCAGGCCCTCTTCCATCGCGATCGGGCAGATCAGGTTCACCTGCATCGTGATGTTGTCCCCGGGCATCACCATCTCCGTGCCCTCAGGCAGGTCGATCGTCCCCGTCACATCCGTCGTCCGGAAAAAAAACTGCGGGCGGTAGTTCGAGAAAAACGGCGTGTGGCGGCCGCCCTCCTCCTTGGTCAACACATAGGTCTCCGCAGAAAACTTCGTGTGCGGCGTGATCGAACCGGGCTTGCAC
>JBCCIN010000204.1:0-9176 GCA_039028235.1 Pseudomonadota bacterium
TCTCGAACCGGAAGGTCTGGATGACGACACAGTCTATCCCAATGGAATCTCGACATCGCTACCGGCGGAAACGCAGAGATCGGTCGTTCGCTCAATCGCAGGACTGGAAAGAGCTCGTATTCTGAAGTCCGGCTACGCGATCGAATATGACCATATCGATCCGCGGGAATTGGATGCCAGCTTGGAAGCTCGCCGTATGCCTGGCCTATTCCTTGCCGGCCAAATCAATGGCACGACAGGATACGAGGAGGCCGCTGCGCAAGGCGTTGTTGCCGGCGCCAATGCAGCGCTGAAAGCGGGCGGCAGCCCGCCATTTCTGATCGATCGCGCCGATGCCTATATCGGCGTACTCATTGACGATCTAATCCATCAAGGCGTCAGTGAACCTTACCGCATGTTCACATCGCGCACGGAATTCCGACTGACCGTACGCGCCGACAACGCCGATCAGCGTCTGACGCCCAAGGGCGAACAGATCGGTCTCGTTAGACATGAGCGTGCCGCCCATTATGCCGCTAAGAAAATGGCCCTGAATTCGGCGCGAGAGATCCTCACGGACCGCCGCCTCAGTCCTAGTGAGGCGGCGGCTTATGGCGTCAAGGTTCGGCGAGACGGTGTCGTTCGCAACGCTCTGGAGCTCCTGAAACTGCCCTCAATCGATATGAAGACCCTTTGCCACATTTGGCCCGAGCTTCAAGGGCTCCGGACCGATGTCATGCAGCAGTTCGAAATCGAAGCGCAATATGCGGGCTATCTGCCACGCCAACTGGCCGACATCAAAGCTTTCCGCAGCCATGAGACGCTCGAGCTGCCAGAGGAACTATCGTTCGATGGAATCACAGGGCTGAGTTCGGAAGTGCGCACCCGCCTCGAAGAGAGTCGACCGAAAACGCTCGGCGCTGCATCGCGTCTACCGGGCATGACACCGGCGGCCATGATGCTTCTCTACCGTCATGCCAAGCGCGCCGCCAGCTAATCTCCATGCAGCGCGACCAGGCCAAGCCGATGTCCTCGGAGGAGTTTGCAGAGATCACGGGTGTTTCACGTGAAACACTGGCATCGCTCGATCAATATCTCGCCCTATTGCGACGCTGGCAAACAGCCATCAACCTCGTGGGTCCTCGGACGCTGACAGATCCCTGGAGACGCCATCTCCTCGACAGTGCTCAGCTAGTTCAATATCTGCCAAACGACGCTGACGATATTTTCGATCTCGGCAGCGGTGCCGGTCTGCCGGGCCTCATCCTGGCGATAGTGAGCGATTCGAAGGTTCATCTGGTCGAAAGCGATCTGCGAAAGGCCCAATTTCTGCGGGAAGCTGCCCGCGTTCTCGGGCTTCCAGTCGAGGTGCATGCGGCACGTATTGAACAGCTTCCGGCAAGGTGCGCCAACGTCATCGTCGCCAGAGCTCTGGCTCCACTGCACCGTCTGATCGATCTTGCATTCCCCCTCTTGAAGGCGGATTCCATCTGTTTGTTTCTCAAGGGACAAAAGCTGCAGGATGAATTGACCGAAGCACGCAAATCCTGGAGGATGTCGTCTCAATCATTCCCGAGTCTGTCCGATCCTTCAGCCTCGGTGCTCAAGCTCTGGGACATCGAACGTGCGCCCCTTCATCGTCAGTAAGCGATCGTCGACGATCGGCCGTGTGGTTTCCATCGCGAATCAAAAGGGCGGTGTCGGCAAAACCACCACAGCGATCAATCTCGGCACCGCGCTTGCCGCTTGCAAGAAAAGCATCCTGCTGATCGATCTCGACCCTCAGGGCAATGCCAGCACCGGGCTAGGCGTTCAGCCATCGGACCGAAATGTCAGCACCTACGACGTCATCCTGGGCGATGCCCCCCTGGCGGACGCCGTCACCCGAACGCAGATCCCTGGCTTCGATCTCGTACCCTCCGTCGTCGATCTGTCGGCGGCCGAAGTGGAGCTCGTGAGCCGCCAGCGCCGGGAATATGCGCTCAAGGAAACGTTGGGCGGTCTGGACCGCGATTACGATTATGTCCTCATCGACTGTCCGCCCTCCCTGGGGCTGCTCACGGTGAATGCACTGGTGGCGTCGCACTCGGTCCTGGTACCGCTGCAATGCGAATTCTTCGCACTGGAAGGTCTCAGCCTTCTGCTGCGCTCGGTCGAAAGGGTGCGGCGAAACCTAAACCCAGCTCTCGATGTTCAGGGCGTGCTACTCACGATGTTTGACAAGCGCAACAATCTGGCGCAGCAGGTGGCGACCGACGTGCGCAGCTTTCTCGGCAAGCGCGTCTACGAGACGATTGTGCCGCGCAATGTCCGGGTATCCGAAGCGCCGTCTCATGGGCTGCCGGTCCTGCTGTACGATTTCCGTTGCGCTGGATCCCAGGCCTATGTACATCTCGCCGGCGAAGTCCTGCGTCGTGATCAGGAGGCTGCCGAGGCATGACCGAACTGGGCCAGGAGACGAAGGGTGGCGGCCGCAAGCGCGGCCTCGGCCGCGGGCTGTCGACACTGATCCCGGAAACATCGGTCGAAATCTCATCGAAGAGTCGCGCCGGCGATCAGAGCCTTCCCATCGAATCGTTGAAGCCCTCTCCTTTGCAGCCGAGGCGGCATTTTGCCGAGGAGGAGTTGAACGGCCTTGCCGAGTCCATCCGCACCAAAGGGGTGATGCAGCCGTTGCTTGTTCGCGCTGCGTCCAAAGGCGTCGGCATGTATGAGATCGTCGCCGGCGAGCGACGTTGGAGAGCGGCACAACTTGCAGGCGTTCATGAACTTCCGGTTATTGTCCGAGACCTCTCGGATCTGGAGACCCTGGAGGTTGCGCTGCTGGAGAACATTCAGCGCGAAGACCTCTCGCCTCTCGAGGAAGCCGAGGGTTATCAGCGACTTATCGATGAGTTTGGGCATACACAGCAAATGCTTGCGGACTCTTTGGGCAAAAGCCGAAGCCACATTGCCAATCTGCTCCGTCTGCTGACACTTCCCGATGAAGTTCGCATTATGGTTGAAAAAGGCGAACTGACTGCCGGCCACGCTCGCGCCCTGCTGAACGCCGACGATCCGACCAGCCTAGCGAAAACGATTGCGCGCAAGGGACTGAACGTTCGCCAGACCGAGATGATCGTTCGACTTCAGAAAAGCGGCGATCCTTCGAGCACCGCACCGTCCGCCGGGTCGACGGAAAAGGATCCTGATACGCTGGCGCTGGAGCATGAGCTGTCGACGTCACTCGGCCTTCGCGTGACATTGGCGTCCAGAGGAAAGGGCGGAGCGCTGACGATTGCCTATCGCTCGCTGGATCAGCTCGACGGCCTGCTGAAAAGGCTGCGCTAGAGCAATTTCCGATCATTCGCGGTCATATCCAGCAGACGCAAAGTAGTTTTCGCACTCAGTCGGCGTGAATAATTCGATAGCCTCTGCGATGGCGTTCCAGAGATCATCGACGGTGCGTGCCGCTACCTTCTTCAGGAAGGCTTTGAATTTCGAGAACGCCATCTCGATCGGGTTGAAATCCGGGCTATACGGTGGCAGGAAGCGAAGCTCGGCCCCAGCGCGTTCGATCGCTTGTCGGACAGCGACCGGCTTGTGAGCGGGCAGATTGTCCATCACGACGATGTCGCCAGGTGACAGCGTCGGCGCCAGGACCTGTTCGACATAGGCGAGGAACGCGGCGCCGTGCATGGCGCCATCGAGGACCATGGGCGCTGTCATGCCCTTCAGCCGTAGCGCGCCGACGAAGGTCGTGGTTTTCCAATGGCCGTGCGGAACCAACGCCCGGCAGCGTTCGCCACGCAGAGCTCGCCCGTAGCGCCTGGCCATCTTGGTCGACGCCCCTGTTTCATCAATGAACACCAGCCGCTCTGGCTCGAGATCGATCTGGGCGTCGAACCAGGCTTGTCGGCGGCGCAAGACATCAGGCCGCTGCTGTTCGGCAGAGCTGAACCTTGGGTCGTGTGCGGTTTTTTTTGAACGTCATGTCATGGCGGTCGAGCAGACGCCAGACCGTGCTTGGCGCCACAAGCAGACCATGGCTTTGCCGGATATGGTCGGCCAGTTCGGCGAGCGTCATGTCGGTGTCCTTGGCCAGGGTCACGATCTCATCGGCGTGGGCTTCCAGGCAAGCGGACCGATGGTCACCGCCCCGCGCCCGCGGCCGAACACTGCCGGTACGCCGCTTCTGATCGACCCATTTGATCGCGGTCAAGGGCGCGACGCTGACAAGCTTCGCCGCCGAGCGCCGCGACATCCCGCGTTCAACAGCCGAGATCAGCCGTTCACGCAATCCATCGAAAGAGCTTTTGCCATGCAGGCTGGCCTCCTTCACCAGCCTGCATCTTGACTCACATGAACGACGAAATGGGAATCCCCAATGATTCCATTAGGTTAAAAAATGCTCTAGCTTAAACCCTTCGCCACGCCAACATGGCATTCGCATTCGGGCGCGTGAGCCTGGTGCTCAGGTGATCATGCCGAGTTCAAGCTGCGCTTCTTCGCTCATCATACCGGGATGCCAGGGTGGCTCCCAGACGACGCCGACCTCGGCATCAGTGACACCATCGACGGCAAACACCCTTTGGCGAACCTCCTCCGGCAGGATCTCGGCGACCGGGCAGTGAGGTGAGGTCAGAGTCATGTCGATCTTGACGACATTATTGTCCTCGACATCGATCTTGTAGATCAAGCCAAGCTCGAAAATGTTCACCGGGATTTCTGGATCGTAGACGGTGCGAAGGGCCTCGATCACTCGCTCGCCGAGCTCATCCACCTCGGCCTGCCGTTTTTTCTCCGCTTCGTCGTCATTGAGCATCGAAGCGGCGCGGTCGATTTCGTTGTCGTCGGTCATGTCGGTGTCATCCAGAAGATAAGCCGAACATCGAGGCGACGCGATGCAGGCTTTTCACCAGCGCATCGATATCGCTTTCGGTATTGTACATCCCGATTGACGCCCTGGCGGTAGCGCCGTGGCCGAGGCGGTCGAGCACGGGCTGGGCGCAATGATGACCGGTCCTGATGGCAACACCGTCGAGATCCAGGATCGTGCCGATGTCATGGGGATGGGCGTTGTCCATGACGAAAGAAAGCACGGCAGCTTTATGTTTCGCCGTGCCGACGAGACGGAGGCCCGGAACCTGTTGGATGGCGCGCGTTGCGTAGGCGAGCAGTGCCTCTTCGTGGGCAGCAATGCCATCAAGCCCGACCGATTGGACATAATCGATGGCAGCGCCGAGCCCGACGGCGGCTTCGATGGCGACCGTGCCCGCCTCGAACTTGTAGGGAAGGTCGTTGAACTCGGTCTTGTCGTAGCTGACCGAGAGGATCATGTCGCCGCCGCCCTGATAAGGCGGCATGGCCTCGAGGAGCGCGGCCTTGCCGTAGAGCACGCCGATGCCGGATGGGCCGTACAGCTTATGCCCGGTAAAGCCGAGAAAATCGCAGTCGAGCGCCTGAACGTCGATCGGCATGTGCTGCACGGCCTGGGCAGCGTCGACAAACACAGGGACCCCTTTAGCACGGGCCATCTCGATCATGGTTTCGATCGGGTTGATGGTGCCGAGCGCATTGGCGACCCAGGTCACCGCGACCAGCTTGGTTCTTGACGTGATCAGCCGGTCGAATTCGTCCAGAACGAGCTCGCCTTCGTCGGTTATCGGGGCGACGACCAACTTGGTTCCGCATTGTTCCGCAAGCATTTGCCAGGGCACGATATTGGCGTGGTGCTCCATGCCGGTAATCAGAACCTCGTCACCCTCCTCGGCATTCGGCCGGACGAAGCTCTGGGCGAGCAGATTGATCGCCTCGGTGACGTTGCGCGTGAAGACGATCTCACGCTTGCTCGCGGCATTGAGAAAGTTTCGTACCTTCTCGCGCGCGCCGTCGTGAAGATCGGTGGCGCGTTCGGAGAGCGTGTAGACGCCGCGGTGGATGTTGGCGTAGCTGTGGCGAAGAACGTCCGCCTGGGCCTCGATCACCTGGGTTGGTTTCTGCGCGCTCGCAGCGCTGTCCAGGAAGACCAGCGGATGACCGTGGACTTCCTGATGCAGGCAAGGGAAATCGGCGCGGACTTTTTCGACGTCGAACCGGCTTTCGGTGCGGAGCGCCGCCGCATCGTCCATGTCAGTCCTCCATGTCGGCGAGCGTGTCGCCGCCCGGCAGCCAGCGCAGCATCTCACGCTTGGCCTGCTCCAGCAGATGCGGGCTGGCGAAGCGTTCCAGCACTTCATCGGCAAAGGCGAAGGTCAGCATGGTGCGCGCCGTTTCCGGATCCAGACCGCGGGAGCGCAGATAGAAGAGCTCTCTCTCGTCCAGCTCGCCGGCGGTAGCACCGTGGGAGCACTTCACGTCATCGGCATAGATCTCAAGCTCAGGCTTGGTGTTGATCTCGGCGTCCGGCGACAGGAGGAGATTGTTGTTGGTCTGGTAGGCATTGGTCTTCTGCGCGGGCTGATGCACATGGATCTTGCCGGCGAAGGCGGCACGGGCGCGGCCATCGAGCACGCCTTTGTAGTATTGATCGCTCACGCTGTTCGGCGCGGTGTGGTCGATTTTCAAGACGTTGTCGATGTGCTGGCCGGTTCGAGTGAGGTAGAGGCCGTTGAACTGCGCTTCGATATCCGAGCCGTTCAGCCGGGCGGCAATCTCGTTCCTGACGAAACCGCCACCAAGGGTGGCAAGGGTCTGGATGACCTTGGCCCTGGCCGCTATATCGGTGTCAATCCGACCGATGAACCGGCCTTCGGTGTTGCCGACCTGCAGACGGTCATGGCGGAACGTCGCGTCTTCGCCTACTCGGCAATGGGTGACGAGGTTGGTGAGCTGGCCGGCTTCGTCCCCGAAAACATGGGTCTCCACCAGATCGAGGTTCGCCCCGTCGGCGACGTCGATGACGATCCGCGGGTTGATCATGCGCTCGGCCTGGTCGCCGGTGCTGACGAACAAGAGCTGGACCGGTCCGGGCGCTGATTGACCGGCGGCAATCTTGATGACGGCACCACAATCGGCGAAGGCGGCATTCAACGCATCGAAGCCACGCGCCTCATCGCCAGCCGTCAACAGCTCGTCCGGCGAGCCTGCGTCAGCCGCGAGAGCATCGCCGAGGCTGCCGATGGTCACGCCACCAACGGCGAGCAAGCGATCGGAATGCTCGCGATCGAAAGCGCCATTGATGAACACCAAGCGGGTGACGTCGTCGCCTGGCACCAGATAGTCGGCAAGCGGAACGGCGGCTACGGTCTCGTGCGACGTCGGCCTGAATGCCGTCTTCGCGATATCACCGAGCGGCGAGTACTTCCAGGTCTCGACTTTAGGGCCGGGAAATCCGGTTTTTTCGAACTGCTGGAACTGCGCCTTTCGAACACTCTCCGCGGACGTCTCGGCACCTGGCAGGGTGGCCAGCGCTTCGGCAAAGATGCCGGCATAAGCCTCCGGCGGCGCAAGATTGCGGTTTCTCGGGGCACGTTCGGTCATGGTCAGGCCACCGCCTGGGCGACCGCGCCGCCCTCGAAGCTGGCATAGCCGGATTTCTCGAGCTCGAGCGCCAGCTCCTTGCCGCCGGAGCGCACGATGCGTCCATCCAGCATGACGTGGACGACATCAGGCGTGATGTAGTCGAGCAGGCGCTGGTAGTGGGTGATCACCACCATGGCGCGATCAGGGGAGCGCAGCTGGTTGACGCCATCGGCGACGGTTCGGAGGGCATCGATATCGAGGCCGCTGTCGGTTTCGTCGAGAACAGCGAGCTTCGGCTCAAGCACCGCCATCTGCAGAATTTCGTTCCGCTTCTTCTCGCCGCCGGAAAAGCCGAAATTGACGGCACGCTTCAAGAGTTCAGGCTTCACGCCGACCAACTTGGCTTTTTCGCGCACCATCTTCAGGAAGGCGGCTGCGTCGATCTCCTCCTCGCCACGCTCGCGGCGGATCGAGTTCAGCGCCGTGCGCAGAAAGTACATGTTGGCCACACCCGGGATCTCGACCGGATACTGGAACGCCAGGAAAACACCGGCCGCAGCGCGCTCCTCGGGCTCCATCTCGAGAAGGTCCTCGCCGTCATAGGCAACGCTGCCGCCCGTGACCTCATAACCGTCGCGGCCGGCAAGCATATAGGCGAGCGTGCTCTTGCCCGAACCGTTCGGCCCCATGATCGCATGCACCTGACCTGGCTTGACCTCCAGATTCAGGCCTTTCAGGATCTCTTTCTCTTCGACCCGGGCCTGCAAATTCTCAATCTTCAGCATGACGCTTGACGCTCCTCAAACCCAAAAACGTTGTCTCTCCCGGCCGAGCCAGGTTCCTCCAAGTTCGCCCTGACCACGGTGCGGTCAGCCGACGGAGCCTTCGAGGCTGATGGCGAGGAGCTTCTGCGCCTCGACCGCGAATTCCATGGGCAGCTCCTGCATCACCTCCTTGCAGAAGCCATTGACGATCAGGCCGACCGCGTCCTCGTCGGACAGGCCGCGCTGGCGGCAGTAGAAGAGCTGGTCTTCGCTGATCTTCGAGGTGGTGGCCTCGTGCTCGACCTCGGCGGTGCGGTTCTTGACCTCGATATAGGGGACGGTGTGCGCGCCGCACTGATCGCCGATCAGCATGCTGTCGCACTGGGTGTGGTTTCTCGCGTTCTCGGCCCCCTTCAGAACCCGGACGAGGCCGCGGTAGGTGTTGTCGCTGCGACCGGCCGAGATGCCCTTGGAGACGATGCGGGACGTGGTGTTCTTGCCGACATGGATCATCTTGGTGCCGGTGTCCGCCTGCTGCCGGTTGTTCACCAGCGCGACCGAGTAAAACTCGCCGACCGAGCCGTCACCTTGGAGGACACAGCTCGGATACTTCCAGGTGATCGCCGAGCCGGTCTCCACCTGCGTCCAGGAGATTTTTGAATTTTTGCCCCGGCAAACGCCGCGTTTGGTGACGAAGTTATAGATGCCGCCCTTACCCTCGCTGTCGCCGGGATACCAGTTCTGCACCGTCGAATACTTGATCTCAGCATCGTCGAGGGCGATCAACTCGACCACCGCGGCGTGCAACTGGTTCTCGTCGCGCATCGGCGCCGTGCAGCCTTCAAGATAGCTGACGTAAGAGCCCTCGTCCGCGATGATCAACGTGCGTTCGAACTGACCGGTGTTTTCGGCGTTGATGCGGAAATAGGTGGAAAGCTCCATCGGCGAGCGCACGCCTTTCGGCACGTAGACGAAGGTGCCGTCGGAGAA
>JBCCIN010000205.1:0-9119 GCA_039028235.1 Pseudomonadota bacterium
GCACGCATCGCGCTTACCCTTGGCACCTCACCCTTCCGCGTGCTCATCAGGATCAAGCTTGCGATGTTGCTTCGTCCGGTGCTGATCGCGACGGCGGTCGGATTCGCCGTCAGCGTCGCCCAATTCCTGCCGACCCAGTTCATTGGAGCAGGCCGGCTGTCCACACTCACGACGGAAGCGCTCAGCCTCGCCTCGGGCGGTAACCGGCGCGTGGTCGGCCTGTTCGCGATCCTCCTTGCTGTCCTGCCGCTGATCGGCTTCGCCCTGGCCATCCTCATTCCGGCCTGGCGTTTTCGCGATCGGCGCGCCATGACATCCGGCGGTCCGGCATGAGCGGCCTCTTCCTCGAACGGGTCTCGATCCGCGTCGGTGGCAAAGCGCTGTTCGAGGATTTCGACCTGGAGGTGCCGCCGGGCACAATCACCACCATCATGGGGCCGAGCGGCTGCGGCAAATCCAGCCTGCTCTCGATGATCTGCGGCACACTGGAGCCGGCCTTCGAGACATCCGGCAGGATCAGCCTGGACGGCGAGGAAATCGGCGATCTTCCACCGGAGCGCCGTCGCGCGGGCATTCTCTTTCAGGACGACCTCCTGTTTCCCCATCTCTCCGTCGGCGAAAATCTACTGTTCGCAATACCCCCTTCCGTCCGCGCAAAATCTGATCGTGAGAACCGCATGCTCGCCGCGCTCACGGAAGCGGGGCTGGACGGTTTTCGCGACCGTGACCCGGCGAGCCTGTCGGGAGGGCAGCGCGCGCGGGTGGCCTTGATGCGCACCCTGCTCGCAGCGCCACGCTGTCTGCTTTTGGACGAGCCGTTCGGCAAGCTTGATCGAGACCTTCGAGAGCGCTTTCGCCGCTTCGTCTTCGATCATGCGCACGAAGCCCGCTTGCCGACCCTGCTTGTCACCCACGAGGCCGCCGACGCCGACGCAGCGTCAGGGCCAGTGGTCGCGATTGAGAGCATCGGCTGAGAGGCTGCAACACTCCCTGTTGCCACAACGCCACATTCATCAAAGCGACTGGTCGGATCTCCGACAAATCGGCGGGAAATCCGCTAAAGCGCCGCCACCGCCCCTTGCAGTGGTAGTTGAGACGTTGCATGAAGACATCGTTGAAAAGTCCATAAAGCGTCATGGTAAACAAGCCATCCGGTTGAAGTGAGCGCCTTGAAGAAAGAAGAGGATAATCGTTGCAGTCGGTTATCCAAAGCGGTCAAGTCGAACGGAAAGGTTGTATTGGTGTCGCCAATTGCTAGTTCAGCAGAAATTCCTCGCTTTGCTCTCAAGATAAGGTCTCGCAAGCAGGTGACGGCTTGATGAGCAGGCGCTCCGTCTTTGAAGGAATGGGCAACCATCGCCGCGACTGGCTCCTGCCCGGCGTGGTCGTGGGAATGCTGAGACTGTCGGATGCCCTGGTTGTCACCCTGGCTTCGCTGGTCGCCTATATCACGCGATTTCGCGATTTCGACGATCTCGGCACTTTCCAGCTCTATGGCTGCGTCGTCGCGGTCCTGCTGACCATCAATATCTTCCAGCTGGCCGGCCTCTACGACTTCAACAAGCTGACCAACCTTTATTCGCAGACGCCCCGGCTGCTCGGCTGCTGGCTGCTGGTCATGGTCGGCCTCCTGGCCCTTGGCTTTCTTGCGAAGACACAGCTGGTCGCCGCTTCACGTCTCTGGGTCGTCTTGTGGTTTGCCTATGGCTTCGTCGGCCTGTTCGCCACGCGCATGTTGCTGCGGCACCAGATCAGACGCTGGCAGCAGGCGGGCCGGTTGGCACGCAATGTGGCGATCGTCGGCACCGGTCCCCACGGCAAGCGCCTGATTGAGCACATGACCGGCAACCGCTCCGAAGCCGAGCGCATTGTCGGCGTGTTCACCGACCTCAGGCGTGATGCCGACAGCATCAGCACCGTCGCCGGCTATCCGGTGCTCGGCGGCATCGACGATCTGGTGGAGAGTGCTCGGCGCAATCAGATCGATCAGGTCATCGTCGCCCTGCCCTGCAGTGCCGAGCAGCGCATCCTCGACCTGATGAAGACCCTGCGCTCGCTGCCGATCGACGTTCGCCTTTGCCCCGATATGATCAGCTTCCATCTGGCCGATCGCACCGTCTCCCATGTCGGCGGCGTGCCGATGCTGAACGTTTTTGAGAAGCCGCTGACCGGCTGGGGACTCATCCTGAAAGGCATCGAGGACAGGGTTCTGGCGGGCGTCATCCTCTTCCTGATCAGCCCGCTTCTTCTGGCCATCGCCGCCCTGATCAAGCTCGACAGCAAGGGGCCGGTGCTGTTCAGACAAAAACGCTATGGCTTCAACAACGAGGTCATCGAGGTCCTGAAGTTCCGGAGCATGTATACGGACCTCTGCAGCGTCGACAGCCATGTGCCGCAGGCAACCAAGCTTGACCCGCGGGTGACACGCGTCGGCCGCTTCCTTCGGCGCACCTCGCTCGACGAGCTGCCCCAGTTCATGAATGTCCTGACCGGCAATATGTCGATTGTCGGCCCCCGTCCCCACGCAGTCGCCCATAACGAGCAATATGCCGGCGTGATCGACGAGTATCTCGGCCGCCATCGGGTGAAGCCCGGCATCACCGGCTGGGCGCAGGTGAATGGTCTGCGTGGCGAGACCGAGACCCTGGAGAAGATGCAGCAGCGCGTGCGCTACGATCTCTATTACATCGACAACTGGTCGCTGTTGTTCGATCTCCGCATCATCTTCAGGACGCTCTTCGTCGGCTTCAGCGATCCCAACGCCTACTGAGCTTTAGAAATCTCCCACGGGTGGAAAAGGGCGTCGTCATTACGGCGCCCTTTTTCTTGTCAGCTCGCAGCACCTGTCGATCGGTCACGCAGCCGGCGGGGTGGCAAAGCGCAGATGGTCGGTCTTGATCCAGACCTTCGCCCCGTCAGGCCCTGCTTTGGCATTGACCGTGCCGCCGATCGGCACCCGCAGCCAGGAATGCCGCCTTAGCTGATCGTTACCTTCGGAAAAGCCGCCATCGAGAACGAAGAGCTCAGCACCGCCTTTGGCATCGAGCGTGACATCGGCGCCGGGTGCCCAATGTTCGAGCCGCACGTCCTCGCGCTCGTCATGAAAGAGCGGCGTCACCTCGACGCCTGTCCGATCGCCGCTGGCGACCCTGCCGATCTTGTTCATGTCGATTCGGACATGGGTGCGATCGGCGAGATCGAACTGCCAAAGCTTGACCATGATGACGCAGCCGGGTTCGGAGCCCGGCGTGTGCTTGGACTCCGGCGGGTTTCGAATATAGGAGCCAGCAGGAAAATCCCCATGCTCATCCTGGAACACCCCCTCCAGCACGACGAACTCCTCTCCGCCGGTATGGACATGGCTGGAAAAATGGCTGCCGGGATCGTAGCGAACGATGGTGGTCGCACGCGCGACCTCGTCCCCGATGCGATCCAGCATGCGCCGGCTGACGCCTTTCATGGGCGAACCCTGCCAGGGCAGTTCCTCGCCGTGCATCACCACCCGTTTGGTGAAATCCGCGTTGAGTTCCATAGTTCGCTTGCTCCCTGTCGGCATTGGTCAGGCGGCAAGGGCTATTCGCCTGCTTTCCTGGATTGCCACCACTGGACGAGTTTTTCCAGCGCCAGGGCAGGTACGAGCACCATGAGAACGATAAAGATGAAACCGTGGTCGGTTTCGGGATTGGCCCAAATGGCGAGCGCGACGCCGAGAATCAGGCCAACAAGGGCAATGAAGCCGAGCTTGAAGAGAAAGTCAGGCATGGCATCCTTCGTCCGATCAGCTGCTACCCGGGAACAGGCTCAAGGCCCGGCTGCCATAAAAATCGGCCAAGAGGCTGAGTTTGGCGCGCAATCTGGAGACGTTCCAGCCACTGTTGTCCCAGAGAGATGAATCGCCTTCGATTTCTCGTGCCCAGAGGATGAACATGCGCCGAGCTTGGCTAGGCGTTCTCACATAGGACAGATCGAGAACCAGGACGAGCGCACCTCGCTGGCCAATCTGATCGGTCGGCGCCCAAGCGAGGAGAAACGGACCATCGCCTCCGTTCACATGCCGCTGAAAGGCAGGGTCGCGCAGAGCTACGGACGCCGACGTAAATCCATATTGATCAATTGCCGTGGCGCAGACGTCGTCGATCTCGCCGCTTTCGAGCCCCGCGGCGACAGCGTCAGTCGCGATCGGCCATACGGTCACCATCTGTCTCGACGTTGGAATGTCGAGTTCTTCGGTGACCGTGGACGATGGCAGCAGGGTGCTTCTGTAGCCCTCGCAGATCGCGAGATTGCGCTCCTGGTCTTCGGTCAACGCCGATGATCGAAAGGCAACAATGCCGTAGGCGGCGAAGGCTTCTGGCGGATACTGCCCGGGACCAGCGAAGAGACGGGAAGCGATAACGCCAGGTGGCGGGAGAACTGACGGCTGCTGGCGCTCAAGTATCACTGGCGCATCCTGCTGGTCGGGCCACTCAGCCCTCCCGGATGGCGATGAGCATCCGGCGAGGAAAAGCGCGAGAAGCAGGAAGATGTTGGTCAACGACACCACGACGAGCCCTCGGTGCGAAAAGGCCTTAGGCAGTTCTACTTTCAAACCTGAATTCGCGGTCGCTCCAATATAACCGTTTGTCCAGAGCATGATGAATCATCGCCTCAATCAATAGATGAAAAATAGGCATGGAATATGATGCTTCGGGTGAACTCTGCGGTCAAGGACGCTGGCGGTCAGGAGATCAGCATAGCGATTGTTCTATTCGTTCGCGCCACCACCGGCTCAAGCGCCTTGAGTTGCCCAGAAAATTGCCGCGCTCGGTCCCGTAGGCCTCCTGACCGAGCTTTTCATCCATGCCATAGCGGGTGACCATCGAGCGCGCGATGTTCGTCACCTTCTGCAGATATTACTGGAACTCGCTGTCGGCGAGAGGTATCGACTGCGATGCCCGCGCGAACACACCTTGTAAGATCAGCCAGCCGAGAACCGCCACAATGAGATACCAGACATTGAACGACGTCTTCTTGTCCATCATCATTGCTGCCGACGGCCTAAGGGTCCGTTCAATGCATGTCCACGTCAAAATCGATAGAATGCCGACGGCGGCCTCAGCGGGGTGAGGACGCCCGGATCGATGATCGGGATCGAGGAGCAACGCGCGGATGGCATCATGGCTGCTGATGATCGTCGTGACGCTCGCGACCTTCTTTTTCGCGGACAGCATCCTGACGCCCATCCTGCTGCTGCTCTGGAAAAAGATCTGGTTCCTCGCCCTCAAGATCCAGGCCCTCTTCACGAAAAAGAACCTGCTGCATGCGCTGGTGCAGTCCCTGGTGCTGACCACGAAAGCGCTGCTTCGCCTGATCAACAAGACGATCACTACCTGGATTCTGCCGCTCTTGCTCACCAGACGGCAGCGCTACTGGCTGCATCACAAGCTGGAGGATACGCGCCGCTGGACGCGGATGCGCACTCTTCGCGGCTGGGTACGCTGGCGCCGGCAACCAGCCTGGATGCGCTGGGCGACACTGCTGCCAGCACTGATCGCCGCTCTGGCGATCTTCGTCGCAAGCGGTTTCCTGATCGCCGCCCTGTTCGGCGTCACCTTCGTCGTCCCCTGGCTCGGCGGCCTGCCGCTGGCAACCGTGCTGTTCCTCAGGCGCCAGCTCGCGCGCGCCGCCCTGTTCGCCTTCGAGCGCATGGGCCTCGGTCCTCTAGTCAACAGGGTCGTGGATTGGGCGATTGACCTGATTTGGTGGCGCACGCCGGAACCGGTGCAGCATCGATTCGATGCCTGGTGGCGCTGGTTCAAGATGCGCCTTCGCCGCTGGGTGATCGGCCCTAGACGAAAAGTTGTCAGGCGGGTGAAGCGCTTTCGCCTAGGTAGATGGGCGACGTCAGCATCTCACGAAGCAGCCGACGCCGAACCGGACGAGGACGTGGTGGCGTCCGCCGATCGCCGATCCGAACCGTCGAACACACCCCTCGCTTGAACCGCAGCCCGGATGGAGGTCAGGCGCTGCGAAGGGCCGCGATCATGCACAGCCTCGCTTCGGCCTCGCCGAGAAGCCAGCCTTTGACCCGAACGATGCGCCCTTCGGTGAAGTCCGCCGCGGTGCCGGCCTTGATGCGAGCCCGGATGGTATCGGGCGCCATCTGTCGGACCTCGCTTTCGGCTAGCCCGAGGTGATCGAGCAACCCCTCGACATGGCTCTCGAGGCAAGGATCGCAAACGACGCCGGCATCCGTTTCGCTCCTCCCATAGGCGTCACCGATGGCGGCAAGGCTCTGACGGCGCGGAAAAGCGCTGACCAGCTGATCGGCGACGATATCGGCCGACCTCCACCCATCTGCGATCAGGTGAGGTGCCGCACCGGCAGCCCTCGGCCCCGTAGCCGCTGCCACGGCCAGGGTTGCAGCAGCCCCAACGAATTCACGTCTTCTCACATCGGCACCCTTCGGGCAGGAGGTGCGGCAGCGTCATCCACGACGCGCCCATCGGTCCTTCCGCTCTATCAGGCCAACGTTAAGAAACCGTTGATGCCGATCGCATCAAGTCTCCATCGATGGACCGTCGGGCCATGTCGCCTGCTGTGGGTTATGTCCGATTTTAGGTTTTCCTCATCGCCTCCATTAAGTCTTTGCTAGCTCATCCATGCCATGCTGCTTCACGGTCCATGCGATCCTGGGAATCCGCCCGCCCGCTGAAAGAGGTAGGGCGAGGCTCGGACTCCCAGGATCGCATGGACCAGCAAGACGGGCCGGATAATAGCCATGGCGCGTTAAAGAAGGATGAACGCAGCCATTGTCCCGAACAGACAGGTGAAGGCTCCATGCGGCCGTCATCAATCGACGGCGAACGAGGTCCCTCGACCGGACGGAGATTAATGGCAGCTATCGAAAATCAGCCCGGCAATGGCGTCGGCCGGTCTGGCGCGCGCTCAGCCCGTCGAGGGCTCCTCTTCTCTGAAGAGCCCTGGAATCTCGGGCAGAGCCAACCTGCCGGAGCGCTCGAAGGGCACGGGGCCGGCAAACCAGGAAGCGATCTCCGCCGCACCGGTGAGCTGGTAGTCCAGCCGCCGGCCGGTGCCGATCGCGGTCACCCGCTCGATCAGGTCTTCGGTGGTGATCGATATCTCGAAGGGAACGATGATCTCCGCCGATGCCGGCAGGGTGAAGCTCGCATTGCTGACGCCATCGGCAAACGTCGCCCCATTGACGTCGAGCGCGAAATTCATGGCATCGACGGGGATGTCGAACGCATTCGGGTTCTTCAGACGAAGCTGGAGCGTGAACCCCTGCTCGAACAGGCCGGCCTCGGTAAAGCTCAGGCCGGCGAGCGAAACATCGGGCATCTCGGCATCGGGAAGGCTGGGTCCGCCGCAGGCGGCAAGACCGACGATGAGCAAACCTGCACCTACGACATCCGAGAGAACACGTCGCCATCGCCCGGACTTACGCGTCTCCGTAACATGAGGCATCGGGCATCCCCCTTTGTACGCGCACGGACTTTAGGGAAAGGCAGCGCCCCTGCCAAGCGTCAGTCCCAGCCCTCCGCCTGGAAGAAGGCCGCCCTCGCGACAACATCCTGCCCGCAGCCGCGGCCTGCGACCTGACACCAGCCGGGCGTCGGGCTATCGACATCCTGGCCCTGGCGAATGGCGTGCTCGACCCGCTCCAGCCCGCATTCAAAGGCCGTGAACGACGCTCGCAAAAGGCCCGTTCCCTGAAGCGTGGTCACCCGGCGCAGTCGGCTGCGGTAGCCCGCGATCATCGAAAACGCCGCATCCAGATTGCTCTCCGGATCGCGCCACTGAGGTTCGCGCGCGAGCGGATGCCGATCGAAATCCAATCCCATCAGACCGCGGACATAGCCGAGACCGTCCGGCGGCAGCGGTGTCTGGCGACTGGAGAGATTGCACGGACGCGCCTCCAGATCGCGCGTTCCATCGGCGCCGGTCGGTGACAGATCCAGCCCCCAGCCGGAACGGCGCGAGCAGAAACCGGCGACCATCGAGGGCATCAGCGCGTGACGTGCGGCGATCCGATCAATGATCACAGCATAGGCGCAGGCGATCGCAAGCTGTTCCTCCAGCGCGGCGCGATCCAGCTCGGAAAGGCCGACAGCGGTGATAGGGGAACGGGAAAAGGCGTTAGATGACAGCGTCGTCTGGGCAATGAAGGGGCTCGGCCGTTCAGAAAGGCCGGTACATCGATCGTCGATAGGCGGCTGCGATGTGAACATGGCACCTCACAGGACATCAACTCCTCGAACCCGTATTCTGTTTTAAGCGAATAACTTTCGTCAAGATAAACTTATGGTTGTTTTTTGTGACAGATCAACGTACAGTCCGCCGGTCGTCATCGAGACGGGATCAGTCTTTGAGCTCGATCTCGACAAACACGAACTCGCCGTCATGGGCGTTGATGACGTCATGCTCGACGCCGGCTTCGCGCGCATAGGCCTGGCCGGCGGTCAGGTCGGCGTAGCTCTCGCCGCCGTCAGGGCCGACGATCTTGAGCTTTCCCGTGGTGCCCGGCACCACGACATAGTCATACTCATGCCGATGATAGCCCGTGGCCGCTCCCTCGGCGAAACGCCATTCGGTGACACGCACCCGGTCATTGTCGATCTGTACGGTCGGCACGGCTTTCCCGGTCATGATTCTGTCCTCCTTCGCTGCCATCGTTCATCCCCGGCTCAGGGCTGATCCATCCTCGGTGCTGTTTCCCGCGCAAGTCGGCGCTCGCGATGGAAGACATAGAGCCCTGATGCGACAATGACCAGGATGCCGGCCCAGGTGGCAAGACCTGGAAAGTCGTCGAAGATCAGCACGCCGAGGAACGTCGCCCCCAGAATCTCGAGATATTGGAAGGGGGCGAGGATGCTGGGCGGCGCCAGACGGAAGGCGCTGACGATCAGGAGGTGGCCTGACGTCGCGATCGCCCCGAGAGCGGCGAGAAGCAGCCATTCGCTGGGCTTCGGCCAACTCGGATCGAGCACCGCGATGCTCGCCGCTTCCCCGATACCGATGGCGACCCCCAGGGTCAACAGACCGAAAATGCCGGCCCAAAGCTGCATGGTCAGCACGTCCTCGGCGACGGCGACGCGCCTGGTCAGTATCAGATAGAC
>JBCCIN010000206.1:0-9067 GCA_039028235.1 Pseudomonadota bacterium
ATCGCCCTCGATATCCTCCGGCCGCAGCAGGCTGAGAGCCACATGGCTTACCGTATGCGCCTCGATCCTGCCGAGACCGTCTTCGGTAATGTCGCGCGCCATATCCCAGGTCATGGCATGCTCAGCGCAAAAGGCCCCAGGGTCGATGCCGTAGTCATCACAAAAGTCACGGGCGACGGCTTCGACATCATCGGCCGCAAAAGCTCGAAAATGCCCATGCCAGACGTCGAATGCCTGTTCCTTCTCCTCGAGTGTCCGCGTCTTCAGCGTCTCAGAGCGGCCCTGGAACTGCAGCGTGACCTCGTCCTGTCGCCTGATCACCTCCTCCAGAATCATCCACCAAAAGAGACAGGTATGATCGACGAAACCTGATGTCAGATAGATCGAAAAGGGTGCGTCATGCGCTTTGAAGACTGGAAAGGCTTCCAGATAGTTGTCGGCATAGCCGTCATCGAGCGTGAAGCAGACGAAGCGACGGCCGAAGTCCTGCTCCCGGAGTCTGCGTTCGACTTCGTCGAGATGAACGATGTCGATGTCACGCGCGCGCAGATGAGCCAAGGTTCGATCGAGAAAGGACGGCGTCACTTCGAGCGTCCTGTTGGGCTGAAACGGCTCGTCACTTGGCGCACGCACACGGTGCATCGCGATGATCGCGCCGACCCCGCCGAAGGATCGTGTCAGTAAGCGCGGCAAACCGCTGAGGCGGGCCGTTTCCACGATCATGTTTTTCAAGCGAGCTTTGCTGGCCTGCATTATGGGCTTCGTCGTTATTGGAAGGCGAACCAATTGGTGCTTGATAAACCGACAACTTGCCCGCGTGAAGATGAAATTTTCCCATATTCCAAGACGCTATCTGGCGATCTCGAAGATGATGACCATGGAAGACCCGTCGGTTGCGCCGTTGCAGCCCCTGGCCCCGGCCCCTAAGTTGGCAGCATGGACACCACCGATAGCCCCTTATCGAGAGCCTTTCTCGCCGCCGTCGATCAGGTGACCGGCCCTCGCGGCTGGCGCACCGACAGCGAAGGAGTCGACCCGCACAGCCGTGAATCCTGGGGTATCGGCAGGGGCAAGACGGCGTTGGTTCTGAAGCCGGCCGATGTCGGCGAGGTCAGCGCGCTTCTTAAGCTTTGCCACGAGCATCGCGTGTCGATCGTCCCACAGGGCGGTAATACCGGCCTCGTCTGGGCCGGCATTCCCGATGACAGCGGCCGGCTCGCCGTTCTTTCCCTCTCACGTCTCAATCGCATCCGCGACATCGATCCGATCGGCGATACCATCACGGTCGAAGCGGGCGTGGTGCTCGAACGGGTGCAGGACGCCGCCGCCGAGCATGACCGTCTGTTCCCGCTTGCCCTCGGCGCCCAAGGCACCTGCCAGATCGGCGGTAATCTCTCCAGCAATGCGGGCGGCGTGAATGTGCTTCGCTATGGCATGGCGCGCGATCTGGTGCTCGGTCTGGAGGTCGTTCTGGCGGACGGGCAAATCTGGGATGGGCTGAAGGCGCTTCGGAAGGACAATACCGGCTATGACCTGAAGCAGCTGTTCGTCGGTGCCGAGGGCACGCTCGGGGTGATCACCGCAGCCGTGCTCCGCCTGTTTCCGAAGCCGCGCGAGACCCGCACCGCCTGGCTCGGTCTGCCCTCAGCGGCGAAGGCCGTCGAGCTCTTCGGCTTTTGCCGTGAGCGTCTTGGCGACACCATCTCCTCCTTCGAGCTGATGGGCGACTTTGTCGTCCAGCGGGTGATCGACTATCTGCCGGACGGCCGACAGCCGCTGCGCACGGCGACGCCCTGGCATGTGCTGATCGAAGTCGCCTGGTCCCTGGAGGATGGCTTGGGCGAGCGTCTCGAACAGGTGCTGGCTGAGGCCATGCGCATGGGCCTGATCACCGATGGCACCGTCACCGCCAGCGAAGCGCAGCGGAAGGCGCTTTGGCTGATTCGGGAGAATCCGACCGATGCCTTCGCCAATGCCGGTGTCGTGCTGCGCCATGACGTTTCAGTGCCGGTGGCTGCGGTACCTGAGTTGATCGAACAGGGCGCCGTGATGTTCGAACGGACGATCCCCGGCATCCGGTTCGTCGCCTTCGGTCATGTCGGCGATGGCAATATCCACTTCAATTTTCTGCAGCCCGAGACCATGGATGGCGCCGTCTTCAGGTCGATGAAGGATGAGGTACAGACAGCTGTCTTCGATCTGGTCGAGAACCTCGGCGGCAGCATCAGTGCAGAGCACGGCATAGGGCGCTTGAAGCGGGACGATCTCGCCACGCGAAAGCCCGCGCTCGATCTAGATTTGATGCGCAGGTTGAAGACTGCCCTTGACCCGCACCATATTCTTAATCCAGGCGCGATTCTCTAAGGCCGTCACCAAGCGCCGTCGGGAGCGAGACATGACCACCTACAGCCCGCCCCTGGATCACATGCACAGCGTGCTGGATCCGATGATCCCTGACCTGGCCAAGCTGCCCGGCTATGAAGAAGTGGATCGCGAACTCGTCGATCAGGTGCTTGAAGAGGCGGGAAAATTCGCCGCAGGTGAACTCGCACCCCTCAACGCCGTCGGTGATCAGCAGGGTGCGCGCCTGGAAAACGGCGTCGTGCGCTCGCCCGATGGCTTCAAGGAAGCCTACAGCAAATTCGTCGAGTCCGGCTGGAACGGCCTCCCTTTCCCCGAGGAATGGGGCGGTCAGGGGCTGCCCTGGACCATCTCGACGGCGGTCTCCGAGATGTGGCACAGCGCCAACACCGCGTTCAGCCTCTGCCCCCTCCTCACCCAGGCCGGCATCGAGTTGCTGCTGAAATTCGGCACGGACGACCAGAAAGCCACCTATCTCGAGAAGCTGACCAGCGGCGAATGGACCGGCACCATGTGCCTGACCGAGCCCCATGCCGGCACCGATGTCGGCGCGCTCAAGACCAAAGCCGAGAAGGAAGGCGATCACTACCGCATCACCGGCACCAAGATTTTCATTACCTATGGTGACCATGACTACACCGACAACGTGATTCACATGGTCCTGGCCCGGACGCCGGGAGCGCCAGCCGGCACCAAGGGCATCTCCCTCTTCATCGTCCCGAAATTTCTGGTGAACCAGGACGGATCCCGTGGGGATCGCAATGACTTGAGGCCCGTGTCCCTCGAGCACAAGCTCGGCATCCATGCAAGCCCCACCTGCGTTATGTCCTTCGGCGACAATGAGGGTGCCATCGGCTATCTGATCGGCGAAGAACAGGGCGGCATGAAGGCGATGTTCACCATGATGAACAATGCCCGCCTCGCCGTCGGTCTCCAGGGCCTCGCCATCGCTGAGAGGGCGTACCAGGCCGCGGTGGACTACGCAAAGGAGCGGACCCAGGGCATGCGCCGCAGCAATGGAGCGGCGGCACCTGCCAAGATCATCGAGTATCCCGACATCCGGCGAATGCTGATGTCCATGCGTTGCCGGATCGAGGCCATGCGCGCGCTCATCTACGAAGGCGCCTTTCACCTGGATCGTGCCGCCAAGCTGCCTGCCGGCCCCGAGCAGCAAGCCGCACAAGGACGCATCGATCTCTTGATCCCGCTGATCAAAGCCTGGTGT
The DNA here is from genome assembly GCA_039028235.1 of Pseudomonadota bacterium. Taxonomy (GTDB): domain Bacteria; phylum Pseudomonadota; class Alphaproteobacteria; order Geminicoccales; family Geminicoccaceae; genus JANQPX01. The sequence continues at coordinate 3,587 of JBCCIN010000206.1, forward strand.
TCGGATGAGGGCTTCGACATCGCCTCCGACGCCGTTCAGGTCCATGGCGGCATGGGCTTCATCGAAGAAACCGGCGTCGCCCAACATCTGCGCGATGCTCGGATCGCGATGATTTATGAGGGAACGAACGGTATCCAGGCGCTGGACCTGGTAGGAAGGAAGCTGCCCGCGGACAGCGGTGCGCATGTATCCGCGCTTTTCGAGGAGCTTCGAGGAGAGCTAGAAAACCTGGACGAAGGTGCGATCAAGACGTCGCTTCGCACTGGCCTCATGATGGTCGAAGATGCCACTTCCTGGCTCCAGGACGAGAAGGTCGACGCCGACGACCGTCTCGCCGGCGCGACGCCCTACCTTCGGTTGTTTGCGACGACGCTGGGTAGCTTCCTCCTGGCCAAGGCCATCACCCAAGCCGACGCCAAGGATCGCCCCGCGCTGGAAACGAGCGCTTTGTTCTACGTCCAGCACACCCTCCCACCGGCCATGGCGTTGGCGGGAGCGATCAGGGCTGGGGTTGCACCTTTCTGAGATCGTCGACGACGAGCGTTCCCGAAGAGTCCCTGGAAACGACGCTAGCCTGAGCCGAGACGGCGACTCCTGGAAACCGCCTTTGGCCTCAAGAGAGTTTTCTCGGAAGAGTCAGCTGCTGACGCGCCGCCGTCTCGCCCATAGGGCACCGACCAGGCCTAACCCGAGCAGAGCGACCCCGGCTGGTTCGGGCACCGCCGTCGAACTGCGCGCAAAGGTCAGATCGTCAAGGACGACAAAAGAGTTGGTGATGCGGAAGCCGAAGATATCATCGTTCGCCCGCGAAATGCCTCGGAAAGCACCGGCATTGATAGCACCTGGTGTCGAAATCGGAGCGATAAAGTTGATAACGAAGCTTTCGAGGGGATTGTTCGCATTGTCGAGGGCGATGATCTCTACCGGCGGACCAGAGCCCGGTGAATAGTTGATGAACCCACCGACAGCGCTGACCGGCGTTGCAAACAGGAAATCCATCGAGCCGATGCCCGTGTTGAGCCCTGTGAAGCCCGTCCTCCCGGCATTCCAGGAACCGTTGCTGCCGAGGCCGTAGAACCCGTCGCCGATGACGGAGGCTGGGAACCCAGCATTCGTGGTTTCCCATGTGATGCTTTCGCCAACCAGACCGCCGATGGCGACCGGCCCGGTGGTAAAGTCGAACCCGCCTGCGAATTGACTGAAGTCGACAACCGACGGCGCGACGAGACCGGCTGATGAGGTGATCAGAGCGGCTTCGGCTGTCCTGCCCTTTCCGAACATGCCCGCGGTTGCGGCAAGGCATAGCGCTCCGACAATCCAACGTGACATTTTCATATAGATTCTCCTATCTTTAATTCAAAAAAACATCCTTTGGTTGATAATTACTCGCAATGTTTGTGCCAAATGGCTGCCGACAGATTTATCTTCATATTCGGACCTCATGGTTACGGTGTTGTAAGAAATGGCGTCACGTTGACGACGTGAGCTGTAAAGATGTCGATACGGCGTATGACGCCAATGCCGTCATAAGACTTAGGTGGGCCAACAATACTTGAGGTTGTCGATCCATGCAGAGCCGGTGCCACCCATTGACATCGGAGCCGGCCCCGGTAGTGGTCTCACCAACGAGCGCGCCTAAGAACCGGAGAGCATTTGGATGAATGATATCGCCCTGCCCCGTCCGACCGAAGCTGCTGGCGTTGGCCCCGACCGGCCGAAGGGACTTTCTGATGACGAGCTTTTAGAGCTGGTGCAGCGGCAGACCTTTCGGTTTTTCTGGGACGGCGCCCATCCCGTTTCCGGCCTCGCGCGCGACCGCACCAATGTCCAGGACAAATATGGTCCGGAGGCGATGGCGATCGGTGGCACAGGGTTCGGTGCGATCGCCATCGTGGTCGCTGTCGAACGCGGCTGGGTGACCCGCGACGAGGCCGTTGACCAGTTGCTCAAGATGGTCAAGTTCCTGCATCTTGGTGACCACTATCACGGCGTTCTTCCACACTTCATGCATGGCACCACCGGCAAGACCATCGCGTTCTCGCGAAAGGACGACGGTTCGGACGTCGTGGAGATGGCGTTCCTGATCGGCGGGCTCCTGGTCTGCCGGCAATATTTCGACGGGGACGGCAAGGAAGCCGAGCTTCGCGACCGGATCAACACGCTCTGGACCCAGACCGAGTGGGACTGGCACACCCGTGGCGGGCGACACATCATGTATTGGCACTGGTCCCCGAACCAGGGCTGGGGCATGGATTTCGAGATCAGGGGCTGGAACGAATGCCTCCTGACCTACGTCCTGGGCGCCAGCTCGCCCACCTACGCCATCCACAAGGAAGCCTATCACCGCGGCTGGGCGATGGGTCGGGTCTTCAAGAACGAGCGCGAATATTATGGCATCAAGCTCCCGCTCGGCCCGGATTTCGGCGGCCCGCTGTTCTGGACCCAATATTGCTTCATGATGCTGGACCCGAACGGCCTGAAGGATCGCTACGCCGATTATTGGGAACAGAACACCGCCCACACGCTCATCAATCGTGAGCACTGCGTCCTCAACCCGAACGGCTTTGAGGGCTATGGCCGCCATTGCTGGGGCCTGACCTCCTCGGACAACCACAAGGGCTATGCGGCGCATCAACCTCGTCGAGACCTTGGAGTCATTACGCCGACAGCCGCGCTGTCCGCCTTCCCCTATACGCCCGATCATTCCATGGAGGCGCTTCGCCATTTCTACGACGAGCGTGGCGACGAACTCTGGAAGGAATACGGCTTCGTCGACGCCTTCAATCCGACCGAGAACTGGGTCGCCGAAACCCATCTCTCGATCGACCAGGGCCCTATCGTCGGCATGATCGAGAACTACCGCACCGGCCTCATCTGGAAGCTCTTCATGAGCTGCCCCGAGGTCAAGGAAGGCCTGAAAAAACTCGACTTCGACAGCCCGCACATGCATGGCCAGGCGGCCATAAGCTGAACTTGCCTGAGCCCATTAGGGGGACCGATCGTGAGCAGGACTGACCGTCTGACCATCCGTCGTCCCGATGACTGGCATCTTCACCTGCGCGACGGCGCGATGCTGGAGGGGATCGTCGGCCCCTCCATGCGTGATATCTCGCGCGCGATCATCATGCCCAATCTGGTGCCGCCGGTCGTGCGCGGCGACGATGCCCGGGCCTATCGCGATCGGATTCTGAAGGCGTTGAAGGGCTCTGGCATCCGCTCGACACCATTGATGACGCTGTATCTGACCGAGACCACTGATCCTAACGACGTCGCGGTGGCCGCGGGCGAGGGGCTGGTCCATGCGGTCAAGCTCTATCCGGCCGGCGCCACGACCAATTCGGAGAGCGGGGTGCGCAACACCGAGGCGGTGCTTCCGGTATTGGAGCGCATGGCGGAAATCGGCCTGCCGCTTTGCGTTCATGGTGAAGTGACCGACCCCGATGTCGATATCTTCGATCGGGAAGCCGTCTTCATCGAGCGCGTCCTCGATCCGATGCGCCGGCGCGTCGAAAGCTTGCGCGTCGTCATGGAGCATGTGACGACCAAGGACGCCGTCGACTATGTGTCTTCGGTCCCGAGCGCCCTTGGGGCGACCATCACGCCGCACCACCTGATCATCAACCGCAATCATCTGCTGGTCGGCGGGATCAAGCCCCATTACTATTGCCTGCCGATCGTCAAGCGCGAACGCCACCGTCTGGCGCTTCGGGAGGCCGCGACCTCAGGCGATCCGCGGTTTTTCCTGGGCACGGACAGCGCTCCCCACACCGATCACACCAAGGAAGCGCCCTGCGGCTGTGCGGGCGTGTTCAATGCGCCGAACACGCTCTCCTGCCTCGCCCACGTGTTCGAAGAAGAAGACGCGCTCGACAGGCTCGAAGCCTTCACCTCGCTGAATGGCCCGGCCTTCTACCGTGTCCCCGCCAACGACGAGACCATCACCATGGTTCGAGAGGACGAGCCCGTGCGCTACCCTGAAAAGATCGAAACGGAGGCCGGGCCGGTGACGGTGTTCGACCCAGGCTTTCCCCTCTACTGGCGGGTGGTGTGACCACCGCATCGACCCGGACCGTCTGAGCCTGGAGCGACGGTTTGCACCCAAGCCTTGATGATCTGTTCGATCAGAAGACCGACGCACCCGTGCCATGGCCGCGCACGGGCGGCAGCAGCATGAACTCCCAGGGGTTCGGCATCTCGCCGCAGCGCACCTCGATCACGCTCGGCCCCTTATGATGGAAGGCTTGATGAAGGGCTTGGCGGAGGGTCTCCGGTGATGTCGCCGGGATACCCTGCGCGCCGAAGGATTCCGCCAGTTTCACGAAGTCGGGATTGACCAGATCGGTGGCGATCAGGCGGTTGCCGAACATCTCCTTTTGGATACGGCGGACATTGCCGAAGGCACCGTCATTGAAGACGATGGTGACCAATGGCAGTTCGCGCTGCACGGCAATCGCCAGTTCCTGCACGTTGAACATGAAGCCGCCATCGCCGGCAAGCGCGATAACCCGTTGATTCGGCTTGGCCATCTGCACGCCGATCGAAACAGGCACACCCCAGCCGAGCGTGCCCTGATAGCCGCTGCAGATGAAGGTTCGGGGCCTGTAGACGGGGAAGGCGAAGCGGGCGACATAGCCGACCTGCACGAGTTCATCGACCAGGATGCCGTCTTCCGGAAGGGCGTCTCGGATGACCTCGAGATAGCCGAGCTGCGGCTCGAGCTTCTCGAACTTGGCGGCGAAAGCGTGCTTGAGCGCCGTCATCTCCTCGGCCTTCGATCCGCGTTTCTCCATATGCGCGGGCAAGCGATCGATGAGCGCGCGCACCAGCACGTCGGCGTAACCGACCAGACCGACATCGGGTTCGCGGATGCGATTGAGTCCATCGGCGTCGATATCGATGCGGATGATCTTCAGATCGTCATCGACGCCGAAGGCGAGTTGCTGGGTCTGAAGTCGCGTGCCGATGCCGATGACCACATCAGCCTTCGCCCAGAGATGATGGCCGATCGGCACCGTCACGCTCAAGGGGTTGCGGCTGTCGACCACGCCATGGCCCATGCGAAACGCGGTGACCGGCGCCTGCAGCAACTCGGCGAGCTCGGTGACCTCGGCGCTCGCCTCCTGCGCCCCGCCGCCGACCACGATCAGCGGGTTTTTCGCACCGCCCAGCAGCTTGGCTGCGTCCTCAACGGCATCCTCATCCGCCGCGAGCGGGCGGCGCTCAGCGTTGACCTCAGACAGGTGCATGGCCGCCCGCTTCGCCCATACATCCGCCGGGCATTCGAGACCGACCGGCTGTGGCTTGCCGTTCAGAAGCTGTTGGAAGGCCTCATCGACCAGCGCCGGCGCATCGACCGGTGCCTTGATTCCGGCGGACCATTTGGTCAGCGAGCGCAGCATGCCGGACTGATCGGGGATCTCATGCAGAAGACCAAGGCCGCGGCCGATATAGGCTGAGGGGATCTGGCCGATCAGCGCGAGC
>JBCCIN010000207.1:0-9061 GCA_039028235.1 Pseudomonadota bacterium
CCAGCTCTTCCGGATCAGGCTGCCGGTCGAGCGCTGCCAGGCGCGCCTTGCCGATCACGGCGGCGTGCTGGCGGTTCGGCAGCGCCGCCACGAGATGTTTGCGAACGTCGTCGAAAGAGCGCGCCTCGGCCGCAGAGCCCGTCAACAAGGTCGAGCCGAGCCCGCCGAGACCGGCCACCATCCATCCTGCCCGTTCGCAAAATCGTCGCCTGCTCACCATCGCCTGAAATCCGTCCTGCTTGAGCATCACCATCAGATCGTCGGAAAAATGCACGGTTTGATCGAGGACGGCAACGTCACGGATAAAGAAATCCGGTGTTCAGGCAGCAGCTCGCGGCCCGCCTGCCCCCAGCGCCGCACCCAGATCTTCGAGACTGGCGAGATTGTGCACGGTTCTGAAGTCGTCGACATGCTTGACGATAGCGCGCGCTCCGGTTGCGGTCGGCGCGTAGCCGTCGAAGCGCATCAAAGGGTTGAGCCAGATGAGGCGACGGCAGCTCTTTTGCAGCCGCTCCATCGCGGCGTCCAACCCCTCGCCGGCGTCGCGATCGAGGCCGTCGGTGATCAAAAGGACGATCGCGCCCTGCCCTAGCACGCGGCGCGACCAGTTGCGATTGAAGTCATCAAGGCAATGGCCGATGCGCGTGCCGCCGGACCAGTCCTCCACAAGATCGCCGACCTTCGTTAGCGCGATGTCGACGTCGCGATAGCGCAGCTGACGGGTGATGTTGGTTAGCCGCGTTCCGAATACGAAGCTGAAGACGCGATCGCGGTCATTGGTGATCGCGTGCATGAAATGCACGAGCATGCGCGAATAGCGGTCCATCGAGCCGGAGATATCGGCCAGGATCACCAGCGGCGGGTGCCGTTTTTTTCGTACCTTCCGCGCCAGATCGATGGATGCACCACCGCCCCGCAAACTCTGGCGGAGAGTCCGCCGCATATCCACTTTCGGCCCATGCGCGTGCGGGGAAAATCTGCGGGTGGGAACGGCCATAATCGGCAGGCGCATGGTTTGTATGACGCGCTTCGCCCGCTCGATCTCCTCGGCCGACATCTCTTCGAAATCCTTGGACTGCAGGATTTCCTTCTCGGAGAAAGTGAGCGTGGCGTCGAGCTCGATGGTCGGCTCCTCTTCGGCATCCTCGGGCGCTTCGCCTTGCCCTGGCTGCTTTTGCGGACTGAGGGCTTCGGAAAGCCGGCGGTTGACCTCGTTCTGCTCACCCTCCTGATCGAGCTCGATCACCGGGAGGAGAAGCTGCATCATCTTTTCCAGCAGATCGGGCTTTCGCCAGAAGATGTGGAAGGCCTGGTCGAACAGCTCACGCTGATCCCGCCGGTTCACGAAAACCGCGTGCAGCGTCCAATAGAAATCCTCGCGGCCGCCGATCCCGACAGCCTCGACCGCGCGAATCGCTTCCAGGACCTTGCCCGGACCGACCGGCAATCCGGCAGCACGCAGGCAACGCCCGAAATGCATGATGTTCGCCGCGAACCGGCCTGGTTCGACCGGCTGGCGGTTCGGCAATGTGTCGAGGTCCACGTCTACCATGTGCTGGAAGCACCCCTGGCAGGGTCAGCTTGCGGTGGCGAGGTCGCGTTTGACCTCATTCAACAGCCGCGCTGCCTCGCTGCCCTGAATCTTTGCGATGTCGTCCTGATATTTGAGCAGCGTGCCGAGGGTGTCGTTGATGGTGTCGGGATCGAGCTCCAGGCGATCCAGGGTCATCAGCGCCTGGGTCCAATCAAGCGTCTCGGCGACGCCCGGCACCTTGAATAGGTCTTCGGCCCTGAGCTTCTGGGTAAAGCCGACGATCTGCCTCGTCAGGCTCTCGGCGACGCCAGGAAGGCGCGCATTGATGATCGCCGTCTCGCGTTCGGCGTCGGGGTAATCGACCCAGTGATAGAAGCAGCGGCGCTTGAGGGCGTCGTGGATTTCGCGCGTACGGTTGGAGGTGATGATCACGATCGGCCGCTCCTCGGCGCGCACCGTGCCGATCTCCGGGATGGTCACCTGGAAGTCGGAGAGAATTTCCAGGAGGTAGGCCTCGAAGGGTTCGTCCGTCCGGTCAAGCTCATCGATCAGGAGCACGGGTGCCCCGCCGTCACTCGATTCCAGCGCCTGCAAGAGCGGGCGCCGGATCAGGAACTGATCGGTGAAGATATCTCGCGCGAGGGCAGTGCGATCCGTATCGCCTTCGGCTTCAGCGAGGCGGATCTCCAGCATCTGGCGCGCATAGTTCCACTCATAGACCGCTGAGCTGACGTCGAGGCCCTCGTAGCATTGCAGCCTGACCAGCTTCCGCCCGAGCGTCTCTGACAGCACCTTGGCGATCTCGGTCTTGCCGACACCGGCCTCACCTTCGAGAAACAGCGGCCGGCCGAGGGACAGTGCCAGATAGAGCGCGGTCGCAAGCGGGCGGTCGGCGACATAGTTGCCGCGGCCGAGCGTTTCCAGCATGGCATCGACGCTGCCGACGCCGGTGTTCACGATGGTCTGATCGTTCATAGGGCCGCCCTAAGCGTGCATAAAGCTCTCATAATCTTGAGCATAGGAAGAGGAAGATGTGAAGCCGGCAAGGGCTATCGCTGCAAGGCCATGATGGTGTCGGCGACGCGCGCGCCGATGCCGGTGATCGTGGCCTGCGCGGTGCTGTCGGCAAGCATGCCGTCCTCGCCGAACGCCTGGCCTGCCCCGCCAAGCGCGTGCTGCTGCGGGATAACCAGGACACCGATATTGGTCAGGATCTGGCGCGTGTGGACGAGGCCGCGCAGACCGCCGAGCCGTCCGGGCGAGGCTGCGACCAGGCCCGCGACCTTGCCCTTATAGGCGGCAAGCCCGCCCTCATCCCCCTCGCTTCTGGACACCCAGTCGATCGCGTTTTTCAGGACGGCGCTCATGCCGCCGTTATATTCGGGCGAGGCAATGAGGAGTCCGTCGTGCTCCATGAAGAGTGCCTTCAGCCTGCGAGCCGGTTCCGGAAGCCCGTCCGCCGCTTCCAGATCGCCATCATAGAGCGGCATCGGAAAGTCACGCAGATCGATCACCGTGACCTCGGCGCCAGCGTCCGCTGCGCCGTCTGCGGCAACCTTCACCAGTTTCTTGTTGAACGAACCTTCGCGCGTGCTGCCGGCAAAGGCGAGAATTCGCGGTGCGTTGCTCATGGTGCTCCTGTTGTCTCGGGGTTTTTCCCAATATGTTGATGGGGTGCGCTTGCGACAACACCATGAGACAAAGGAGGAACCGATGGCACAGCGGTCGAGGGGCGAGGAGATCGAGGCGCGGGCGGGCGTCGTCCTCGGCGCGCTGGTGGCTGATGCCGCGGCCATGGGCCTCCACTGGCTCTACGATCCCGAGCGCATCGCCAGCATCGCCGATGAGCGCGAGCCGGTCTTTCTTGCGGCCGAAAGGCGCCATTTCGACGATGCCAAGGGCTACTTCGCCCATGAAGGCAAGCGAAGCGGCGAGCTCAGCCAGTATGGTTCGACGCTCATGCTCGCCATGGACTCCCTTGTCGCCACGGAAGGTGCGCTGGACATCGCCGATTTTCAGCGACGTTACGTCGCGTTCTTTGGACCAGGCGGTGCGTGGAAAGGCTATGTCGACCGGCCGACCCGCGGCACGCTCGGCCATCTCGGAACGGAGATCAACGGGGATACTCCCGAGGTCTCCGGCATCGACGACGATCAGATGCCGGCCTTCTCGACCACGCCGGCAATGGTCGCCGCCGGTCCTGGGTCCTTGTCACTCGAACGAGACGTCATGCGAATGGTCCGGGTGACCAACGACAACCCGTTGGCAACCGAGGGTGCGCTGATCGTCGCGCGTGTGACCACGGCGTTGCTCCAGGGTGACGATCTGGCGGCAACACTCGCCACCGAAGCCGAGCGGGCGGGCGATGTGCTGCAGCCGCTTTTGCGCGAAGCCCTCGCCGCGGAGGATCAGAGCAGCATCGACATCGCAGGCCACTTCGGCCGTGCCTGCCACGTTCCGCAGGGTCTGCCTGTGGTCTTCCACATCGCCAATAAAGCCGAAAGCTACGAGAGTGCCATCCGCAGCAACGTCCTCGCCGGCGGCGACAGCTGCGGCCGATCGATGGCGCTCGGTGCCATCCTCGGCGCCCATTTCGGCTTCGGCGGCGAACGCGGCATGCCGCTGCCTTGGCTCACCCGCCTGGAAGGCGGCGCACGCCTGTTCGATCAGGCCTACCGGCTGGCCGCTTTCTCGTAATCGGCACTATCTGAGTACGGATTGTCGCGTTAGTGGCTTGACAGGGCACGGTCTCTGGCGGTTTGGTGCGTGTCTTCCGAGCGCGCATTTTCAACTTCAGCGCGCATAGCGAGCAGCGCCGGATCGTCACGATGACCATAAACAAAGAACGCCTGAGCATTCTGATGCTCGGCGAGGCGCTGGAGCGTCCAGGCGGCGTGGTCACCGTCGAGAAAGCGACGCTGGCAAGCGCGCCGGACCGGCTGTCCTTTCACCACATCGGCACGCTGCCGCCCGAAGGACCCCTCGGACCGTTGCGCAAATTCGTCACCCTACTGCGCGCGATCATCGCGATGATCGTCCATCTGTTCCTGAAGCCCGTCGACGTCGTCCACATTCACGTGTCCATGGGGGCGAGCATACCGAGGAAATCCCTACTCGCCCGGATCGCCTTTCTGTTCGGCAAGCCCGTGGTGATGCACACCCATGGTGGTGCCTTCGCCGAGCAGTTTCCGACCATGCCGGGGCTGCTGCAGACGTTCATTCGCAGCAGCTTTCGACGATGCGACGCCGTGATCACGCTCGCCGAAACCTGGCGTCGCTTTTACATCGAGACCCTCGGCATCGAGCCGGAACGCGCCTTGATCCTGAAAAATCCCGTGCGTCTGCCCGACGATCTGCCGGAGCACCCGTCAGCGTCGTCGGTGCACCTGCTCTATCTCGGCATGATGTCGAAGCCCAAAGGTGCGTTCGATCTGATCGACGCCATGGCGGCTCTCGATCAGGCTGATCTTTCCGGCCTTCACCTCACCATGGCCGGCCATGGTGAGGTCGATGAGGCCCGCGCCAAGGTCGCCGCCTTCGGCCTGGACCGGACGATCACGGTGCATGGATGGATTGACGCGGAGGAACGGGACCGGCTGCTCGCGCAAACCCAGGTCTTCATCCTTCCCTCCCATTTCGAGGGTCTGCCGATGGCACTTCTGGAGGCGATGAGCTTCAAGATCGCGCCGATCGCGACGCCGGTTGGCGGCATTCCTGACATTCTCAAGCACGACGACAACGGCCTCCTCGTCCCCCCCGGCGATCAAGCGGCGCTCGCCGCGGCGATCAAGCGGCTCGCCTCGGATAATGGATTGAGAAAACGGCTTGGCGAACGCGCCCGTGCATCCGTCGAGCCCTATTCGGCGGGGGGTTATGCGGAGGCGCTGGTCGACATCTACCGAACGGTCGCCGCCGACGGCGCGCTGGCAAGAGCATGAGGAGCGAGCATTTTCCATGAGAACGCAGCTTCTCGGCAGCGACGTCGACTTCCTCCTTCCAGACACGGTGCTCGATCGCTTGCGCCTGCACCACGCCGAGGACAGCCCTCTCCTGGTCGGCTATCACAATCTGCACACGCTCTACGTCACCCGAACAACCCCTGATATCGCCGGCTTCTACCAGCATGCCGACATCATCTACGCCGACGGCATGCCGCTCGTCTTGTGGGCGCGCCTGCTCGGCCTCGACGTCACGCGTGACCATCGGATGACGCTCTCCTCCTGGGCGCCCTCGGTGCTCCGGACGTTTCGTGACCAGGGCTGGCGCCTCTTCTATCTGGGGGCCACGGCGGAAGCCTGTGCAAAAGGTACCGACGCCTTTCGCGAAATGGCACCCGGTCTCGAGATCGAGGCGCGCGACGGCTTTTTCGATGCGGCGAAGGGCAGCGCCGACAATCAGGCGCTGCTGGCGGCGATCCGCGCGTTTCGCCCCGATGTGCTGATGATCGGCATGGGCACGCCGCGCCAGGAGCGTTGGATTCTGGATCATTTGAGCGATCTCGACATACCGATCGTCTGGAGCGTCGGTGCCGCGATCGAGTATTTCGCCGGCACCAAGGCACGTCCGCCGGCGCTGGTCGGCAGACTCGGGCTCGAGTGGCTTTACCGGCTACTCAGCGAGCCCGGGCGTCTCTGGTACCGCTATATGGTCGAACCCGCCTTTCTCATGCCGGCCATGGTCGAGGATGTCCGGCGACGCCTGTCCAAAGGCACCTGATATCGTCCGAAAGTGTCAAAAGGGCTCGGCTGGCCGACCAAATCGCTCTTGAAAGCGCATTCGGTAGCGCTCGGACACGTCAGGATTGACCAGGCGCGCCGGCGGCCGACCGTCGAGGAGATCGATCAGCTGGGTCGCTGCGTAACGGGCCATGGTCGCACGGCTGTCGACGGTGACACCGGCCGTGTGCGGGCTGGCGATCACCGTGTCGAAGGCGAGCAACGGATGGTCCGCGGGCGGCGGTTCCTTTTCCCAGACGTCGAGGCCGACGCCATGGATCCGGCCGGATCGAAGGGCGTCGACCAGGGCCGGCTCGTCGATAATGCCACCGCGAGCGGTCGACACGATCAGGGCGCCCTCCGGCAAGCGCGCGAGTTCAGCAGCACCGATCATGCCCTCAGTCTCGCCGGTCAGGGGACAATGGATGCTCAGGATCTCGCTGCGCTCCAGCAGATCGTCGAACGATACCGGCTCAGCCTTTCGTTTCGCGATCTCGTCTCGCGGCACGTATGGATCGAAGGCGAGCACGCGACAGCCAAAGACGTCCCTCGCAATCCCTGCGACGCGCTTTCCGATGAAGCCGAGACCGATGATGCCGAGCGTGCGCCCTTCGAGATTGCGGCCGAGCAGATCGGTGCGCGCACCGGTCCAGCCGCGGCGAAGCAGCCGGTCGCTCTCACCGATGCGCTTCAGCAGCGAGAGGATCATGGCGATGGTGTGCTCGGCCACGGCTTCGGCATTGCCGCCTGCCTGGTTGACGACCAGCACACCCGCGGCACTGCACGCCTGAATGTCGATGGTATCGACACCCGAGCCATTGGAGGATGCGATCAGCAGGTTCGGGCATCGCTCGAGAAAGGCGGCGTTTACGCGAAGCGCCTCCGGCACCTCGTCGCGCGCGGGGATCTGCTGATAGGCATCAGCATCGCTGAGAGCCTCGAAGGCCTGCTCCAGCGGCATGTCCGACGCGATCCTCACCACCTCGATATCAGGCCGCTCCGCCAAAATGTCGTGGGCATTGGCGGCGGGAAAGGCATCGAGATAGACGATTTTCGGCATAGCGGTTTTCTTCGGTTCTCTTGAGACTTCTGGTGATCAAGGCGTGAGCCTTGGCATCCTATCCAGATCAAGCAACAGGTAGAACCATTCTTTAACGATCGTCCGCTACCGATGTCATCGGTCCATGCGACTTCGGGAGTCACGCCCTTCCGATCGATATCGCACTCCTTCGAAAACCTGGGCGCAAATCCTGGATCCTGGCAGAGGCGGTCCAAGTCAACGGTGTGGCCGCGCCACCTACCAGAGTTCGTGGTAGAAGTGCTTGAGCGCATCGAAGGCGAGTTTCTTTGTCTCCTTGTCTTCGCCAATCAGCCCTTTGCGGTTCCAGCCGCGCTGAAAGCCGTTCTTGCGGCGCTCCGAGCGGAAATCATAGAGGATCCAGGGGCAAAAGCCTTTGATCGCGTCGATTTTGGCGATGGTCTCGAACTGGGCCTGGTAGCAGGCGAGCATCTGATCCTCGGAGAACAATGCGTTAGCCTCGCTTCGCCGCCCTGCCGGCGCATCGGCGCCGGTCTCGGTAATGATCAGCGGGCGATCGAGATCGTAGTTGTCGCCGATCGCTGCGAGGTCGTCGAAATCCGGCTCGTACCAGCCGTAATATTCATTGATCCCGACCAGATCGAGATGGGCGGCCAGGCGATCCTCGACCTTGTTGTTGCGCTGGTTCACGAGGCAGGCTGCAGCCACCAGGCGCGAGGGGTCGAGTTCTCGCGCGGTCTCGGTCAATCGGCGCATGAAGGCGAGCCTTGCCTCGGTATCGGCGTTCTCGTTGCCGACACCCCAGACGATCACCGAGCTTCGATTGCGGTCACGGAGGATCAGTTCGCGCAGCTGGTTGTCGGCATCGGCGAACGTCACCGCGCTCTCGAAGGCGATGGACCAGTAGACCGGGATTTCCTCCCAGAGAAGAAGGCCGATCTCATCAGCGATTTCGGCGGCGCGCTCGTGATGGGGATAATGGGCGAGGCGCATGAAATTGCAGCCGAGCTCCTTCGCGTGGGCAAAACGCCGATAGATGTCACTGTCATCGCTCACCCGCCCGCGCTCGCGATCATCCTCGTGGGCGCAGATGCCCTTGAGCTTGATCGGCTCACCGTTCAGGAGGATGGTCCGACCTTCGGTGCGGATCTCGCGAAAGCCGATTTTTTCGATGATGCGATCGTCATCGAAATCGAGGTGCAGGTCGTAGAGCTTCGGATTGTCCGGAGTCCAGAGTTCGGGTGAGGCGTCCAGCGTCAGCGCAGCCCTTCCCTCGGTGACCGGCAGACGTGTCTCGATGCCGAGGCAGGGAATCGCGAGTTCAGCCTCGCCGGCGACCGCATCGGAGAGCGTCAACTCGATCCGGATGTTGCCAAAGGTGCCGTCGGGCACGAGATGCGCAAAGAAATCCTTGATGAAGACCTCGGGCAGCCGGATCAGATCGACATCCCGAAAGACGCCGCCATAGTTGAACCAGTCCGTATGGCGCATGGGCACACGGTCGAGCCTGCGTTCGTTGTTGACCGAGAGAAACAGCCAGTTGTCGTCCTGGAGATCACCGGTCAGTTCGACGAAGAACGGCGTCGAGCCTCCGAGGTGATTGCCGAGAAAGCGGCCGTTCAGGAAGACGCGTGTGTCATAATGGGCGGCGCCGATGCGCAGGACGACACGCTCGCCTTCGCGCTCCGGCTGGTGGGCAAAGCGGCGCCCGTACCAGGCACTGCCCTCGTAGTGAAAGAATTCCGGACGGGTGAGGTTCCAGCAGGACGGCAG
>JBCCIN010000208.1:0-9051 GCA_039028235.1 Pseudomonadota bacterium
ATCTAAAACGTTTCAGGGAGGCCTTCTTGGCCAGACGCCGAACGCTCAAACAGCTTGCCGAGGAACTCGACCTTTCGGTCGCGACGGTGTCGCGTGCACTCGGCGGCTATGAGGATATCGCGCTCAAGACGCGCGAGCGGGTCGCGGCGAAGGCGAGGGAGATCGGCTATGTGCCCAATAGTGCCGGGCGCATGCTGGTCTCGGGCCGAAGCGGCTTTGTCGGCCTTGTGATTCCCGCCTCCGGGCCCGCTTTCCTCGATAGTTTCATCGGCCAGTTCGTGCTTGGGCTGGGCGAGGGGCTGGCGGCGGAAGGCTGCGATCTTTTCATGTCGATCGCGCATGAGGGGCAGCGTGAACTCGACGTCATCAGAAAGCTCGTCGACTCAGGGCGGGCCGACGGTCTGATTCTCACGCGCATTACCGAAGATGACGAACGCGTGCGCTTTCTGGCGGAGCGAAGGGTGCCGTTTGTCGCCCATGGCCGTCTGGTCAACTCGGATCTCAGCTATTCCTGGCTCGATACTGATGGCACCGTCGCCTTCGCCGATGCCTTCGAACGTCTGTACGAACTCGGCCATCGGCGCTTCGCGCTGGTCACCATCGCCGAGCGCATGAACGCGCGCCGCGAGCGTGAGGCGGGACTGGAAGGTGCCATTGCTGCCATGGGCGACCCCGATGTCAGCCTCGATGTCATCCGGCGTCCGCGCGGTGACCTCGATGCCATCCGCCGGGACGTCGCCGCCATGCTCGTCGGCACGGAGCGGCCGACCGCGGTGCTCGGGCTCTACGACGAACTCGCCCTTGTCGTCATGCAGGAGGCGGCCGGCCTCGGCATCTCGATACCGCACGAGCTTTCCGTGATCGGCTTCGACAATCTCGCCGCCGCCAGCCTCGCCAGCCCTGGTCTTTCCACCTTCGATCAGGACGTTCGCGGCAGTGCGCGAACCATTGCCGACATGGTGACGGTTGCAATGAGCCAGCCGTTCAATAAACCATTGACCCGTCTGATAACGCCGAAGTTCGTGGCGCGAGGCAGTCACGGCCCCGTGCCTACTAATGATCACTAGACCGATCCAAC
This sequence comes from Pseudomonadota bacterium, assembly GCA_039028235.1. Taxonomy (GTDB): domain Bacteria; phylum Pseudomonadota; class Alphaproteobacteria; order Geminicoccales; family Geminicoccaceae; genus JANQPX01. The sequence goes on from JBCCIN010000208.1 coordinate 1,079, forward strand.
CAGGGAGACTGACATGACTCGTCATCGAACCGTTCTGAAGACCGCAGCCGCGGCCTTCATTCTATCGACAGCCGCCGGCAGCTTGCCCGCTTCGGCCGAGGGCCTCTTGTTCTGGTCGACCCAGGCACGCCCGGTCGAGGAGAGCCAGGCCATGCGTGAGCAGGTGCTCTCCGGCTTCGGCCACGAGGTCGACTACCAGCCGCAGGACCCTGGTCCCTATATTACGCGTCTTCAGGCCGAGCTCGAAGCCGGTGAAGGCACGATCGACGTGCTCGGCGGCCTGCATGGCGACTTCGCCTCGGTTGGTGACGGTCTGGTCGATCTGTCCGACGTCGATCTCGGCGGCGGCAAGATCTCCGAAACCTTCATGGACGTGGCCACGCTCGGCAGCGACGGTCTGAAATACATTCCCTGGATGCAGGCGACCTATGTCATGGCCGCCAACAAGAAGGCGCTGGAGTATCTGCCGGAGGGGGCTGACGTCAATGCGCTGACCTATGACCAGCTGATCGCCTGGGCGGCAGCCATGGGCGAGGCGACCGGCTCGCCGAAGTTCGGCATTCCTGCAGGACCGAAGGGCTTGAAGCACCGCTTCATCCAGGGATATCTCTACCCGTCCTTCACCGACTCGATGGTGACCAAGTTCCGCTCCGCCGAGGCTGAGGCGATGTGGAACACCTTCAAGGACCTCTGGGCGCACACCACGCCGGCTTCCACCAACTACGCTTTCATGCAGGAGCCGCTGCTCTCCGAGGAGGTCTGGGTTGCATTCGACCATACCGCGCGTCTGGCCGAGGCCTTCAACCAACGCCCTGACGACTTCATCGCGTTTCCAGCACCCGCAGGGCCGACCGGTCGCGGCTTCATGCCGGTGGTCGCCGGTGTCGCCATCCCGACCACGGCGCCTGATATGGCGAACTCCAAGGAGCTGGTCAGCTACATGATGAAGCCAGAGACCCAGATCGCCACGCTGAAGGCGACCAACTTCTTCCCGGTGATCGACGTCGAGCTGCCTGACGATCTGCCGGCGGCTGTTCAGATCTCGGGTGCGGCGATCGCGGCGCAGTCCGGTTCGGCGGACGCCAATCCGGGCCTCCTGCCGATCGGTCTCGGCGAGCTCGGCGGCAAGTTCAGCCAGGTCTACACCGACACCTTCGAGCGCATCGTGCTCGCAGGCCAGGACGTGCGCGCCGTGCTCGACGAGCAGGCCGAAGCGCTGAAGGCGATCATGGACGAGGCGGGTGCACCCTGCTGGGCGCCTGACGAGCCCTCCGATGGGGCCTGCCCCGTCGAGTAAGTATCGCGTGGGCTGACCTTCAGCCCAGCTATCCATCTCGGAAGCCGGCGGCGGCCAGCCGCCGTCGCCGGTGACCACCTAACCCTCTGCACGGATCGCGGCCATGCAAGCGCGCGCGTTACCCTACCTACTGTTGCTGCCGGCGACAGTCTTTCTAGCCCTGTTCTTCCTCTACCCGTTCTTCCAGGTGGCGATCGAATCGGTCACCAACGAAGAGGGCCTCACCTTCGAGCATTTCGGCACGATGGCGGGTCACTGGAAGTTCAACTCGGCCCTTTGGAACACCTTCCTGCTCGCCATGGTCGCGGTGCCGATCCAGATCGGTCTATCCCTGTTCATGGCGTCGATCGTGACCAAGATGAACACCGGCCGGGACGTCATTCTCTATATCTGGACAATTCCCCTCGGCATTTCCGATCTTGCCGCCGGCATCATCTGGCTGGCGATCCTGGAGCAGAACGGCTTCTTCAATAGCCTGTTCGTCGGCCTTGGGTTGATGGAGCAGCCGGCGACGATCCTTGGCTATCAGAACAAATGGCTGCTCTTTATGGCCGTCGTCCTCGCCGAAGTCTGGCGGGCAACCGCGATCGTCCTGGTCATTCTGGTCGCCGGCATGGGCCTCATTCCGAAGGAGTATAACGAAGCGGCCGAAGTGTTCGGGGCCAGCCCGTGGAAGCGCTTTTACAAGGTCACGCTGCCGCTGCTTCGTCCAAGCTTGCAGACGGCGCTGATCCTTCGAACCATCCTCGCCTTCGAGGTCTTCGCCGTGGTCGCGGCGCTGGCCGGCACCAACCTGCCGGTGCTGATGGGCGAGACCTATAACTGGCAGTTTGCGCTTCAGGACAGAAAGGTGGCGGCGGCTTACGCCATGGTGATCCTCGGGATCTCGATCGCATTCACAGTCTTCTTCCTCTGGGCATTGCGTGTACCAAAGGAGGCCCAGACATGAGGGGGATAGGGACATGAACGGCAATATGACAAGCGCGAAGCGCTGGCTTTGGGGCGCGGTGATCGCCATCCTCTGCCTCTGGGTGCTCGTGCCGATCTACCTGATCATCGTGAACACCCTTTCCAGCCCGTCAGAGGTCGCAGGCTATCCCAAGCGCTTCTGGCCGAGCTTCGACATGGAGAGCGTCCAGTTCTTCCTCGGCTTCCAGGGTGTAATCGACGCGCTCTGGAATTCGATCCTGGTGGCTATCGTCACCATGGTCCTGTCGATCGGCCTCGGCGCACCTGCAGGCTACGCGCTCGCCCGCTTCGACTTTCCGGGAAAGAATCTGTTCCGCATCATGGTGCTGATGACCAGGGCCTTTCCGCTGCCGCTTCTGGCTCTGCCCCTTGCGGTCTTCTTCATCCGAACGGGCCTTGATGACACCATCATCGGCCTCGCCCTGGTGCACACGGTGCTTGCGCTGCCGTTCGCGATCCTGATTACCTCGTCGCTTTTCATGGGCATCCCGTTCGAGTTGGAAGAGGCGGCCTGGACGCTCGGCTGTACGCGCTTCGCGGCGTTTCGAAAGGCAGTTCTCCCCTTGGTTTTTCCGGGCATCGCGGCATCCGCCGTGTTCGCCTTCGTCATCTCCTGGAACGAGGTGTTCGCAGCCGCCGTGCTGACCATCGAGAACCGGACGTTGACCGCTTTCTTGATGCAAAGCCTGGAAGAAAGCCCGCTGCATCTGAAATTCGCCGGCGGCACCGTCCTGGTTCTACCTGCCCTCATCTTCCTCTTCGCGGTCCGGAAATACCTCTTTGCCATGTGGGGCATTGCGAACCGATGAAAGCAAAACCTAACGGAGGCAGCCGTCATGGCTAATATTTCAATCGATGGGGTCGAGCGGCGCTACGGCGACTTCACGGCCTTGCACGCGATCGATCTCGAAATCCAGGATCAGGAATTCCTGGTGCTGCTCGGCGCTTCCGGCTGCGGCAAGACCACGCTGCTTCGCCTGATCGCCGGGTTGGATCGCCAGAGCAGCGGGACGATCAAGATCGGCGACCGCGTGGTTGACGACGTGCCGCCGCGCAACCGCGGCATCGCCATGGTGTTTCAGAACTACGCGGTGTTTCCGCACCTGACCGTGTTCGAGAACATCGCTTTTGGCCTGCGTATGAAGAAGATGCCGGAGCAGGAGATCGAGCAGAAGGTCACGAACGCGGCCGAGCTCATGCATATCGAGCAGCTGCTGAAGCGCTATTCAGGGCAACTCTCGGGTGGCCAGCGCCAGCGTGTCGCTGTGGCGCGTGCGCTCGCCATGGAGCCGGATGTCCTCCTGATGGATGAGCCGCTCTCTAATCTCGATGCGCTGCTCAGGCTCGAAATGCGCGCCGAACTTAAGGGCGTGGTCCAGGCGAGCAAGACCACCACGATCTACGTGACCCATGACCAGGTCGAAGCGATGAGCCTCGCCGATCGGATCGCGGTGATGCATAAGGGGCATATCGTGCAGGCGGCCAAGCCGATCGATGTCTATCGCAACCCGACGACCCACTTTGTCGCGAGCTTCATCGGCAACCCGCCGATGAATTTTCTCGACGCGAACAAGGTCGATGGCGGCTGGCAGGTCGCCGGCATGAAGGTCGATGGCCCGTCGGTGGATCGCGGTCAGCTCGAATTTGCGATCAGACCTGAGGACCTCGTGCCCGCCGAGCAGGGTATGAGCGGCGAGGTCAAGGTGATCGAGCCGCTCGGCGCCCACCAGCTCGTCACCATGCGCGTGGATGGCCGTCTCTTCCGCGCGGTGATCGACAGCGATGAACCGATTCAGCCCGGGCGTCAGCTAACGCTCGCACCGAGGCAGGATCGCGTGCGCTGGTTCGATCCCGAAACCGAAAGCGCGATCGCCGCCTGAGGAATCCGAGCTATGAACAACAAGGCCGACGACCTTCGCGCCCGCGCGATCGCTATCCTGAAGGAGAACGACCGCGGCACCTACACCGTGCCGACTAAGGGGCTCTATCCCTTTCAATGGAACTGGGATTCCTGCCTGACCGCGCTCGGTCTTGCCCAGATCGACGAGCACAGGGGCTGGCTGGAGATTGAGACGCTGTTTGCCCACCAGTGGCCTGACGGCATGGTGCCGCACATCATCTTTCACGTCGATGACGAGGGCTATTTTCCCGGTCCCTCGATCTGGCGCACCGACCGACCGACGCCGACGTCGGGGATCACCCAGCCGGCGGTGGCAGGTTTCGCCGCGCGCCGCCTGTTCGAGCGCGCCAAGCATATAACCCTTGCCGAGACCAGAGCGCGCGCGCTGTTGCCGTCGATCGACCGCTGGCATCAGTGGTTCTATGCCCATCGCGATCCGGCGCAGGAGGGGCTGGTCGCCATTCTGCATCCCTGGGAGTCCGGCCGCGACAACTCGATCGATTGGGACGAGGCTCTTGAGCGGGTGCCGACTGACGGCATCGAGCCCTATGAGCGCCGCGACCTGCAGCATGCGGACGCGTCCCATCGACCGACCAAAGCGCAATATGACCGTTATCTCTGGCTGCTCGAATGTTTCAGGGGCCTCGTCTGGGACAATGGCCGGCTGCATGAAGCCTCGCCCTTCAAGGTGGTCGATCCCGGCTTCAACGCGATTCTCATCCGTTCCTGCCAGGACCTGGCGGCGCTTGCCGAACAGCTCGGCGAGACCGAGATCGCACAGCGCAATCACAAGCTTGCCGAGCGCGGGCTGTCGGCCCTGGACAGGCTTTGGAGCGAGGAGCGCGGTCAGTATCTTTGCCGCGACCGTGCCACCGGCGAGCTCGTGGACAGCCCGTCGGTCGGCGGGTTGCTCACCGCCTTCGCCGCCATTCCCGACGCGCGCGCCCACGCCCTTACAAGGCGATTCGACCGGCTGGCGCGTGAGACCCGCTATCTCGTCGCCAGCCAGGATCCTTCCGATCCGCGCCTCGATCCCAAGCGTTACTGGCGTGGTCCGGTCTGGCTGATCGTCAACTATATGATCGCCGACGGGCTCGCACATGCAGGCGAGCTGGAGATGGCGAGGCAGATACGCAAGAGCAGCCTCGAGCTGATCGAGGCCAGCGGCTTTGCCGAATATTATCACCCGGAAACGGGAGAGCCTTTGGGTGGTGGCAGCTTCACCTGGACCGCCGCCATGGTGCTCGAGTTCCTCCGCGAGGAGGGGCGGGCATGAAACGCTCGGCGATCAACCGCATCATGGCGGAAGCCGACGAGCTGATCAGCCGATATGGCTTCGTCCTTCCACCGTTCGCCCGCTGGACGCCGGAGACGTTCAAGGCGAGGGCAGGGGAGGCGCGCCATGTGATCGATGCACGCTGCGGCTGGGACATCACCGATTTCGGCGGCGGCCGGTTCGATCAGCTTGGCCTTTTCCTGTTCACGCTCAGAAACGGCCGTCTGGCCGACCTCACGGCAGGGCGCGGCATGTGCTACGCGGAAAAGCTCCTGATCTCGCGTCAGGACCAGGTCACGCCGATGCACACCCATGTCATCAAGGCGGAAGACATCATCAATCGCGGCGGCGCGGCGCTGGTGGTGGAGCTTTATGGATCGGACGACCGGGGGAAGTTTGCTCCCGACCGCGGCGGCAACGTCGCCTGTGACGGCCTGCGCCGGGACTTCAAGCCCGGCGAAAAACTCAAACTCGCGCCCGGCGAAAGCGTCACCCTGATGCCTGGCGATTGGCACGCCTTTTGGGGCGAGGGCGGCGACGTGCTGGTCGGCGAGGTCTCAACGGTCAATGATGATGAAAACGACAACATCTTCCGTGACCCGATCGGCCGCTTCGCCACCATCGACGAGGATGAGCCGCCGACCCATCTGCTGGTGAGCGACTACAAGACGTGGCTGACCTAGAGCCGATTGCATCCTCCTACGCTGCCGAAGTGGCGAGGACGGTCGAGCGCGAGCTTCTCGCATCCCTGGCGAGCATCAATCGTCAGGCTCCAACCTTTCGCCGGACCTTTTACATCAAGGATCATAACGGCGATCTCAAGGCAGGCCTCACCTGCTCGACGGCCTATGGCTGGCTACACATCGAGGCCCTATGGGTCGCTGCAGCGCATCGTTCTCAGAGCCTTGGCCGACAGTTGATGGGGGCTGCCGAGACCTTCGGTCGTGACAATCGATGCCACGGCGCGTGGCTGGACACGTCAAATCCCGCCGCTGCCGCCTTTTATCGCAAGCTGGGCTACGCGGTCTTCGGTGAGTTGATCAACAACGAAGATCAATTCCCGCCCGAGCATCGCCGATGGTTCCTGAAGCGCATCCTCTGACATTTGAGGCATGGGTCTCTAGGCCCAGTATGAATACCGCTTCGGGTTCGATGAGAAACCTTGGTCGACGGCGTTGCCTGCTGCACAAGCGGATGATGGGCGCCCTCAAAATCGAGCGTCGAAGCTCTTGATCTGCCAGGTACCGTTACCCTCGTTCATGGTAGCACAGAGAATGGTCTTGCCATCGGTCCGCACGTTGACCAGCCCGTACACTTGGCCAGCGACGACATAGGTGCGGCCAAGATCGCGGGCCTTTTTCTTGGGGTTGAGGGCACCAGGCTTGGTTTCCTCAAAGTGGACGACGCTTTCTTCGAGTTGCGATCCCGTCACCCGTTGTTTCGATCCGTCTGGCTGGACGACATCAAGCCGCGTCGGTTCCCCGAGGCTGATGGAACGCGAGAGCTCCGTCGAATAGACGAGAGGCGTTTGGATTTCGTCGTCCTTGATTGTCAGATAGCCGGTCACGCCGCTTGCACCGATGATCGTCGGCCGCGGATGATCATGACCCTCGGCGTCGCCTGACGAGATCACCGTAGCGCTCGGATTAATGCGGGACAGGAACTCCAACGAGACATCGTCGCTGCCGTGGTGACAGGCTTTCGAAACGTCTGCCATGAAGGCTTTTTCGCTGCCTTCGTAGGCTTTGAGCAATGCATGCTGGCTGCGTTTGTTCAAATCGCCCGTCAACAGAATGCGCGTCGAGCCATAGTCGACCCTCAGCGTGATGCTATGCCCATTGGTATTCTGCGAATCGCCGCCGGCAAGCCGTTCCAGGCCGGGTCCGACCGGGGTGTCGTTTTCCACCGGACCGAGGACATGGAAGGTCAGCCCGTTCTCGTTGAGCTCGTCGAGCCCGCCCGCCCTGTTGCTCAGCCGTTCGAACAGTGTGTTGCGGCCATTTCGTCGTTTCGTTTTGGTCAGCTTCGAGATGAAGTCACGCCACTTGCCCTGAAGCTTTGGATTGGCGTCCGATTTTAGCTGCTGCAAAGCGGCAGTGCGCGTCGTCAGCAAGTCCGTGAAGTAACTCTTGGAACCTACTCTGGTAACCGTGCCCAGAGTGCGTCTCTTCGAAGGTGTGCGCCACCAAGACAATCCGGCATGATAGAAGCGATCCACCTCGACGCGCTCGCAGTCCAGCTCCTCACTCTGGTCGACATCCAGCAAGTCATCGAGACCGCCGTAATGGTCGAGATCGTTGTGCGAGGAGATCATGGCGTCGAATCGAATAACGTCCTCGCCATAGTCTTCGAAAAACTTCCAATCGACAAAATCGGCGGCACTCTTGCCAGTATTTTGGGATCGGCGCGGATATCCGCCATCGATCAAGATGTGCTTGCGCTTTGGCGTCACGATGAGAATGCCGTCGCCTTGACCGACATCGATGAAATAGAGTTCGAGAAGCGCGTTGCCCTGCAGTGCGTCGTTGTCG
>JBCCIN010000209.1:0-9033 GCA_039028235.1 Pseudomonadota bacterium
CGTGACCGTCTCGGCATGACCTTGCTGTCGATCCAGCCGGTGACGGATTATGGCTTTACGCTGTATTTCCTGGCGTTCACCGATGAGCGTCCGCCCCACGATGACCTGGAAGCGGTGGGCAATCGGGAGTGGCTTTGGCAGCGGCCCTACACCACGCTGGAACTTCAGCATGTTTCTGGCGCGACTGGTCCGTTTGCACTACCGGCTGCAGAAGAACCTGGCTTCGCCGGTATTGCCATCACTGGAGCAGGTGCGTCGGCAGGCCAGCTCGTCGATGATGGCGGCGGTCCGGTCGAACTGATCGCCTAATTGTGTCAGGGTCGACAGCGTATGCCGTTCTGATCGGCGATACGGCATCAGAAGGGAAGGGCGCCCGCTATGACCGACTACCAAAAGCTGCATCGCCTCGATAACCGGGTTGCGCTGGTGACCGGTGCCGGCGCAGGTTTCGGCCGGGCCACCGCTCATGCGCTCGCCGCCCATGGGGCCATCGTCGCCGTCACCGATATCGACATCGAGGCTGCCGAGGCCGTTGCCGCGGAAATCGAGCGTGGCGAGGCTCTCGCCCTCGATGTCGCGAACGAGGTGCAAGTGACGGATGTCGTCGATGAGGTGGCGCTTCGCCACGGTTGCATCGATATCCTGGTCAACAACGCAGGGGTGGGTGCGAGAGGACCGACGGTCGACCTGGAGACCGAGCGCTGGGATCGCGCCATGGCCGCCGGTCCTGAAGGCAGCTTCTACGCCGTGCGCGCGGCAGGCCGGCACATGCTGGAGCGCCAAAGCGGTGCGGTTGTCAATGTCGCGTCGATCATGGGCCTTGTTGGTGGTGCTCATTATCCGAACCTCGCTTATCACGCGGCCAAAGGGGCCTTGGTCAATATGACCAGAGCGCTCGCCTGCGAATGGGCGAAAGACGGTATCCGTGTGAACGCTGTGGCACCCACCTTTTCGCGCACGGCGTTGACCGCGCCTCTCATGGCCGACAACGCCATGGTCGAGCGCCTGCTGGACGCTACGCCGATGGGCCGCTTCGTCGAGCCGGAGGAGGTCGCATCGGCCATCGCGTTTCTCGCCAGCGACGCCGCCTCGATGATCACCGGTGTCATCCTACCGGTTGACGGCGGATGGATTGCGCGCTAAAGTTGAATTAAATCTTCAATCATCAGCCCATCTCTTTTTGGGTCAGCACAGTTTGAGAGCGCGTTACCTGACGTTCTTGAGAGCCGACATTATGTCATGTGGCATAATGATCGCGCCCTCGGTTGCTTCCTGGTTTCATCTGTGCTGATGATGTTGAATCCATCGATCGCGGCACAATTGGGGACGACGCATGATGCGTGGAGGCTTGTGTTGTGGCTATCGATCCTTGCGCAGCAGGCTGAGCGACATGGCCAGGCTCGGCGCCTTCTGTCTCGGCGTCGTCATTCTTGCGAGCTGTCAAAGCGGCGGCCATCAGCCCAAGGCGAGCAGTGTCAAGATCGGTAAGCCTTATCAGATCAATGGGGAGTGGTACTTCCCGCGTATGGTCGATCGCTACCGCGAGATCGGCGTCGCATCCTGGTATGGCGTGCCGTTTCACGGGCGCAAGACCGCCAATGGCGAAACCTACAACATGCATGGCATGACCGCCGCCCATCCGACCCTGCCGCTGCCGAGCGTCGCGCGCGTCACCAATCTCGAAAACGGCCGCACCATCACCGTGCGCATCAATGATCGGGGGCCCTTCGCGAAGCGCCGGATCATCGATCTTTCGAGGCGTGCGGCCTGGGAACTCGGCTTCAAGGATCAAGGCACGGCCAAGGTCGAGGTCGTCTATCTCGGCCTCGCGGATGGTCTGGCGCCACCTCGGGGGCGGCCGCATCGACACCGCAGGGTGGCAGCGCTGGACTGACACCGAGTCGCCGTTTCCGCATGAGATCGATGACTGAGAGCCCTGTCCATGGTTAAGAAAACCTTGTTCCGAACTCTTAAGCTTTCCTCAAGACCTGATGGATACAAAAGGAACAGCCTCCAAGGTCGGACATGAATCAATGAATGGCTTTCGCCTCGTCAATGTAAGCCTGAAGCTCCTCGCGGTGCTCGGTATCGCCCTTGTGATGACCGCCTGCACCGCAGGTCACGAGGGGCCGTCACGCCCGGACGCGCTGAAGCGGATTCAGCCGTCGAAAGGCCCTGTGAGTTATGCGCGCCTCAACGGCGCCGGTACCGAGATCGGCGCGACTCGGCGCTTTCGTCCGATCGCCAACCTGCCGAAGCCGCTGCTCGCCAAGATCGTCGTGCCGGCAAAGCCATTGCAATGCGTGCCCTATGCGCGGCAGCTCTCCAATATCCAGATCCGCGGCAATGCCTGGACGTGGTGGGACCAGGCCGCCGGGCTTTACCCCAGAAGCGGCCGACCGAAGGCCGGGTCAGTCATGGTGCTGAAGCGCAAGGGCCGGGACAGTCTCGGCCATGTCGCCTATGTCGAGGAGGTGATCGACAGCCGCACGCTCGTGGTCAGCCACGCCAACTGGCTGAACAAGGGCCGTCTGCACAACCAGATGCCGGTGATCGACGTCTCCGAGGCCAATGACTGGTCTGCCGTGCGCTTCTGGAACGGTGACGGCGGGCATTTCGGCGGCAACACCTACCATCCCTATGGCTTCATCCACCAGCGCCAGACCTTCGCCGCCCGCTGAGGGCGGGCGAGAGGCTCGCCATCCCGACTTGACGATCGCGCCCGATCGAGGCGCCGGCCCAAGTTCGCGCTTGGCATCGTATGCCCCCTATTCCCATTCGAGCTCGGCATAGGCGGCGCTGACATTGCGTCCGTGAGTCTCGTCGAACAGCACCCAGTGCTCCCGCTCACTTTCGAGCGGCACGGCACGCACCGCGTCTTCAAGAAAGCCGCCTTCGGCGATAAAGGCACGCACGGAATCGCGAAGTGTCGTCAGATAGCGCGCTTGTGGCTCGAAAGCGCCCGGAAGTGGCGCATAGGCAGGCCCATGCCCCGGCACCACCCCCGTCGCCCCAAGATCGGCAAGCGACGCCATCACGTCGAGCCATCCGAGCAGGCTGCCATCCACCACCGGACAGCGCTCCATGAACAGGAGATCGCCGGCAAACAGCAGCCCGGTCGTCTGATCCAGGACAGTGACATCGTTGTCCGTATGCGCCGTCGCATGCGCCCGAAGCGTCAGCCGCCGCCCGCCAAGATCGATCTCCAGCACGTCCTTGACCAGCAGGTTCGGCATCACGATCTCGGTGCCGTCAGCCAGAATTCCGAGTATTTCCCTGAGGTTATCCAAATAAAATGCGCCCCGCTGATCCAGCGCCGACGGCAATTTCCTGTGGCCGACGAAGGTCGGTCGATCGTCCAGGAACGCCGCATGGCCGAACAGATGATCCGGATGGACATGGGTCGCGATCACGTAGCGGATCGGCAAGTCGGTCACCTGTCGGATCGCCTGCCTCAGCGCTCGGCCATGAAGCGCTGATCCGCCGCTATCGACAACGGCGACCGCCTCGTCGCCCAAGATGAACGCGACATTGGCGATATGGCCTCTGTTCTCGGGCCGGGCGAAATCGTGAAGTCCTTCGTGGACATACACGCCTGGAAGGATTTCCTGAAGCCTTTCAGCAGGTTGCATGCCCGAAGCTCGTTCCATGGGCGCCAATGCCGCCCCTATCGCCGTCAGGCAGGCCAGTCGCAGAATCTCCCGCCGATCAGCCAGCAAAAACCATCCCCCCAGGACCGTTAGCGTCGTCCGCTAACCGTTCATTAACCTTTCAATGCTACCACAACGGCAGCGTCTTTCTCCAGCCAGGCAGGTTTTGTCATCGACCAGGTAGACGAATGTCCGGAAAGCGGCAGCATGGCAGAGTCCGAACATGACGTGGCTGCGGATGCTGCAGCTGATCTGGCTCTTGATCGAATCGTCAGACTGGCCGCCAGCATCTTCGACGCGTCCATCGTGTCGCTTTCGCTGCACGCCGAGGGTCGCGTCTGGTACACGTCGACGGTCGGTCTCGAAGATGCAAGAAACCTTGATAAAACAAGCCTTTGTGCGCATCTGAAAGAGACGGCCGAGCCACTCTTCATTGCCGATGCCCTTGCCGACGAGCGATTTCGGACCGACCCGATGGTCGCCTCCAAGCCGAAGATTGGCTTTTACGCCGGTGTCCCCTTGGAGACGGCGAGCGGCGAACTGATCGGCTCGCTCAGCATCGCTGATGTCAAGCCTAGAACCGGGTTCGACACTGTCGAGATGCAGAAGCTGCAGGATCTTGCAGCCCTCGCCGTTGATCACATCGGGCTCCGGCGGGAAGGTCGCTTGTCGCGGCGGGTTTCGGATACAGCCTCGGCAGTTCTCGCCGCGATGAGCCACGACATCCGCACGCCGATGAATGGCGTCTTGGGGATGGCGGAGGTTCTCTTGACCGCGGATGACTTGAGTGATCGACACCGCCGCCGGGTCGACATCATCAAGCGTTCCGGCGAGAATCTGCTCTCAATCGTTGACTACATTCTCGAACTTGCACGAATTGAGACAGAGGAGAAGCCCCCCGTCTCGGAGGCTTTCGATCTCGAAGACATCCTGCGCGACACCTTGGCCAAAGTCATGTTGTCAGATGACAGCAGAGCGATCCAACTGAACGTCTCAGGCGATCATCTCCCTATCATTGGTGATGCATCGCGGCTGAAGACGCTCCTTTATCACTTCTTGGAAAGCGCCGTTGGATTTGCATCGGAAGACGACATTGAAATGGACGTCAATTTCCGATCAATGGGCGAGGATCAGATTCGGGTACGATTCGACATCAGGAACACCGGCATCGATGGCGACAAGATTGGGCAAATCTTCGCCGCCGTCGAGCAGGGCGGTATCCATACGCTGGATGGGTTTAGCGAGGCGTATCTTAGCCCCATTGTCTATAAGAAACTTGCGACTGCGTTGGATTGTGATCTCGGCATTGAGCACCATGCTGGTGTCGCCTCCGCGTTATGGCTCGAAATCGACATGAAGCCATCCGCCGTGCCCGCTGCGATCACCGACTCGCCAAAAACGGCCATGGCTGATGGCGACTCCGTTGAGGTTAAAGCCATACGAGACGTCCTCGTAGCCGAAGACAATCCGGATATGGCGCTTCTAATCGAAGACTTGCTGGATGAAGCTGGCTACAAGACGACGATCGCTCATGATGGCGCATCAGTCCTCAAGGTGCTTGGCGAACAGCCTATCGATCTCGTGCTGATGGATGGTCGGATGCCTGATATGAGCGGCTTCGAGACGACCAAGCTCATTCGGCAGCTGCCAGATCAGCGCGCTGACATTCCAATCATCGCCTTGACCGCCGAAGCCATGGCTGGCGACAGAGAGCGCTACCTTGCTGCTGGCATGGACGACTATATAGCAAAACCAGTGGACCCCGATGCACTGATCGGCGCGATCGAACGCTGCAGCAACTTGCAGAGGTAGAGACTTCCGAAGGTTGCGCTGCCGGAGTTCGATGCCCGCCGGGCTATTCAACAAAGTGACGGGTTGGCGTCTGACAATCGGTTAGCTGCTGTGATGGAGGTGCGCCGGCGCTTGTGCCAATAGACGCTGCCAATCAAGCTAATCATCTTAAATGCTTGATATATTTCAGCTGTCGTTGCTATTTCGTCTTGACGGCATTGAAACCTGCCAGCGAGATGATGAACCTCTCGAAGATCCACTGGCCTGAACATTGCGAAGACAGAGCACGTCGGCACGCTTCGCCAGGTCATCAACGGACCCCTGACCCGATATCTTCGGCGCCAGCCAAGGGCTCTGAACGCCGCGGTCCCAGACCGTTGGTGACACATGTCGCTGCTGCCGAATGGGCCTGGCGAGCTGAGAACAAACAACGCCTCGCCGCCTTCTATCGCGGAATCAAAGCCTATCGGAGCCACCCCTATAGCCGGGTTGCGACGGACCGGAGGACGGCTCGAAACCTCGCTGGATGCCGGATCGTGGATTTCGGCCCAGGCGATGGCTGGCCGCTCCTGGTGGTACCTTCGCTGGTCAACCGCGCTTACATCATGGATCTTATGCCGGGTGCCAGCCTGCTTGAATATCTCCGTGACAACGGCATCCGGCCGATGCTTCTTGATTGGGGCGAAGGGCAGAATGCGGAAAGCTTGCTCAGTATTGATGGACTGATTACCGATCACATCGAACCGGCGCTCGATTGGGTGCGTAGCAGCACAGGTAAACGCCCTCTGGTCGCTGGCTACTGCATGGGGGGAACCCTGGCTTTGGCCTTGGCGTGTCGAAGTCAGGATCGGATGGCCGGGCTCGCGCTTCTCGCTGCACCCTGGGACTTCGGTCAAGAGGCAGCTGCCGGCCGGGTTGCAGCACGCCACCATAAGCTGACATCTCTTACAGGCCATGCCGGCAGCGCACCGGTCGATTTCCTTCAGGTACTTTTTGCTCATATCGATCCATTGAGCGTTCCGCGAAAATTTGCCCGCTTCGCACAAATCGATGCGACGTCGGAGACTGCTCTTCGCTTTGTCGCGATTGAAGATTGGTTAAATGACGGCGTTGCGCTGAATGCCGATATCTTCAATCAATGTCTGATCGATTGGTTCATCGGCAATGCGCCAGCACGGGGTGGCTGGCGGCTCGACGGTCTCCCAATCAAGCCCGAGCGTCTGATGCTGCCGGTTTTCTTGGCCATTCCCGACTATGATCGCATTGTTCCGCCCGCTTCGGCTCTGCCTCTCGTCGACCTCATTCCCCATTGTGAATGGATCAGGCCGAAAGCCGGTCATGTCGGTATGGTCGCTGGTCTCAACGCTGAGACGTCACTATGGCTTCCCCTCATGCGCTGGCTTCGGCGCATTGCTGCGTTGCAAAAAAAACCTTGGTGAAACCGCTGAAACAGCCCTATGGTCGAGGGTACACCGATCGTTTTGTTCGTCAGGGATAGGCCTTGCTGCATGAACTCTTTTGATCGGGCTGGCAAAGATCAGTGCCCTGGAGCCGTCAACAAATAGGAAGATACGCATGTCTGATATTGTCATCGCCAGCGCAGCCAGAACGCCGATTGGTAGCTTCAACGGCAGTTTGTCGACATTGCCGGCGCATGATCTCGGAAGAATCGCCATCGAAGCCGCTCTCGAGCGGAGTGGCGTGCAGCCTACAGAGGTTTCCGAGGTCATCCTCGGGCAAATTCTCATGGCCGGCCAGGGACAAAATCCCGCGCGTCAGGCGTCCATGAATGCCGGCGTGCCGCAGGAAGTCCCTGCGTGGGGCGTCAATCAGCTTTGCGGTTCGGGGCTTCGGACAGTCGCGCTCGGTTATCAGGCCATCAAGAACGGGGACAGTCAAATCGTGGTTGCCGGCGGTCAGGAAAGCATGAGCCAGGCACCTCACTGCACGCATTTGCGTTCAGGCGTCAAAATGGGTGGTGCCGAGCTCGTTGACACGATGCTCAAAGACGGGCTGATGGATGCTTTCCACGGATATCATATGGGTAACACGGCCGAAAACGTCGCCGAGCAGTGGCAAATTACGCGCGACGAGCAGGATGCTTTTGCGGTGAAATCTCAGAACAAGGCTGAGGCCGCGATCAACGCTGGACGTTTCAAGGACGAGATTGTGCCGGTCACTGTCAAGACCAGGCGTGAGGAGAAGTCTGTCGATACCGATGAATTCCCGCGATTTGGCGCGACGGTTGAAGGTATGGCCAAACTACGCCCGGCTTTCGCGAAAGACGGTACGGTGACCGCGGGCAACGCTTCCGGCATCAATGACGGTGCCGCGGCCGTCGTCCTGATGACCGGTAGCGATGCCGAGAAAAGAGGGATCGAGCCACTTGCGCGCATCGTCTCCTGGGCGCAGGCAGGTGTCGATCCGGCCGTTATGGGAAGTGGCCCGATACCTGCTTCCAGGCACGCGCTCGAGCGGGCTGGCTGGAAGCCCGATGATCTCGACCTGATCGAAGCGAATGAGGCTTTCGCGGCGCAGGCATGCGCGGTCAATAAGGATCTGGGCTGGGACACGGACAAAGTGAACGTCAATGGCGGAGCTATCGCCCTCGGACACCCGGTTGGTGCTTCCGGTGCCCGTGTGCTGGTGACGCTGCTTCACGAAATGATCAAGCGCGACTCGAAGAAGGGACTGGCGACGCTGTGCATCGGCGGTGGTATGGGCATCGCCCTTTGCGTTGCCCGCGATTGAGCAGAACGCTCGTGCATGCCGAAACTATCGACTGCGACTGATCAGGACGCTCTGCTCAACGGCTGAAGCCATGTTCGGCTCGAAGCTCGGTGTATCATCGATGATGCATCGTCGCCCGTCATAAGCGGAGATGTGCCAAAATCGATCTGTAACGTTGCCTGATCGCTTCTAAGGACTGGGTTCTTCGATGTATCGAGTGCGGTCGTCAGTCGATGGCAAAGGACATCCGCCTCACGCGTCGACGAATTGCCGAGACAGATCGCAAACTGACGTCCACCTGTTCTCGCGACAAGATCTTCGGCCCGGCAATTGCAGGCAATAATCAGCGCTATGTGGTTCAGGAGCATGTCGCCACTTGGGTAACCCAGCGCCTCATTGATCAGGTGCAGACCCTGCAGAGTGCAGACGACAATGGCAAGCGATGCACCTCGACTGCGATGATCGACGATCGAGTCGTTGACGTAATGATGAAAGAAGCTGTGGTCGTAGAGCTTGGTCTTCGCATCCAGAACGGGTGCACTGGAGCCATCGACCATCGTTCCTCGAAGCTTGCGGCGGAGTCGACATTGCCGCACGAGGGTCTGCAGCCGAAGGCGCGTGACCGCTGGAAGATTTTTTTGTATGAAAGTTGGTTCATGATTAATCCGTTTCAGTTTTCCAATAGTGCGCGTTGGCTTGAAAGAAATCGATCCCTTTTTCCACATGGTCATTGTAACGATACCAGTCCATTCGACCCGACGCCCAGTTATTATCAATCTCAGGATGGTTTAGGGCCATCCCAAAGTATGACATTTGTGAGATGAAGGGTATGGGTAGAAATAGACGCCAAGCATATAGATAC
>JBCCIN010000210.1:0-8977 GCA_039028235.1 Pseudomonadota bacterium
AGACGGGAAAGGCATCGCCACAAGGACGCACTGCCTCAACTTCTCGTTGTGTCGTTATTGGAATTCCAACAGTCAGGTACTGCTGCATTTCACCATCCAACCATTTCGAATCTTCTTCACTCAAGAGTGAGAAAATGGACAAGCTACACAATTTGTCACTGCCGGCTTCAAACTTTCGTACAGCCATTGTATTGACACGCACAATCTTGCCAGTCTTATCCGTTACCAATAGTGCATCGTACGAGCCTTCAATAATCTTGTTGGTAAAGGATTCTCGACGTTCAATTTCATGCAAGTGTTTCTTTTGTTCTGTCAAGTCCAATATAAAGCCACAAAAGATTCGTTTCTGTCCTTGGGATACGGGAATTTCCACAAGCGAGAGCTGAACAATGAATTCCGATCCATCTTTGCGTCGTGCCGGCAATTCACGTTTCGTTCCCATGACTCGCGTTTCTCCCAAGAAATTCCGATGTTGATGGCGCCACATGCTGGCGAGCGGCAGAACGCCCGCACGGTGCCAGGCCGCGATCCTTCGAAGGAACGACTTAGTAGGGTGACATGACACATTGTCGAAATTTGTCCACCCGATCGCCCGGAAGAATTGTGATGACCGGAACGCGAAACCCCTGGATGAACCCGTGAACGACGGATCTGGACGTAGAACAACGGCCGCCGCCGCCGATGATCTGGGCTTATTAGGTCTAGGGGGGATCCTTTCGCGGGGCTGATGCACGAAAGACGCAATTTCGCCTTCCGGCGATGGTTGTAGTGCCCTTTTCCGCTTCTTATATGTCGATCCGGAACAGGAATTCGGACCGTCCCAGCAGCTGAAAAAAGCGCGTTAAGGTTGTCGGTCCATGAGAACCGATCAAGCGAGTCTTGATCAAGCAACCAGGGGTCGGCGACCTAACCTAAGGGTCGGTGGCCCCCCCGGACCAGACGACAAAGTCTCAGGCGTGGAAATGTGGCATGAGCAATAAGATTATCGGTATCGATCTTGGTACGACCAACAGCTGCGTTGCGGTCATGGAAGGCAAGAACGCCCGTGTGATCGAGAACGAGGAGGGCATGCGGACGACGCCCTCCATGGTGGCCTTTACCGACGACGGCGAGACCCTGGTGGGCATGCCGGCCAAGCGCCAGGCGGTCACCAACCCGACCAACACGGTGTTCGCGGTCAAGCGCCTGATCGGCCGACGCTTCGACGATCCGATCGTCAAGAAAGACGTCGACATGGTCCCCTACAAGATCGTGAAGGCGGACAATGGCGATGCCTGGGTCGAGGCCCAGGACGAGAAGCGGGCCCCCAGCCAGATTAGCGCCTCCATCCTGAAGAAGATGAAGGAGACGGCGGAGCGCCATCTCGGCGAAGCGGTCACCAAGGCTGTGATCACGGTGCCGGCCTACTTCAATGACAGCCAGCGACAGGCGACCAAGGATGCCGGCAAGATCGCCGGTCTCGAGGTTCTGCGCATCATCAACGAGCCGACCGCGGCGGCGCTCGCATACGGTCTCGACAAGTCCAACTCACAGACCATCGCGGTCTACGACCTCGGCGGTGGCACGTTCGACGTCTCGATCCTTGAGATCGGCGATGGCGTCTTCGAGGTGAAGGCGACGAACGGCGACACCTTCCTCGGAGGCGAGGACTTCGACCTTCGACTGATCGACTACATGGCCGATGAGTTCAAGAAGGATCAGGGCATCGACCTTCGTGGCGACAAGCTGGCCCTCCAGCGTCTGAAGGAAGCCGCGGAGAAGGCCAAGATCGAACTCTCCTCGACCGCGCAGACCGAGATCAATCTGCCCTTCATCACCGCGGATGCTTCAGGTCCGAAGCATCTCACCTTGAAGATCAGCCGTGCCAAGCTGGAAATGCTGGTGGGCGATCTGATCGACCGCACGGTCGATCCCTGCAAGAAGGCGTTGAAGGACGCTGGCCTCAGCCCCGGCGATGTCGACGAGGTCATCCTGGTCGGCGGCATGACGCGCATGCCCAAGGTGATCGAGACGGTCAAAAACTTCTTCGGCAAGGACCCGCACAAGGGCGTCAACCCGGACGAGGTTGTGGCGATTGGTGCTGCTATTCAGGCGGCCGTGCTCTCGGGCGAGGTCAAGGACGTTCTCCTCCTCGACGTCACCCCGCTGTCGCTCGGCATCGAGACGCTCGGCGGTGTGTTCACACGGATCATCGATCGCAATACCACGATCCCGACCAAGAAGAGCCAGGTGTTCTCGACCGCGGATGATAATCAGAACGCGGTCACCATCCGGGTCTTCCAGGGCGAACGCGAGATGGCCTCGGACAACAAGATCCTCGGCCAGTTCGATCTGGTGGGTATCCCACCTGCACCTCGCGGCATGCCGCAAATCGAGGTGACCTTCGACATCGACGCCAACGGTATCGTCAACGTCTCCGCCAAAGACAAGGCGACCGGCAAGGAGCAGCAGATCCGCATCCAGGCCTCAGGCGGTCTCGACGAGAAAGAGATCGAGCGTATGGTCCAGGAGGCGGAAGCCAATGCCGAAGAGGACAAGAAGAAGAAAGAGGTCATCGAGGCGCGCAATCATGCCGACAGCCTGATCTACTCGACAGAGAAGTCGCTCGGCGAGTATGGCGACAAGATCGACGCTGCCGACAAGGCCTCGATCGAGCAGGCGGTCAGCGACCTGAAGGGTGTTCTCGACGGCGAAGACGTCGACGATCTTAAGGCCAAGACCGACGCGCTCGCCCAGGCCTCGATGAAGCTCGGCGAGGCCATGTACAAGGCGCAGGCCGAGAGCGAGGCGGCGGCCGGCCCCGCGGAAGGCGATCCTTCCGGCGGTGACGGTGGCGCTTCGAGCAGTGCCGATGACGGCGTGGTCGACGCCGACTTCGAAGAGGTCGACGACGACAAGAAAAAGTCTGCCTGAATGGGCCGATCCGGCCAGGATCAGTTCGGGACCGGGTGCTGGCGACGGCGCCCGGTCTCCAGCGTTTTCTGCCCTTACCTGACCTGACGACCGATCGAAAAGACGGCCATGGCGCAACAGGACTACTATGAAACTCTGGGTGTGAGCCGGCAGGCATCGGCTGCGGACATCAAGTCCGCGTTCCGCAAGCTCGCGATGAAGCATCACCCCGACCGCAATCCAGGTGACCAGGCGGCCGAGCAGCGTTTCAAGGAGGTCAATGAGGCCTACGAGATCCTGAAGGACGACCAGAAACGCGCTGCCTATGATCAATATGGTCATGCCGCGTTCCAGAACGGTGGCGGTCGGCCCGGCGCCGGCGGCGGCAATTTCGACTTCGGTAGTTTCGCCGACGTCTTCGACGATCTGTTCGGCGATTTCATGGGCGGCCAGCGCGGCCGCGGCTCCCAGAGCCGGGGCGCCGATCTCCGCTACAATCTGGAAATCTCGCTGGAAGAGGCGTTCGAGGGCAAGCAGGCGCAGATCAAGGTGCCGACCACCGTACGCTGCGAAGCCTGCGACGGCACCGGCAGCAAAGGGGCTGCGCCGAGCGTCTGCTCGACCTGCCGCGGCTCCGGCCGGGTGCGCGCGCAGCAGGGTTTTTTCACCATCGAGCGCACCTGCCCCACCTGCGGCGGCCATGGCCGGGTGATTACCGACCCTTGCGAGGTCTGCAACGGGCAGGGACGCGTACAGCGTGAAAAGAACCTGTCGGTCAAGATCCCGAAAGGGGTCGAAGACGGCACCCGCATCCGCCTTTCCGGCGAGGGCGAGGCTGGCATGCGCGGCGGCACGCCGGGCGATCTCTACATCTTTGTGAGCGTCGCTCCGCATCGCGTGTTTCAGCGGGACGGCGCCAACATCCAGTGCCGCGTGCCGATCCCCTTAACGACAGCGGCGCTCGGCGGCCAGATCGAGGTGCCGACCATCGACGGCAAGCGTGCCCGCCTCCAGGTTCCCGAAGGCACCCAGACCGGCCACCGCTTCCGCCTGCGCGGCAAGGGCATGACCGAACTCAACAGCAGTGCCCGCGGCGACATGTTCGCCGAGCTCACCGTTGAAACGCCGGTCAATCTGAGCAAGCGTCAAAAAGACCTGCTGCGTGAGTTCGAAGAAGAATGTGGCGGCAACAGCACCAATCCTGAGTCCGAGGGCTTCTTCGCCAAGGTCAAAGACCTCTTCGGCGACCTCCGCGACTAGCGGCGAGCCGCCGCGGGCTGGACTTGCCTGAGCCTGGGATGGTCGTAAGCGCGCTATCGTTCGTGGCAGTGTGACTGCCAGATGGTGCGGGCTCGGACCTGTAAGAGGGCGATATCGAACGTTGTCAGTTCAGCACGCCCGGCCAGTTCGCATCGCCGCTTTCGATATTGCCCGGAATGTCCTGTTCCCACCTCGCCTGAACGCTCTTGGAGTAGTTCAGGTAGAGCTTGTCATCGACGATCTTCCAGGCTTCCGGGTCGGTCGATGCGGTGTAGCCCTGTGACACCGCCCAGGCACAGTATCCGCCATATTGCGGCGCGAATCGCTCGGGATCCTGAAGGAATGCATCGCGGTTCGCTGCCGATGCGAACTGCCATGTGGCGCCCTCGTAGTCCGCGGTGAAGTCGCTGCTGCCTTCCGTCGGCTTGCCTTCGGTGAAGTAGGCGACGGCGTCGAAACCGGACAGGGCGACGTTCGAGAACGTCGAGGTGTAGACCGGATCCTTGGCGAGTGCAGGCGTTGCCATGAGAGCCAGAGCGCCCGCAAGGATAAACCGCCTCGTGCTTTTGAGCATCGTCGTCTCCATTGATCTGCTGCCCCTGTTATGGGGTCGATCGATCATACCGGCAACGTCGCTCGCGGCCTTGCGAAGCGGCGTGAGCGGGTCTTTCGTCAGATCTGCGCTAGCTCGTCGATCCCCTGCTGTCTCATGATCCATGCGACCCTGGGAACCTGCCCACCGTCGAGGTTGAGAATCGGGTATCATTGTGCCTAGATTCGAGAGGCCGTTTCCGTTTTGGAGAGCCACCGATGTTAGGCCGTTTTTTGCCCTCTCTATCTCGACCGGATATTCCGGGCTTCACGCCTCCTCCGCCCTACGTGCCGGACAATATGCACATCAAGGAAGCACTGGAGCAGCATAAGCGAGAGGGTATGGCCCTGGCGGTCAAGGCGCGCATTATCGCGATGAGCATCGTCATCGTCATGATCTTCTTTATCACCCCGTGGCCCTTGTCTCTCTACTACCAGGGGCTGGCATTTCTGTTCATCCTGAACGGCTTGGCACAGCAGCGGATTGCCCGGGTCGGTCTGTCCAGAGCCGAGTTGGGGCTGATCCTGCTGGACCTCGTCCTGATGACCTTCGTCTCCCTGGTGCCGCCACCGTTCGACCGCGAAGTCTGGCCGTCCCCTGTGCCTTACGGATTCCAGACGTTCCTCTATTTCTTCGTCATCCTGGCCGGCGCGACGCTCGCTTATACATGGCGAACGATCGTGGCGGTTGGCGTTTGGACGGCTCTCCTCTGGACGCTGTCCGCCATCGTGATCTGGCTCATCAATGAAGGCGATCCGGAGATCACGCGCGCGCTTGATACGCTCTACGCCGAGACTCCTCGATTGCGGCATCTTTTCGATCCGACGCTGATGAAATGGGATCTTCGAATCCAGGAGGCCGTCGTCTTTCTGACGGTTGCCGGCATTCTCGCGGTCTCGGTCAGGCGGCTGAACGACCTCGTGCTCAGCCAAGCCCAGTTTGCCCGCGAACGAGCCAATCTCGCGCGCTACTTTTCGCCTAACGTGGTCGAGCAGCTCAGCCACAACGACGAGCCCCTGAAGCAGGTCCAGACCCATGACGTCGCCGTCATGTTCGTCGATATCGTCGGCTTTACCAGATATGCGTCCGCGCGAAGACCGGAGGAGGTGATCGCAACCCTGCGCGATTTTCATGGCCGTATGGAAGCGGAAGTTTTCCGCAATGGCGGCACGCTCGACAAGTATCTCGGGGATGGGCTGATGGCGACGTTTGGCACGCCGGTCGCCGGCCCCAACGACGCCAGGAATGCCTTGGTTGCCGCGCGAGCCATGCTGAGGTCGGTCGATACCTGGAACGCCGAGCGCCGCGCGCACGGTCAGGAAGAAGTCAGGGCAAGCATAGGGTTGGACTTCGGACCGGTCGTGCTCGGCGACATCGGGGCCAACCGGCTGGAGTTCGCGGTGATCGGCAACACGGTCAACATGGCCAGCCGGATCGAGGCCATGACGAGGACGCTAGGCGCACAGATCGCCGCAAGCGACGCATTGATCAACCGCGCTGCTGCGGGGACGTCGATGGAGGATCCTGATTTCGCGGATCTGGTGCGCCAGGAAGATCAGGACGTCCGCGGTGTCGACCACAAGATCGCCGTCTGGTGCCTGCAGCGCATCTCGTCGCGTTAGAGCTTTTTCCTAACGGGTGGAACCACGTGTTCGATGAAGAAATTGCGGTGCAGCTTCCCTCATTCGGAGACGGTGAGCACCATGTTGGTCGTGGTGGTCTTGCCGTCGAGGTCGCTTATCGACATGCGCAGATGATGGTCACCGGCGGGCAGTTCGGCGCCGCGCGAGATGATGCGGTTCTCGGTGATCTCGGCGTGGTCGGCGAGGCGGCTCGTGATGTCCTTCCAGAACAGCCCGAGATCATATTCGAGGACAAGCGAGCCGATCAGCGGCTCGGCATCACGGGCGCGGAACTCGACGTCGAAGTCGAGCGGCGAGCTGAGATCGCCGGAAACCTCGGGCGTATGCACGATGATCTCAGGCCCGTCATTCGTCGAAACGGTGATGGAGCGCGTGGCGCCGCGAGGAGCCCGTTCCGCATATTCCTCGACGGTCAGCAGATCGTAGGCGTGGGCGGGGCCATCGACGGGAAGGGCAGAGAAGAGCAGACCTGCGCCTGCCGCCAGAACCATTCCGGTCATTGAGCGATGATCGAAAGTCGACACAGTTGTTTCCTCCTGAGGTCGCGTACCATGCCCATAAGGCATCCAACTTTCATATGGCAAGCCGGAGAGCCGCTCCCAGCAACTCGACCATTCTTCCCACGCCTACCTCATCCGCGATCAGGTCGTTCCTGATCTCCAGCAGAAGATGCGGCAGGCTCCGCGGCTCGCCATGGGTTGGGATGGTGTAGTCGCTGTCGTCTTCGATCTGATAGGGCGCGTCGAAGACCACCTCCAGATCGGGTTCGATCGTCAGCAACGCCTCCCGGAGCGTTCGGGCGAAAGTCTTGTCCTGACGCGCGATCAGGCCGATCGCCATCGATCGTGGCGGCTGGCCCCGCATCTGGCGGGTGAAGCTGTGCACGGCCAGGAGTGCCGGCCGTTCTCGCGCGTCGATCAGATCGGTGACGGACTGGTGAAAGGGCTGGTGGATCGTGCGCCAACGGGCGTCTAGGGCGTCGTCGGCCAGCCCGTCGTTGAACGGAATGGTCGTACCATCGCTGATCACAGGTGCTAGATCGGGAGCGTGGCGGGGGCGGTTGCAGTCGATCACCAGGCGGGAATAGGGCTGAAGGGCGAGTGCTGTGTCGAGACGATCGGCGAGGCCGCGGGCGACCTCTTCGGCGCCGACGTCATAGGCGATATGCCGGTCCATGTCGGCAACAGGCGGCGCCTCTCCTTCGAGCGCCGCCGGCAGCGTCCGTCCGGCATGCTCGCACGTCAGCACCAAGGGGGCTCGGCCCCCTGCGTTCACGAGAACGACTGGCGAAGGATCGGCGGCTGTCAGGACCATGGGATCTCGGCGCTCATCATGTGACCTTTTCAAAAGCCTCGCCATCCATAAAGATTGAGCGGGTCCGGCCTGTCAAACTGTGAACGCCTCTGGAAATCCCATGTCTAGCCTGCCTCTGCCCCTGATTCATCTCTGCACCAGCGACATTGCCGGCAAATTGCGCGGCAAGGCACTGCCCGCGAAGATCGCCGATGATGGCGGTGATCTGGTGGTCGGCTGGACGCCGACCAATGTGCAGATCACCTGCTTCGACACGATCGCGGACAGCCCCTTCGGTGCGCTCGGCGATCTTGTGCTGGTCGGCGATCCCGCGACCCGCATACGCCTCGATTTCGCCGACGATGGCGTCATCGAGGACTTTGCGCTTGGCGATGTCCGGCATCTGGACGGACGCTCCTGGGAATGCTGCACCCGCTCGATCCTGAAAGCGGCCTTGGAACGGCTGCATCAGATCGATGGGCTGACGCTGTTCGGTGCCTTCGAGCACGAGTTCCACCTGCCATCGCGCGAAGGCGGCAGCGGCGAGGGTTATGCGCTCAGCGCCTTTCGGAGCGAACGCCTGCTGCTCGAAACGATCATGGGTGCGCTCGGCTCGGTCGGGATCGAACCGGACACCATCATGAAGGAATACGGTCCGAACCAGTTCGAAGTGACCGTGAAGCCAACATCTGGCTATGCCGTCGCCGATCAGGCGGCGATGCTGCGCGAGATTGTCAGGATCGCCGGCGAGCGTCTCGCCCGCCCGGTGTCTTTCGCGCCGCTGGTCGAGCCTGACGGCATCGGCAATGGTGTGCATATCCATCTGAGCTTCAAGGACGGGGAGGGGCGGCCGGCGGCTTATGATCCGAAGGGACCGCACGGCATGAGCGAGGTGACCGGCTCCTTCATCGCGGGGGTGCTCGAGCATCTGCCGGCGATCGTCGCCTTTCTCGCCCCAAGCGTCGTTTCTTACGAACGCCTGATCCCCCATCGCTGGAGTGCCGCCTTCAACAATCTCGGCGCCCAGGATCGCGAAGCCGCCGTTCGCCTTTGCCCGATCCGGGATCAGGCGAAGGCCGCGGAGCAGTTCAACATCGAAGTCCGTGCCTGCGATGCCGCCGCCAGTCCGCACCTGGCCCTGGCGGCGATCGTCCATGCCGGCGCTTCCGGCATCGAGGCGGGCCTTACCGCACCCGACGCGACCGCCGAGGATCTGTCACTGCTCTCCGAACCTGATTTGACCGCTCGCGGCCTTCGGCGTTTGCCGACATCGCTCGGCGCCGCCCTCGATGAACTC
>JBCCIN010000211.1:0-8960 GCA_039028235.1 Pseudomonadota bacterium
CGTCGAGACCGCGATCCGCTGGCTGGACGAGGGGGCGACCAAGATCATCCTCGGTACCGCCGCAATGCCGGACGTCCTGAGCCAGCTTCCGCCCGAGCGGGTGATCGTCGCCCTGGATGCCAGGCATGGCGAGGTGGTGGTCGAGGGCTGGCAGAAAGCGACCGGCCGCAGCGTGATCGAGCGGATCCATGAGCTCAAGGGCCTCGCCGACCACTTCATGGTCACCTTCGTCGAACGCGAGGGCCGGCTCGGCGGCACCGATCTGGACTTTGCCAGGCAGATCAAGGAGGCCGCAGCCGATGCCGAGGTGACGATTGCCGGCGGGGTCACCACGCCAGAGGAAGTCGCCGATCTCGACCGCATCGGCTGCGATGCGCAGATCGGCATGGCACTCTACACTGGCAAGCTTGGCCTCGCCGAGGCCTTTGCCGCCCCGCTCACCAGCGATCGCCCGGACGGTCTTTGGCCAACCGTCGTCACCGACGAGCGTGGCGCTGCGCTCGGCCTTTGCTATTCGAATCCGGAGTCCTTGAAGACGGCCTTGGAGCGCGGCGTCGGCGTCTACCACTCGCGCTCGCGCGGGCTTTGGATCAAAGGTGAGAGTTCCGGTGCGACCCAAGAGCTGATCCGTATCGCCGTCGACTGTGATCGCGATTGTCTGCGCTTCACCGTGCGCCAGGCGGGCGCCGGTTTCTGCCACCTTTCAACCCGCACCTGCTGGGGTGACGATCATGGGCTTTCCAGACTTCTAAGACGTCTAGAGGAGAGAAAAGAGTCCGCCCCGGAGGGTTCATATACCGCGCGTCTGTTTGGGGACCCGGCGCTTCTAGGTGCGAAGCTTCGGGAAGAAGCGGACGAGTTCGCGAGCGCAACCGATCACGATCATGCCGTCCACGAAGCTGCGGATGTCCTCTTCTTCACCCTCGCGACCCTTGCAGCACGCGGCATTGACCTGGACGAGGTCGAAGCCATGCTCGACCGGCGAGCCCTCAAGATCACAAGGCGAGATTGAACCTCGCCCAGCTCTCCTCTCAGCCGTCCTCCTGAAAATCCTGTCGACGATGCTTGTATTGAAGGGCGATCATAAGTGCCTTAGCCGGTCGCATCATGCCCAGTACAAGCAAGACCGTGAGCGGCAGCAATAGGGACAGATGTAGCCAGAGCGGCGGCTCATAACGTATTTCGGTGACCAGGGAGAGGCCAACCACGATGGCGCCGACGGCGAAGATAACTAATGGCACCGGACCGTCGCCGCTGTCCTGACCGGGAAGATCGGCACCGCAAGCCGAACAACAGGCTTTTACTTGGGAACCCCCTGGAAAAGCGCTCCTGAACCGCAGGCGGGACATCGGCAAAGCAGGCCAGACTTCAGTGCGGGCGGCACCGATGCGTCAGCGTCGGCCATCAAGCCGCTTCAGACGCACCGAGATCAGATGCCAGTGATCAATGCCCTGCAACGGCAAAGCCACCGCCCCACCAGTAAACCCAGCAGAACAGGAACAGCCAGACGACATCGACGAAATGCCAATACCAGGCAGCGGACTCGAAGCCGATATGCTTCTCCGGCTTGAAGTGCGACTTGTAGACCCTATAGAGGCAGACCGCTAGGAAGGTCGTGCCGATGAACACATGGAAGCCGTGGAAACCGGTCGCCATATAGAAAGTCGAACCGAAGATTTGACTGGAAATCTGGAAGCCCGCGGGATGATAGATGATGTGGATATATTCGTAGGCTTGAAAGCAGGTGAAGATCACACCGAGACCTACGGTGAGCCAGAGCGGCAGGCGCGCCTTGTCATTCCGCCCTTCCAGAATCTCGTGATGCGCCCAGGTGACCGTGCAGCCGGAGAGCAGCAGGATCAGCGTATTGAGAAGCGGCACGTCCCAGGTCGGTACCGGATGGGCACCTTGCGGCAGCCATGTGTAGCTCTCGACCGTTGCAGGATCGGGATGCACCAGGGCACCCCAGAAAAAGGCCCAGAAGAACGCGAAGAAGAACAACACTTCGGAGGTGATGAACAACGCCATGCCGAGGCGAAGGCCCTTCGAGACGACCTCGGTGTGATCGCCGCCAGCGCTTTCGGCGACCACGTCTTTCCACCAGCCGTACATGGTGTAAAGCACGCCGACAACGCCGGCGAGTAACACGAAGGGCCAGCCGGAGACTTCCCTCATCCAGAACAGGAGGCCGGTGACCAGCACCACAGCCGACACGCTGCCGATGAACGGCCAGGGACTGGGGTTAACCAGATGGTAGTCGTGGTTGACCTCGTGGTGGTGGTCGGCGTGGGCTGCATCGGACGGCGAGGCCATCGCGTCTTCTCCTGGCTCGTCTAGTCAACAGGTACGGCCGATGCTGCGGCAACCACCGCATCGACCGCCTTGATATCGCTCGATGCCCGCCCAGTCATGAGGCGGGCCGCTCGGTAGCCGGGGCTTCGACCAGCTTTTCGGTCTCATCCTCCAGCATGAAAAATGTATAAGACAGCGTGATCGTCGTCAGATCCTGGGTGTTGTCGTCGTCGAGAATGGCCGGATCGACGAAGAACGACACCGGCATATCGACGGCTTCACCTGGCTGAAGCACCTGCTCGATGAAGCAAAAACAGTCGATCTTGGAGAAGTAGGGGCCGGCCTTGTGCGGCGTGACGTTGAAGGTCGAACTGCCGACGATCGGCCGATCGGAGTCATTGACAGCGCGGTAGAATGCCAGCGTCTCTTCGCCGATGGGGATTTCGATCTCGCGTTGGGCCGGCTGAAAACGCCAAGGAAGCTCGTCACCAATGCTGGCATCGAAGCGCACACGGATCGTGCGATCGACAGCGCCAGGCACTGCTTCTTCGGCGACCTGCGTGGTGCCGCCATAACCCGTCACTTGACAGAACAGTCGGTAGAGAGGCACGGAAGCCGCCGTCAATCCGACCATGGCCAGAATGACGCCAAAAGCGCCGAGCGCCGTGATCAGGTGCCTTTTCGGTTGCCTGGACATCACGCCACATTGCCGCTGAGCTTGACCATCGTGATCACGTAGAACAGCACGACGAGAAGGAGCAGACCGATCGCAAGCGCGATATTCTTCCGCCGCTGGCGACGACGCTGATCGGGCGTCATCTCGACCATGCCATTCATCCCGCCATCACCGTGGTGAGCATGGATGTCGACAAGCGATCTGCAGCGAGGGCACCGAAAAGGCCGAAGAGATAGAGGATTGAGAACCGAAAGGTCTTCGTGGCCGAACGCTGCGTGCCGTCCCGCCAGAGACGAACGGCATGAAGCAGAAAGACCGTGCCGAGCAGTGTGGCGGCCGATCCATACAGCAGACCGGAAGGACCGACGAACACGGGCAGCAGGCTGACCGGCAACAGAATGATCGTGTAGATGAGGATCTGCAGTCTCGTCGCTTCCGGGCCTGCGGTCACCGGCAGCATCGGGACGCCGACATTTTCGTAGTCTTTGATCCGAAAGAGTGCGAGCGCCCAGAAATGCGGCGGGGTCCAGAAGAAGATAACGGCGAATAGAGAAATGGACGTCAGGCTGACATCTCCGGTCACGGCAGCCCATCCGATCATCGGCGGCAGCGCGCCGGCGGCACCACCGATCACGATGTTCTGTGGCGTACGCCGTTTCAGCCACATGGTGTAGACCAGGACATAGAAGGCGACGGTGATCGCGATCAGCGCAGCCGCGGTCCAGTTGACTGCGAGCCCCATGACCATGATGGAGAAGACGGCAAGGGTCAGCCCATAGGCCAGCGCATCCGCAGGCTGGATCCGACCGGCGGCCGTCGGCCGTTTGCGCGTGCGTGCCATGATCCGATCGATATCGGCATCATAGGCGTTGTTGATCGCCGCGGAGGCACCGGCCGCCACGGTGATGCATAGAATGGCGACGGCCGCCATCAGCGGGTGGATGGTTCCCGGAGCCAGGTAGAGGCCGACACCGGCGGTGAACACCACGAGCGACATGACGTTCGGCTTCAGGAGCCGCCAGAAGTCGCCGATTTCGGAAACGCTTGCGACCTCTTCGGTGATGGCGATCGATTTCTCGCTCATGACGATAGGACCGATCCTGCCTCTATTTGACCTGCGGCAGATCGTTGAAGGTATGGAATGGCGGCGGCGACGAGACCGTCCACTCCAGGGTATCGGCGCCTTCGCCCCAGGGATTGTCCTCGCACTTCTCGCCAGACGTGAAGGTCTTGTACATGACGTAGACGAAGAAGACGGCACTCGCGGCGGAGATATAGGCACCGATCGACGAGATCATGTTCCAGCCCGCATAGACATCCGGATAGTCCGGAATACGCCTTGGCATGCCCGCGAGACCAAGAAAGTGCTGCGGGAAGAAGGCCAGGTTAACGCCGATGAAGGTCAGCCAGAAATGGATCTTGCCGAGGCTCTCAGGATACTGGCGGCCGGTCATCTTGCCGATCCAGTAGTAGATACCGGCAAAGATCGTGAACATTGCGCCGAGCGACAGAACGTAGTGGAAGTGGGCCACGACGTAATAGGTATCATGCAAGGGGATGTCGACGCCGGAGTTGGCCAGCACCACACCAGTGACGCCACCGACCGTGAACAGGAAGATGAAGCCTACGGCCCAGAGCATCGGTGTCTTGAACTCGATCGACCCGCCCCACATGGTCGCGATCCAGCTGAAGATCTTGATGCCTGTGGGCACCGCGATGACCATGGTGGCCGCCACGAAATAGGCGCGAACATCGACGCCCATGCCGACCGTGTACATATGGTGCGCCCAGACCACGAAGCCGATCACGCCGATCGCGACCATGGCGTAGGCCATACCGAGATAGCCGAAGACCGGCTTCTTCGAGAATGTCGCCACGATGTGGCTGACGATGCCGAAGCCCGGCAGGATCATGATGTAGACTTCGGGATGGCCGAAGAACCAGAAGAGATGCTGGAAGAGGATGGGGTCACCACCGCCTTCCGGCACGAAGAAGCTGGTACCGAAGTTCCGATCGGTCAGCAGCATGGTGATCGCGCCTGCCAGCACCGGCACGGCCAGGAGAAGCAGGAACGCAGTCACTAGAATGGCCCAGGCAAAAAGCGGCATCTTGTGCAGCGTCATGCCGGGGGCGCGCATATTAAAGATGGTGGTGTTGAAGTTGATCGCACCGAGGAGCGAAGAGGCACCGGCCAGATGGAGTGCGAAGATCGCCATATCGACCGATACGGAGGCGTTGCCGACCGCCGAAGACAGCGGTGGATAGATCGTCCACCCGCCTCCCACACCGTCGCCAATGAACATCGAGCCGACCAGCAAGACAAAGGCAGGCACCAGCAGCCAGAAGCTGATGTTGTTCATGCGCGGGAACGCCATGTCGGGGGCGCCGATCATCAATGGCACCATCCAATTACCGAACCCGCCGATGAGCGCCGGCATGATAAAGAAGAACACCATGATCAGACCATGTGCCGTGACCATGACGTTGTAGATATGCGGATTGTCTCCGAAGAACTGCATGCCCGGCTGCATCAGTTCCATCCGGAAGAGCACGGACAGGACGAGGCCGATCACGCCAGCGATGAAGGCTGATGTCAGATAGAGCGTGCCGATGTCCTTGTGGTTGGTCGAATAGACCCACCGGGTCACGAAGCTCTTGGGCGCGCCATGCTCGTCGGTCAGCGCTGCATCATGGGCCATCCCGGCTCTCCTCGTTCCCTGTCTTTCAGCGTGCGGCGACGTCGAGTGACGCATCCGCCCTGGCAAACTCTTCCTGCGCCTGCTTGCTCCAGGCCTCGAACTCTTCCTTCGAAACGACCTCAAGCGCGATCGGCATGAAACCGTGATAGGCACCACAGAGTTCCGAGCACTGCCCGTAGTAGGTGCCAGTCTCGTCCGCCCGGAACCAAACCTCGTTCACATGACCGGGCACCGCGTCGAGCTTGACGCCAAGGGCCGGCATCGCCCAGCTGTGGATGACGTCGGATGCGGTCGTCAGGAGCCGAATGTTGGTATCAACCGGAACGACCACGCGGTTATCAGTCTCCAGAAGACGCTGTTGTCCGGCTTCGGCGTCGATATCCTCATCGGCGATCATAAAGGCGTCAAAGGTGAAATTCCCGTGATCGGGATATTCGTACGACCAATACCACTGCCGTCCGATCGCTTTCACCGTCATCTCGGTCTCTTCGACCGAATCGGCGTAGTACAGCAGTTTGAAGGATGGGATTGCGATGACCACCAGGATCAGCACCGGGATCGCCGTCCATGCGACTTCGAGCATGGCGTTGTGGGTCCGCTTTGACGGCGTCGGGTTGTTCGACGCTTTGAAGCGAACGCAGACATAGGCCAGGAGTGCCAGGACGAAAATCGTGATCAGCGTGATGACCCACAAGAGCAGATTGTGGAACGAAATAATCCGCTCCATCACCGGCGATGCGGCGTCAGGAAAGCCGAGCTGCCAGGGCTCGATGCCCGCGGCCAATGCGACGCTGGAGCCGATCGTAGCGAAGATCGACGTTAGAGATAGAAGTCGAAGCGGCATGCGCTTTCTCGCACTCTGGTTTAGTGTCACGAACTCACCCGTTCACTTTTCCGGCGTAGGTACACGAACAGGTTACTCCGGTAAATTCCGAATTCCAGCGAGGCCTGCATCCGAGGCGGATTTGGAGACAGTATGTCGCAATTTTCGATCCATCCGGGAGCCGGCGTCAGTCGCCGCTCTTCCTTGGCTTTATAGATCGATAATGGTTACTAAATGTTAAATGACCGGCCGCGACCGCGAGTCGCGGCCGCACGCAACGGCTAATCCCGAGCATTTGGAACTCTCGCCATGGTCGATTCCACCACTTCCTTCAGCCCTCTCGCCGAACGCTTTGATCTGGAGCCGGACCGACTCATCGATGTGATCGGTGACGGGCTTGGCGGCGTCGACGACGGCGAGCTTTTTCTGGAGTACCGGGAGACCGAAAGCTATGGCTTCGACGATGGCAGGCTGAAGAACGCTGCCTTCGATACGACTCAGGGCTTCGGGCTGCGCGCCGTCGCCGGCGAGGCCGTGGGTTGTGCGCATAGCCCGGATTTCAGCGAGGCTGCGGTGACGCGTGCGCTCGACGCCGTCGGTTCGGTGCGGGCGGGCCATAGCGGCACGCTCGCACTCCCGCCGCAAGGCACCAACCAGCGTCGCTACACCGACGACAACCCGATCCGTGCCCAGGACCATGGGGCCAAGGTCGCGGTGCTCGAGAAGATCGATGCCTATGCGCGGCAAAAGGACCCACGGGTCAAGCAAGTGAGCGCCAGCCTCGCCGGTTCCTGGCAGCAGGTTGAGATCATCCGACCGGACGGTCTTCGGCAGAGCGACATTCGGCCGCTGGTGCGTCTGAATGTGAGCGTCGTCGTCGCAGACGGCGATCGTATGGAAACTGGGAGTTACGGCGCCGGTGGACGGGTAGGCTATGACGATTTTCTGGACGATGCCAAATGGCAGCATATGGTCGACGAGTCGATCCGCGAGGCCGTGGTCAAACTGGATGCGGTCGCCGCACCTGCCGGCGAGATGAACGTCGTGCTCGGGCCGGGATGGCCCGGAATCCTTTTGCATGAGGCGATCGGCCACGGCCTCGAAGGTGACTTCAATCGCAAGGAAACCTCTGCCTTTGCCGGCCTACTCGGCGAACGAGTCGCTGCTCCCGGCGTCACCGTGGTCGACGACGGCACCCTTGACCATCGCCGTGGCTCGCTCACCATCGACGACGAAGGCACGCCGTCGGGCTGCAATGTCCTGATCGAGGACGGAATCCTCGTGGGCTATATGCAGGATCGTCAGAATGCCCGGCTGATGGGACATGAGCCCACCGGCAACGGCCGCCGCCAGAGCTTTGCCCACCAGCCCATGCCGCGCATGACCAACACCTATATGCGCTCAGGCACCGACGATCCCGCGGAGATCCTGGAAAGCGTCAAGAACGGCCTCTATGCCGTCAGCTTCGGCGGCGGACAGGTGGATATCACGTCTGGCAAGTTCGTGTTCACAGCCTCCGAAGCGTATCTGATCGAGAACGGCAAGGTCACCGCCCCGGTCAAGGGTGCGACGATCATCGGCAACGGCCCCGACTGCCTGACCCGCGTGCGCGCCGTCGGCAACGACATGAAGCTCGACAACGGCATCGGCACCTGCGGCAAGGAAGGCCAGTGGGTCCCTGTCGGCGTCGGCCAGCCCACCATCCGCATCGACGGCCTAACAATCGGCGGCACTGCCACGTGATGCGATCACCTCGTTGACGCCCTGCCGGCGGCTTTTTTGACGGCGCCTCCCACGACACGTCGGCATCCCTCGATGAAGTCTGCTGTCCGGGTGAGGCTCAGGCAAGTCGAGCCTGGAAGCGCCGCCTGTCACCGCCTTCTGAATTTTCTTGGATGAACAGCGGTTGGGCGGTAGAAAGCGGGCGAGGCTGAGGTCCGTGATCTACACTGGAGGGCCGCCGCTTGCGCTTGATCCATACATCCGATTGGCATGTCGGCAAGGTTTTCGCCTTTGCCGGCGACCGCGGCATGGTGCTTCTGCAGAGGGCCCGGCTGGATGCGATCGACCGGATCGGCAAGCTTGCTATGTCGGAGAATGCACGCACCGTCCTGGTGGCGGGCGACGTCTACGACAAGCAGAGCCCGGATGCGAAAACGCTGGCCCAGCCGCTCGAAGTCATGCGGCGTTTTCCTGCCGTCGCCTGGCATCTCATTCCGGGCAACCATGATCCCGATCTGCCGAACGGCCTCTGGCATAGGGTCCAAGCGATCGGTCTTCCCGAAAATGTCCATCTTCATAGAGAGCCGACGCCAGCCCGCCTGGATGACCGGACATGGCTACTGCCTGCCCCGCTTCGCCAAAGGCACAGCCATGACGACCCGACCGCCTGGATGGACGAGGCACCTACTCCTGAGGGCTGCAGGCGTATTGGCCTCGCCCACGGGTCGATCGCCGAGTTCGGCAGTTC
>JBCCIN010000212.1:0-8950 GCA_039028235.1 Pseudomonadota bacterium
ACCATGAACATCCCGACCGATCTCACGCCCGATCGGATCAAAGACAGTTTCGAGGCGCCGGAGACCACCTCCTTTTGGGATCTTCCCGGCTTCATCGAGCAGCTCGAAGCCGTCGGCTTTTCCGCGACCGAGCATCGGCTCCACTGGCACCGGCTCCTGGCCCTGCCCTGCCTGCTGGCTGCAATGCTTCTGATCGGCGTCGCCTTCTCGCTGCGGCTAGTGCGTCAGGGCGGCACGGGAATTCTGGTCGCCGGCGGCTTGATTACCGGCTTCGCTTTCTACATTCTGTCGGACGTGATTTTCGCGCTCGGCCTGTCCGGCCGCTTGCCGCCGGCGATGGCAGCCTGGACGCCCGCCGGAATCGCGATCCTTTTGGGCATCACGACGCTCCTCTATCTGGAAGACGGCTGAGTGAACGCAGCGTTCGGAAGGGATGAAGGCAGCCACCTCGTGACCGGATTGACGACACGCGCGGGCCGCCGTCTTGCCGCCTTCGCGCTGACCGCCCTCGCCATTCTGACGCCGATCTTTCTCGGCTATGCCGCCACGGCTCAGGAACCCGACGGCGATCAGAGGCCGGTGCTGATGCTGGCGGACCGAGTGGATGTCGATGAGCCGCGCCAGATCGTCACCGCGATCGGCGATGTCGAGATCACCCGCGGTAATCGCCGCCTGCTTGCCGACAAGGTTCGCTATGACCAGACCACGGATCGGATCGAGGCGATCGGCAATGTCACCCTTCTGGAACCAGGCGGTGAAGCCCTCTACGCCGATCTGATGGAGGTCAGCGGCGATCTGAAGGATGGTTTTCTCGAAGGCCTGCGTGCCCGGCTCGACGAGGACTCGCGGCTCGCGGCGACCTCCGCCAGACGGATCGACGGCTCGCGCACCGAGATGGACCAGGCGGTCTACTCACCCTGCCCGCTTTGCGAGGATGAGAATTCCGATCGGCCGCCGCTCTGGCAGATATCGGCGTCCAAAGTCACCCATGACGAGGAGGAAAAAAAGGTCAGTTACAAGCATGCCTTTTTCGAACTCTATGGCGTGCCGATCCTCTACACCCCCTACTTCGCCCACCCGGATCCGAGCGTGGAGCAAAAAACCGGCTTCCTGTCGCCTTCGGTCGGCACCGATACCGAGCTCGGCTTCACACTGGAAACCCCCTTCCACTTTGCGCTCGCCCCCGATTACGACCTGACGCTCGCTCCGATCATCACCTCCGAAGAAGGCATCGTGCTCGCCGGCGAATATCGCCAGCGCCTGCGAAACGGCCGCTACGATCTCGGCGGCAGCATCACCCGCGGCAGCGAGGCTGAAAATAACGAGCAGGACGAGGCGACACGCGACGAGGTGCGCGGCCACGTGGTCGGCGATGGCAAATTTGCGCTCGGCGGCGGCTGGGGCTGGGGCTACGACCTCTTCCTGGCCTCCGACGACACCTATCTGGAACGCTACGACTTCAGCGATCTGGACATTCTGGAAAACCGGCTGTTTCTCGAAAAGATCGATGGGCGCAACTATTTCGGCGCCAGCACCTACGGCTTTCAGGGCCTGCGCGAGGAGGATGATCAGGGCCTGATCCCCGTGGTCCTTCCGCTTCTCGATCTCGAACTTTCGAGCGAGCCGATGTGGTTCGGCTCCCGCTTTTTCCTGGACAGCAGCTTTCTGGCACTCACCCGCACGGACGGCCTCGACACCCGACGCCTTTCCGCGACCGGCGGCTGGGAACTTCCCTGGCTCGGCCCGCTCGGCGACCAATACGAACTGCGTCTCAGCCTGCGCCAGGACTATTACGACCTGGACGGTGATCCCGACACGCTCGAGGCCGATGGTGCCCGCACCGAAAGCCGTCTGATCCCGCGCGCAACCCTCGACTGGCGCTGGCCCTGGATCGGCGACAGTTTCGGCCTGACCCCGGTGATCGAGCCGATCGCCAGCCTGGCGCTCGCTCCCAACGGCCTGAACGACGACGACATTCCCAACGAGGACAGCCTCGACCTGGAGTTCGACGACACCAATCTGTTCGAAGAAAGCCGATTTCCCGGCCTCGATCGGGTGGAGGAGGGGTCGCGGGTCAGCTACGGCCTGCGCTTTGCCGGGATCGGTGAGACAGGCGAGGTGGTGAACGCGCTCTTCGGCCAGAGCTGGCGCTTTCAGGAGGACGACCAGTTTGACGCCGATACCGGTCTCGATGGCCATTTCACCGACTATGTCGGCCGCATCGAGGCACGGCCTGCCCCCTGGTTCAATGGCCGCTACCGCTTTCGCCTCGATCGGGACACGCTTGCTCCAGTACGAAATGAGGTGCGCGCCGGCATCGGCCCGTCTCGACTTCGCTTCGACATCAACTATCTCTCCCTCGAAGACGATCCATCGGTTTCCGAGGAGGAGTTCCGCGAGCGCGAGGAAATCACCGCCGGTCTGCAGCTTGGTCTCGGCGGCGGTTTGACCGTGAGAGCGCAGACCAGACGGGATCTGAAAGAGGATCGCACGGTTGCCAACACCTACGGGCTGATTTATCGACATCCTTGCCTGGTCCTGATCGGCGGCGTCGAACAACAATTCACGGAGGACCGCGACGCCGGTGACGGCACCACGATTTCACTCAGGCTGACGTTCCAGAACCTCGGCGAAGTCGGAGGTCAAACGTCGGTCACCGGATTTTAAGCCGCCGGCAGCGTCGACTGCCGATCCGGATCTGGAGAACGGGACTATCCATGCGTCGTCTTTTTCTGCGCTTCTTTCTCTCGCTATCAGCCGTTGTCACGCCGTCTCTTGCGGCCGTTGCCGCCGATCAGCGCATCGCGGCGATCGTCAATGACGACGTCGTCAGCGCCCAGGATCTGAACGAGCGGCTGGGTCTGGTCATCCTGACCGGCCGTGTTCCCGATCAGGAACAGGCGCGGCAGCGGTTGGCGCCGCAGGTGCTGCGCGGGTTGATCGAGGAGAAGCTGCAGCTCCAGGAAGCGGAAAGGCTCTCGGTCAGCGTCACCCCCGAGGAACTCGGCAGGGCGTTTGCTGAAATCGCCGGGCGCAACAACATGGGTCCGGAGCAGCTCGAACAGCTTCTGACCGGCAATGACATCAACCCGAGCACGTTGCGCAATCAGCTGCGTGCGCAGATCGCCTGGCTGAAGATCGTGAACCAGCGCCTGCGCCCGCAGGTCAATGTCACCGTCGATCAGCTCGAAATCGCGGTCGAAGAGGCGAAGCGCAACCAGGGGCAGCCCGAATATCTTCTCTCTGAGATCGTTCTTCCGGTCGACAGTCCGGGCCAGGAACAGCGCGTGGCCGCCGATGCCGCACGGCTGGTGCAGACCCTCTCCGAAGGGGCGAGCTTCGAGGCGCTCGCAAGGCAGGTCTCGGCGGCAGCGACCGCAAGACGCGGCGGCGATCTCGGCTGGGTGCCGGCCTCGACCATTCCTGGCGAACTGGTCGGCGCTCTGGAGCGGCTCAGGCCGGGTGACGTCTCCGAACCGCTTCGCTCACCGGTCGGCTTCTTCATCTTTCAGCTGCGCGACCGCCGGCTCGGTGAGGCACCGACCACCGGCGAGGGCGAAAGCACACCGCTTGAGGTCAAGCTGTCGCAGATCCTGTTCGAAGCCGATATCGCCAATGACGGCGATCTCTCCGCCAAGGTCGACGAGGCGCTGGAGGTGCGTCCGCGCGTCACCGACTGCGCGGCCATCGAAGCGATCGCCAGCGAGCTTGAGGCGCCGGCCTCGGGCGACATCGGCTGGCTGAAGGTGAGCGATCTGCCGGCCGTTCTCGGCAATGCCGTGCGCGACCTGCCGATCGGCCAGGTCAGCGCGCCACTGCAGGGGCCGGGCGGCGTCCATCTGCTCATGGTTTGCGAACGTCGCGGCGGCGTGCAGGAAGTGGCCGACGTCGCCTCGGAGGAAGACCGCGAGAAAATCACCCAGCAGCTCGAACGTGAGCGCCTAGATCGCCTCGCCCGCCGCTATTTGCGCGATCTCAGAAAACAGGCCTTCATCGACATCCGCCTCTAGGTCGCCGGCGGCGACGGGCGTTACTCTCGCAATGTGACTTGCCAAAACTTGGCGGCAAAACCGGCGAACGTGGCGTCTTAAGGCGACAACGCAATGATGTGGTCACATCACCGAGCGGCGGGCTCGACTTTGCTCGACGACCCGCGAAAACCTGGCAGTGTACCAGCGATCCAGGCGTTTGCGGGTAGCAACGCAATGATGTGGTCACACCATCGGGCGGCGGGCTCGACTTTCCTCGATGACCCGCGAAAACCTGGCGGCAAACCGGCGATCCAGGCGTCTGCGGGCGGCAACGCAATGATGTGGTTACACCACTTTCTCTTAACCCGTCCTTAACCTCGCTCTGTCAAACTTCTCCACGGTCCATGCGATCGTGGGAGTCCGAGCCACGCCTAACCTCTTCCGGCGGGCGGACGGCTTCCCAGGATCGCATGGACCAGGAAACACGGATTACAGGCAAAGGGTTAACAATCCGTTGCCAGGCATGACATATCCTTGCCTATGCACCGTGACCTGCCACAACTCCGCCCCCTTCGCGACGTCATCCGCGATCACGACCTGCGCGCGGACAAGCGCCTCGGCCAGCATTTCCTGCTCGATACAAACCTGCTTGCCCGCATCGCCAGGCTTGCCGGCGACCTCGAAGGCAAGACCGTCCTCGAAGTCGGGCCTGGGCCGGGCGGCCTCACCCGCGCCATCCTCGAAGCGGGCGCCGCCAAGGTCATCGCCATCGAACGCGACCCGCGCTGCCTCGATGCGCTGCAGGAACTGGTCGCCGCCGCCGACGGCCGCCTAGAGCTTATCGAGGCCGACGCGCTCGACGTCGATGTCAGCCAAGTCGCCGGTGGCGACAAAATCAGCATCGTCGCCAACCTCCCCTACAATGTCGGCACCGCGCTCCTGATCAAATGGCTGGACCAACTCGACCACATCGAGAGCATGACCCTGATGTTCCAGCGCGAGGTCGCGGACCGCCTGACCGCCAAGCCCAAAAGCAAAGCCTATGGCCGCCTCTCCGTCCTCGTCCCCTGGCTCTGCAAGACCGAACGCCTCATCAACCTCCCCGCCAAGGCCTTCGTCCCGCCCCCGAAGGTTGCCTCGGCCATCGTCAGCCTTATCCCGCGCGACCAGCCGCTCGCCCCCGCCGACAAGAAAGCACTCGAAAAAACCCTCGCAGCCGCCTTCGGCCAGCGCCGGAAAATGCTGCGCACCAGCCTCAAATCCCTGACCCCGGACCCGAGCGCCATCCTCGAAGCCGCGGGCATCCCTGAAACCGCCCGCGCCGAAGAACTCGACATAGAAGCCTTCTGCCGCCTCTCGAGGGGGTACGCCCCCCAGCGTTGACTTGGACCTCGCGCAGCGGGGGTGACGCCGGCCCCCTTCATATCCAGGCAAAAGTCCCCGGCTTTTGGTCTGAATGCGACGTCGAGGTCGCAATTCCGTGCGCAGAGGTTGAAGCAGGCCGGCTAATCCTGAAAGGGACATCGCAGGCGGCATCCTGGGAGGGACCGATGGATCTGCAACAATTGGCCCAAAGCTACGCCGAGAACGGCTTCATCTCCGGCATCGACGTCCTGAGCGAAGCTGACGCACAATATCACCGCACGGAGCTCGAACAGGCCGAGGCCAGGGTCGGCCCCCTCCATTACAAGGCGAAGGTGCACACCGTCATGCAGTCACCCCTCGCCCTCGCCACCCATCCGCGCGTCCTCGACATCGTCGAAGCCCTGATCGGGCCGAACATCCTCCTCTACGACGTCGAATACATCATCAAGGAGGCGCACACCCCGTCCTTCGTCAGCTGGCACCAGGATCTCACCTTCTGGGGCCTGAGCGACGACATCCAGGTCTCCCTCTGGCTCGCTCTGTCACCTGCAACCGCCGAAAGCGGCTGCATGCGCATGATCCCCGGCAGCCACAAATCGGGCGTGATCGAGCATGCCACCAACCAGGACGACGACAACGTCCTCCTCCAGAGCCAGACCGTCACAGGCATCGACGAAACCCTGGCCGTCATGTGCCCGCTCAAGCCGGGCGAGGCCTCCTTCCACCACGGCTGGACCCTCCACGCTTCCATGCCCAACAACAGCCAGGATCGCCGCATCGGCCTGAACGCCCAATTCATCGCCCCCCACATCCGCCAGACCAAGCACGACCAGGACACAGCCCTCCTCGTCCGCGGTGAAGACCCCTACAACCACTTCGCCACCGACCACCCCGCCACCTCAGACTTCGCCCCCGAGGCCCTCACCCGCTGGACCAAACTCCAACAACTCCACGTCGACACCCAGGGCGCAGGGCACGGCCCTGTGCGTTGACTTGGACCTCGCCATTCGCGGGCCGCGACGGGCTTGACGTGGTGCTGGCAGTGGCATGCTGTCAGCTAGACAACGACTCGCCCTTGAGTTCCACCAGCAGCACCTCGGCGTCGGCGAGATTGCGCTTCGCTTCCTCGATATTGAAGGCCACCTGTCCTTCTTCGAAAATCTCCAAGGCTGCGCGAATGGCCTCGATGCCTTGCAGCAAGGTGGCTTGATCTCGTGACTTTTCAGCAAGCGAGCAATAGGCGAGACCGATATTCTCCTGCGTTATAGCCCACTGTAGGGGCACGCGCTCGCGGGTATATTCCTTTAGGGCAGCACGATAGGCTTCCACCGCCGCCTCTAGATTAGTCGTGTCGCTCTCGCGTGCGCTTAGAGTCGCGAGTGCAATGCCAAGATTGTTCTGGGTTGCAGCCCAGTCGAGGGGTACGCGCCCGCGGATCCTCTCCTCCAGAGCAGCACGATAGGCGTCCACCGCCGCCTCCAGGCTTGCAGTCCCGCTCTCGTTCTGGCCCAGCTTCCACAGCGTGGCACCGAGATTGTTCTGGGTCGCCGCCCAGAAGAGCGGTACGCGTTCGCGGGTGTATTCCTCCAGCGCGGAATGGAAGGCATCGACCGCCGCCTCTAGGCTAGTCGTGTCGCTCTGGCGTGCACCTAGAATCGCAAGCGCAATGCCGAGATTGTTCTGGGTGATCGCCCAGTCGAGAGGCATGCGCTCGCGGCTTCGTTCCTCCAGGGCGGCATGAGAAGCATCGACTGCCGCTTCCAGGGTTTCTATGCCGCTCTCGCGCTCCCCGAGAATCCGGAGCGTATTGCTGAGATTGTTCTGGGTTATCGCCCAGTCGAGCGGTACGTGTTTGCGGGTTCGTTCCTCTAGGGCGGCACGATAGGCGTCAACTGCCTCCTCAAGCCTTTCCTTGCCGTTCTCGCGTTCACCCAGGGTGGCAAGCGCATTGC
This sequence comes from Pseudomonadota bacterium, assembly GCA_039028235.1. Taxonomy (GTDB): domain Bacteria; phylum Pseudomonadota; class Alphaproteobacteria; order Geminicoccales; family Geminicoccaceae; genus JANQPX01. Next base: position 7,289 of record JBCCIN010000212.1, read on the forward strand.
CGAGATCGTTCCGGGCTGTCGCCCATTGGAGCGGCCTACAATCGCGCGCATAGTCATTTAGAATGACTCGATACAGATTGATGGCTTGGACCAGCGCCGGATTGTCCCCGAACTCGTTTCCCTGATCATAGAGTACGGATCCCTGTCTCATCAGATAGTCGAAGCGCACAACGTCTTCGGATGCCGGAACCAACCTCGCAGCTTCGGCAAAGTGTGCGGCGGCTCTTCGGTAGTTCAAACGTGCGCGTTCCAACTCGCCGCGCTCCGAGCGGGTTCTGGCCTTGCTCAGCTTTCGGCGGTCCAGGGCGTCCTGCTGTTCGCGCAGCGCTTCGTCGTCGACCTCTTCCGCCTGCTCCAACAGATCGTCTGCGAGATCGTAGTCACCTTCCTCCAGGGCTTCGGTCGCCTGCTGGCGAAGGGCGGCAACTTCCGGTGCGTCATTGGAAAGAACGCGCAGACGCTGGGTCAATTCGACATGCCGTTCAGCGATCGCGCGCAGCCTGGACTCCAGCTGCTCGACCGGCACGTTCTGCTCGGCCAGAACCTCGAACATGCCGTTCAAAGCATCCCTGGTGGTGCCAAGTTCGGCGCTCAACGCCTCCGTCCGCGCCGCCAGCCGATCGATCTCATCATCGACCGGTGACGGAGAAACCAGCTCCGGCACCACCGCCGTCCCGTCCTCCAGAAGCCCACGGATCTCCTTGCTGATCCCAGCCATCACCTCGTCCCGCCGATCGAGCGTGAAACGGGTGAGCGGCTTGCCGTCCTTGGGCCGAAGGTTCATCGCCTTCAGCCAGTCCACCGACTCCCAGTCGCAGGCGCGAAGGATGATCGGATAGACCACGACGCCTTCCTGATCCCGCCGGCGTAGGATGATCGACACCTCTTCGTTGAGGATGAACTCGGACGTCAGGAAGTGATGGGAAACCAGGAGAACGGCGACCTTGGCCTCGGCAAGCGCCGCCTCGATCTCACCCCGCCAGTCCCCGCCACACCCAATGCGCCGGTCATCCCAGGTCCGAAGAAGCCCCTGCTGCTCGGCCACGCCGAGTTGACCGATCACATAGTCTTTGTGCTTCTCGTCCTTGTGGCTGTAGCTGATGAAAAGAGTCTGTGGCATCGGCCATCACAATGCGTTCAAGGTTTCCATCATTTCATCGAGCACCAACCCAGGCCACAGACAGGCGTCGCGCACCTGCTTTCGATGGAGGAGTAGACCCCTCCCAGTGCTCGAAATCATGATGGTGGGACAGCCGGACATGACGTCTCCGATAAAATGCTCGCTGTAATTGAAAAACTTATAGCAACTAATACCGAAAATCGTCCACAGGCCCAAAAGAGTCTGATCAGACGACTACGCTCTTCGCAAATGGAGGGATCGGCGTTCGAAGAAGAGGCTGTTCTTTGAGGGCCCTTCTCCTAAAGGTCGGCGCTCGCGACCAAGGACGATTTCAAGGGCCAGCTCAGGACTGCCTTCGAACCTTCCCGTACCGGAAACTGTTGTCATTATTCATGGGGTCGGTCGAGGCATGCGATGTCTGATCGCGGTGGCAGGGGCGGTGGGATTCGAACCCACGGATGCCGGGATCAAAACCCGGTGCCTTAACCACTTGGCCACGCCCCACCACGCGGGTGAAGATAGGACCTGAGGCTGGGTCTGAC
>JBCCIN010000213.1:0-8875 GCA_039028235.1 Pseudomonadota bacterium
AGCACCTCGGCTTCCCGCAGAAAACCGATAATCTGTTCCGTCGAATAACGTTTCCCTCGGCTCATTCTGATCTCCTTTCCATGCATCAGAATTTGCCAAACTCTCTCTGTCAAATCGGACCGAGATTCCTGGGGCACGTCAATTCCGCTGAGATGGAAGGTGGTCTATTTAGATCTACACTGCTTCATTTTCCAAATCGTTAAGCTGCGCTTGGCATTCGCGTGATGTGCTAATGCCTGGAAAATAATCAACTTAAAGTAGCGTAAAGGATCCTTCCATGATCGAACGGATGAGAAGAGGTGTCGCGTACTCTCAATAGATCGCTCGAATCTTGACCTGGGATAGAGCTTGTCCCTCTGGTGCCGATGGCTCACAAAAATGCGATCATTATCCCTTGATGAGTTGAGCTAAAGCGATGCCTGATCAGGCCGTCACCGTAATGACAAAACGATATGCGTCTGGGATCTCTTTGAGTCCGCAATAGGTCAGAACTTCGCGCAAGGTCAGCTTGCCGCCGTGTCCGCTGCTGGATCTGGAAAGCTGCCGTTGGACTGGGACGACTACGCTTGCGTCAGCTTCTGCCGGCAAGACTGTGAACAAGCCAACGTCCGGCCTGGTGCGAGGAGCGGTCGCCTTCAAACGAAGTTATTTCTGCGTTCACGGCAGGTTTCGGCGTGAGAGGATTGCAGCGATGAAGGCATCGTTCTCGATGGCCCAGGCACATAATTGTGCAATGGGCTCGCGAAGCTTGTGGCCGTCTTCTGTCAGCTGGTATTCCGTTTTTGGAGGGGACTGCGCGTAAACAGTGCGGACTAAGAGCCCGTCGCGTTCCAGTTTGCGCAGGGTCTGGGTCAGCATCTTCTTCGAGAGGCCTGGGATCTGGTGGTGTAGTTCGTTGAAGCGGCGAACCTCCCGGACCGAAAGGCAGTAGAGGACGATGGGTGTCCACTTGTCACCGATGAGGTCCAGGACGCGCCGTGCTGGGTAGCGAGCGTCAAACTTATCGAGGAGGTCATCATTGTCTTCGGCTGGCTTATCCACGCCAGGCGAGCCAGGTGCGGTCACGCGGTCTCCTCCAGATAGCGATGGACGAAGGCCACCGCCATAGCGCCTTCTCCAGCGGCGGAGGCTACACGCTTGATCGAGTTGTGGCGGACGTCACCGGCTGCGAAAGATCCAGGCACGCTGGTTTCAAGATAGAAGGGCGGCCGTTCGAGCGGCCAGGCCGACGACGCCGTCAGATCAGGCCCCGTCACAAGGTAGCCGAGCCGATCGCGCTCGATCGGCGTGTCCTTCGCCCAATCGGTATTGGGCGCACCACCGATGCAGACGAAGACGCGGCGGGTATCCATCCACGTAACCTCGCCTGATCGACGATCCGTGATCGCGATGCGGCCGAGCGCGTCGTCGCCGTCCAGTGCCGTCATCTCGCTATCGTAGCGCACCGTGACGTTCGGCTGAACCAGGATGCGTTTCGCCAGATACTCCGACAGCGTGGCCGCGAGATCCCGGCCACGCACCAGCATGGTGACGTGCTGCGCGTGGGCAGCGAGGTGCATGACGGCCTGACCCGCAGAGTTGCCGCCGCCGATCACTACGACGTGCTCGCCTTGGCAAAGCGGCGCTTCGCTCATGCCGGCCCCATAATAGAGGCCCGCTCCGAGCAGGTGACTCTCGTGCTCCAGACCGAGGCGACGCCATTCGACGCCTGTGGCGCAGATGTTGGCGCGCGCGGCCATCTTCGATCCGTCCGCGAGATCGACCCAGATGCGATCGTCGTGAAACGTAGCGTTTATACCTTCCTGCATCATCAAAAGCTCGACGCCGAACTTCACCGCCTGCTGACGCGCCCGCTCCGCGAGCTCGCCGCCCGCAATCCCTTCAGGGAAGCCCATATAATTTTCGATCATACTCGATGAGCCCGCTTGACCGCCGACCGCATGCCGCTCGACGACGACGGCGCGAAGCCCCTCGGATGCCGCATAGACAGCGGCCGATAGCCCGGCAGGGCCGGCACCATAGATCGAGAGATCATACTCTCTGGCCTTCGGCTCGATCACCCAGCCAAGTCGCTCGGCGAGATCGCGGAGCGATGGTGCGAACATCCGGTCTCCTTCCGGCAGCTCGACCACCGGCAAGCGCTCGTTCGGAACATCGGACAGGCCGAGTTCCCGGCTGACGTCCTCATCCGAGGTTACCTCGATCCAGTCGAAAGCAACCACGGAGCGGGTCAAGAGATCGCGGATCTGATAGGCCTCGCTCGATTGGGCTCTGCCGAAAAGCCGCACGCGCCCAGGTACTCCGGTCGATCTGTCTTGCATGGCGTCCTCCATCATACCGTCTTCGCGGCCCAGCGCTGACCGAGAGCGACACCATACCGGACCAGGTCGCGGCCGTAGTCGAGCTGCATCGTCTCGAAGCTCTTCAAGCCGGCGTCGACATCTTCCGAGGACTGGCTGAGTGCTGTCGCCAACATCGCAGCATCGCGCGCAGCCTTGGCTGTGGCACCCGCCGTGTGAGGCCGGACAACGAAGGCGGCATCACCTAGAAGGCAAACACGGCCGAACACTGTGTTCGGGACCACCACGTCGACGATCGTCTGCAAGAACGGAGCCTGCGTCGCCGCGACGAGCGCTGCGCATTTGGGATGAATCTCGCGATGAGCGCGATCGATCAGCGCACGCCTGACTGCTTCTGAAACACCACCTGGTGGCAGCGATGCGTGATGCCGGTTGCCATGCCGGTCGACCAGCAGACGCGCCAGTTCATCCTCTTCTGCCATGACATACCAGACCCAGTTCAGGCGACGCTTGCCCGGCGTTGTGTCGGCGCCTTCGCCGGGGATGAGATAGGCCAGCATATGCCCACCGGAGCGCGCGTCCGAGAAGGTGAAAGCGTCGTCGAAGAAGCGGACGATGTCCGGCGATGCCAAACGCTCGTCGAGCGTGCCGCGCCATGCGACATAGCCGGCATAGGCCGGGTGTACGTCCGGCAGGAGCCGGCGCCGGCTTGCCGACTGCGCACCATCCGCACAGACCAGAAGGTCCGCTTCGATCCGTCCGTGACCTTCGATATCAGCTGATATCAGCCGTCCCATATCGGCCTTGTCGATCGCGTCGACCGAAGCGCCGATGTGATAGCGCTCGCTTGGAAAGGCAGCGTGCAGCGTCCTATAGATCGCCTCCCAGGAGGTGAAGTCCTGAGGCATCGACTGTGTCTGTCCTTCGCCGCTGGACGGTTCGAGGTAACGCCTGATGCGACAGCTCGTCGTCGGTAGTCGCGGGGCGCCATTGGCCTGGAGAAGCTGGACGAGTTCACGCTGAACCACGATGCCGGCACCGCGCGTATCCATCTGTCCGGCGTGACGTTCGTAAACATGCACATCGAACCCCTGCCCGTGCAGAGCGAGGCCTGCACAGAGGCCGCCAATCGATCCACCGGCGACCGTCACGCGCAATCGCTCCTTCGAGCCCAACCTCCCGCTTCCTTCAGGTGAGGACACGGGCATCCTCTTTCGAGGATGCAACGTTGCCCGAGGCGAGATGTGCTGCGGCCGCCTCACGCAGCATGTTGCAGATCGCGGTAACGGGCTGGGCGCCGGAGAACAGGAACCGCCCGTCGAAAACGAACGAAGGCACGCCGTTCAGGCCCAGTCCACGCGCCAGGTTTTCGTCATAGACTACGGCCTCGAGATTGGCGGCGTCCGAAAGAAACGGGTCGATGTTTGCCCGACCCAGCCCGGCCTCTTCGCCGATCTCGGCGAGAACCCGATGGTCGCCGACATCGCGTCCCCCCGTGAAGTAGGCGACGAAGAGCAACTCCACGACCGCATCCTGCATCACTGTTCCGCCCAGGTCATGGGCGAGGCGGATCAGCGCGTGCGAGGCCAGCGTGTTCGGCGTTCTGGTCATGAGGTCGTGTCGGAACGTCAAGCCATCTTCAGCACCGGCGGCAGCGACTTGGACATCAAGCGCCTTACTTCTCTCCCAGGATCCGAACTTCCGAGTGCGGTAGTCACGCCGGTCCAGCCCTTCTTTCGGCATGGTCGGGTTGAGCTGGAACGGACGCCAGGTGACCTCGAATGCGAGACCCTCACCAGCAAGCTCAGCCAATGCGGCAGCTAGACGTCGCTTGCCGACATAGCACCAGGGGCAGATCGTGTCAGAAACCACATCGAGCTTGAGCGCTGCCGTTGCATCCGCTGTGCTGGCCGGGTTGGCTGATGGTCTGTCATGACGGGCCATTGAGGGACTCCCTCCAGTTTGGGGGCGACGAGAACTCTTGGCTGTAGAGATAGTCGCCTGATTTCTCGGACACCAGTAGGCACCTCCAGGTAACCTCAGCTGCTTCAACGCCGACGTCGACAAGGCCGCGGCGTCCGCCTTCAGCGACGTCGTGGACAGCAAAGCGATATTCCTCCGTCAATTCGACGAACTGCGTACGAACAAGATCGTTCCGACTTGGTAAGCGGAGCCAGCGATGCCTTGCGGGTCCGCATCTTGGAAGACGCTCGGCAACCAGCCAACCTCAACTGCAATTGCTCTCAACTATTCCGCTTCCGAGATCGAATTCTTAGGTCGTCTTTGTTCTGCAATGGGTCAAAGCGTTGCATAAGAGCTTCGTTAACAGGTGCGTGCAATGCGCCCGAAACCGGCCGCTACGGCCGGGATTTGCTCGGGGTTGGCGATAACTGCCCCATTTCTGCCACAAGGCTCGATACCCCTTCGTGCCATGACCGGCCATAGAGGCTCGGAGGGCTGCGTTCCTAGTGAGCAGAATGAACACTTCGGCTGAACCACGCTTGTTCGGGATCATTAGTGGAATTTGATCCTGTCCAACTGTTTGATCTGCTCGGTCCAGTTTAAAGAAAAGCATCATTCAGGCGACGCCCCACGCTTTTTTGCGCGGGGCTTTTTCCCTCAGTCGTCTGACAGAGTGTTCAGAAATGCTTCGAGGTCAGCCGCGGCCTGATCGCTCAGACCAAGTGGGCGCAAGATCGCCTCGCCATCGCTGTGCAGCCGCTCCATGTTGATATGGTTGTAGTGCTGCACGACGGCGGCCAGGTTGGGCAGACTGCCATCATGCATGTAAGGTGCGGTGCGGGCGGCCCGACGTAGCGTCGGCACCCGGAAAATCCCGAAATTGCCATGCTGAAAGCGCACGTTGCGCACTGCCCAAGCCCCCGCCTTTTCGGGGTCGTCGGTATAGGCACCGTCCAGCGTGAAGGGGCTGGCCGTCAGCTTTTCGATGCCGTCCGTGCGGCCCGCATCGACCCGGCCCTGTCCCAAAAAGTAGGGCACGCCTGCGTCGTGGAACTCACCATTTGTGAAGGCGGGACCAGCGTGGCAGAAGGTGCAATTCCCTTGCCCGAGAAAGATCTGCAAGCCCCGCTGTGCGGTCTCCGGGTACTGCGCGGCAGCGACCATATCGCTCAGCTCGAGCGCATCGCGGAAACGGTCGAAGGAGGTCTTTCCGGTCGTCAGCGTCTCGATATAGGCCGCGAGCGCCTTTGAAACGTTCACCGATGTCACAATCGGTGTCTCGGCGGACATATCACCGAATATGGCGTCATACTCGGTACGGTAGTTGCTGTCCTGCAGCGCTGATTGAAGGGGGCCTTCCTGATGCGCCATCTCAAGCGGGTTCTGGATCGGCGTTAGGCTCTGCGCCCACAGGTTGTCGCTGTCACCGGACCAACCGAACCAGCGCTGACCGGCCAGGTTCCAAAGCGCCTGCGTGTTCCGGTCCAGCGTCTCACGCCCCTTTGCCCGCGCCAAGCCATCAGTGAAATCAAGCGCTGGTTGGTGACAGGTTGTGCAGCTCATCGTACCGTCGCGCGACAAGAGCGGATCGGAAAAGAGTGCGGTCCCTAGGGCAACCGCGCGCGCGTCGCCCGAGACACGGTTGCTAGGGTCCGGCATGGCGTCCGGCGGCCAGGGTCCATGGCGGAGCGTCTGGGCGATCTCACTCTCGCTCAGGATCACCTCGGCGCCGGCCGGGGAATACCCGAGAACCGTCAGGACGAGAAGCCACCCCATGAGCCTCATTCCAGCATCACCTCGGCCGTGTAGGCATGGGTTTGACCGTCCAGCTCAACGTCGATCCGAATTTCCCAAAGCCCCTGCATATGGAAGACCACGTTCGACACTTCGAACCGCTTGTCCGCCATCTCGGCTACATCAACGTCGAAGTTCATCCCGTGCTTATGCGCGGGCATGATGGCGTCGAACTCCAGCGCCTTGGCCCCTTTAGCGAGGTCGCAGAAGGTGATCTCGATCTTGAAAGGTGCGGACAGGGGCGGCGTGTCCATCCGCGCATAGCCAAGCGGCGCGCCGTGAGCCTTGGACGCAAGCGGAATCGCGCCTGGCGGCATCGGGCAGGCCAGCACCTCCGATCCCACCAGGAATAGGCTCACCACAGCGAGTCGGATCATTTCGACGCCACCATGGCTTCGGCATTCTCATAGGCGATCTTGCGGGCAAGGTCCTCGGGCAACGCCGCCAGCCAGGCGCGCGAAAAGTCGGCGTGACGCCCGACATAGTACCAGCGCTCCGGCGCGAAGGTGTCGGTGCCGACCATGAACCGGTCGGGGAATTCCTCGAACAACGCGCGCCAGTCAGCGTCGACACCGTCGCCCGCAGCCATGTCAGAACGAAAGGCCAGATCCGCCCAGACACGCGGATAGGTCCGCAGCGTATCGGCAACCTCATCGGGACGCGCGAACCCGGAATGGGCCCACAAAACGCGCGCCTCGGGCCAAGTCTCCAGGATCTGGTCCAGTGCCTCACGGTCGCCATGGTGATGCAGGAGCAGGTTCCGCTCGCGCGCCATGCCGATCATGGTCTGGATCACATCCGTCTGGATGTCGTCGCCAAACGCATGAAACTCACCGATCGCCTCATAGTCGAACTGCGCAAGCTTTTCCGTCATATAGTCGATGACCTTTGGGTCATGCATCCAGGTGCCGATGGCGCCGCGCCGTCGATACGGGCGGAGCGACGGGACGATGATGTCGGGTGCTGCCGCCAGCAAGAGCTGCGTTCCCCTGTCGTCCGAGCTTGAAACAAGCGCCTTGCGAACGCCTGCGTCCCTCAGAATCTTGGCGACCTCCTCGGGCGGCACGAACTCCACAGCATCATGGCTGTAGTGGATATGCGCGTCGAAGATCGGCAGGTCTTCGGCTGCCGTTGCGCCGCCGCAAAAGGCCGCGGCCGCGATGATGGACAGAAGTCGTTTCATAGCCTTTCCGATCCTTGCGAGCGTTCAACTTAGAGATGTTCAATCCACCAAAGACATAGTGGCACTTGCCCTAACGTCGCCATAGGATCTGTTTTCAGGCAATAAGTCTCGCTAGTGGGCGCGCAGGGTCTCTCGAGCAATCGAGAGACCCAATCCTGAGCTAAGGAAGCTTAGGTCGACTCTTCATTTCGAGAGACTAATCAGATTCGCAGGAATTCATGGCAACATTCCTCAGATTGCGAGCATGCCTAGTGTCGTGTTTGGGTCAAGATTCCCGGAAGCCTGGCTCAGTGGCCCGTTCGCTGCTGGATCGCGGAAGCGGCCGTTCGATCGCACCGGCCGTGCTTGCGTCCGGTCTAGCCGGCAGCTTGAGACACGCGGCACCTGCGGCCGGGGAGGAAAAGTCGTGCCAGAAGAAGACGGTAGGCTGGCAGCAAAAGGCACAAAATAACCTAAAGATTACTATGGAGGCTTGGCGGCAAGACGCTCAAAAAGCGGAAGATTTTTAGAATCTCTCCCGTATTTTTATCGCTATCAGATCATTTTGATTAAAAGGAAGAATACCTCAGAAAAGATAAGAGAGACATGCTTTAAAAAATTTCCTACTGCTAGTGATAGAGGGCCAATATCAAGATAAAAAATAATTGCAAAAATAACAAAGAATATAACCAAAGCAAACAAGGCGACTTTTAGTTCTATTTTCATTTCCGTTCATTGCTTTGTTGACTTTTAGATCGAAGTTTAATGGCGAACTTTACATTTAGTAATCAGTCAGGCTTTGTCAATATGTTTAGGAGCCTGCCAACAATCAGAACTGGCCGCATGTTTGATTTGCTACCCCGTTACCGTATTGGATTTCTACGGTTTGGGGTCAGCAACACGCACTGGCGATGGCTAGCGAATGCGTGTTTTCAAGGCAGTTGCTGCCGTAGGCGGGGATTCTCCTTCGTGGTGCAGCCACTATTTGTACTGTCCCGTTCAGGACAGCCGTCCTTGCAGCGACAGAGAGCTACCGCAAATCCATGCCATCCGTATCCCAAAAGGACCGGCTAGCTTCGCGTTGAACATCCGTTCGGCTCAGGCCTATATCCATCAAAATGTCATTATCAAGAGACCTCAACTGGCGACGTTCGCGAGCAGCTGCCTGGCGGAGCTTTAGGCGATTGATAAGTAGGGCCAACGAAGACGTCCAGCGGCTCGACAACCATGAGCTGCGACGACGATTACTAGGAAACTCGATCGAAGCCATTGATGCCTCCATGTCGGTATCGATGGGCCCATTGCCTGAGAACAATTCATAGAACCTTCGAATAATGATTGATGTGGTGAACGCCACAAAACGTGACAATTTGTCTGGTCAAACCTACAAGAAAAGGACCATCGAGCGAAGCTGGCACGAAAGCTTGCTTCCGGTTCGGGTCAAACTTCGCCAGTAAGCCTCGCATCGGCACGATCGCAATAGCCATTGAAGCGGCCTCGACATCGGCGGCGCGGCGTCGTTTTACCACCCCGTGGCTGATGTCCCTCTCCGATAAGCTTGGCCGATCAATTATTTATGTGATACGGACCGCGCATCGTGCACAAAAGGACGAGAATACATGAGCTTCGAAGATCTTAAATCCGCTGTCGCCGCCAG
>JBCCIN010000214.1:0-8835 GCA_039028235.1 Pseudomonadota bacterium
GTCCGCAGCGGCCGAAGGCGATCTCCTGACCTTCGGCATTCAGCCGACACGGCCTGAAACCGGCTATGGCTATATCGCCGCCGCACAGAAAGAGGCTGGGGGATCACCCGTTCTCGATGTCGAGCGTTTCGTCGAGAAGCCAGACCTGGAAACGGCGAAAGCGATGCTCGCGGAGGGGCGCTATCTCTGGAACAGTGGCATGTTCTTGTTTCGGGCCGATCGCATCCTGGAAGAGCTCAGCATGCACGAGCCTTCGATCCTGGCGGCGACCGAGGCGGCCTATGGCGAAACCGTCGCAACAGGAGACGGCAGCATCCGCCCGCCAAAGGCTCTTTACGATGAGATCCCGTCGATGCCGATCGACAAGGCGGTGATGGAACGGGCGTCGCGCATCGCGGTGGTGCCGTGCAATCCAGACTGGACCGATCTCGGCTCCTGGCAGGCGATCTGGGAACGATCGGCGAGGGACGCTGGCGGCAATGCGTGCCGTGGGGATGTGCTGCTGCAGGATGCCCAAAACTGCCTGGTTCATGCCGGCAGCCGGCTGGTGGCATGCGCCGGCGTTAGCGATCTCGCGGTGATCGAGACCGAGGATGCCGTGCTGGTTGTCGACCGCGAGCGGAGCGAACCGGTGAAGGCGCTGGTCGCCGAGTTGAACAAAGACGGACGCAGCGAGACGATCGTGCACCGCACCCTTGACCAGCGCTGGGGACGCGCCAAGCTTTTGGAGGTGAGCGATGACGCCGTCATCCAGAAGCTGGAAATCCTTCCGGGACAAGTCATTGACCATGTCGAAGATGCCGAAACCGATCTGCATTGGCTGGTCATCTCGGGCAGCGGCATGCTCGATCGGGGCGACGAGCAGAAGCGCCTGCAAATGGGCGACAGCGTCGATCTCGAAGCGGGGACAGCCTATCGTCTTGAAAATGGCGGCGATGCGATGCTGTGTCTTCTTCAGGTTTGCCGGCCCCGCTGACACCGATGTTTGACGACGACGGGCCAGCGCCGCTGCCGGTCGATGCCGACGCCTATCTGACGCCGGCAGGTGCCGCCCGCTTTCAGGCAGAACTGCATGAACTCCGTTCTGTCGAGCGCCCAAAGGTGGTCGAGGTCGTCTCCTGGGCAGCGGGCAATGGCGATCGCTCCGAGAATGGCGATTATATCTACGGCAAGAAGCGCCTTCGCGAGATCGACCGTCGCATGCGCTTTTTGATCAAGCGGATGGAGAAGGCGAAGATCGTCGATCCCGCGGCGCAGTCCTTGCGCGATCGGGTCTTCTTCGGCGCCACCGTGACCTATGCTGACGAGGACGAACGGGAGCGCACCGTCACCATCGTCGGCGTCGACGAGGCGCGCCTCGATCAGGGCGAGATCAGCCTCGTGTCACCGGTCGCGCGAGCTCTGCTGCGGGCGAAAGTCGGTGACTGGGTGCCTGTGCGCAAGCCCGGCGGGGACGAGGAGATCGAGGTTCGGGCGATCGCCTATCCGGAGAAGACCGAAGGCGACTGATGGCCGAAACCCCGTGAGCGTACTATGTGAACGCGTGACGGATGAGGAGGAGGCGACATGACGTTGCTGGAGCCGGCGATCGTCGAGACGTTGCGCGAGGAAGCGGCAAAACAAGGCTTCGAGGAGAGCTGTGCGCCCGAGACCGGAGCACTTTTGAGGGTGCTGGCGGCAGCCAAGCCCAAGGGGCGCCTCTTGAACCTGGGAACAGGCTTCGGCGTCTCATCTGCCTGGATTCTCGATGGCATGAGCGCTGATGCGGAACTCTGGACCGTGGATATCGACGGCACCGGATCGGCAGTGGCCAAGGCTCATCTCGATCAGCGCCTGAACGTCGTCGTCGAGGATGCCGTGACCTTTCTCGAAGGTGCAGGCGCGCTTGGCCAGCGCTTCGATCTCATCTTCGCCGATGCCATGCCTGGGAAATATGAGCGACGTGATCTGGCGCTGGATCTGGTCGCGAAGGGCGGATTCTACGTGGTCGATGATCTCTCACCGACGAGAGGATGGGTGGAAGGAGCAGCGCTTGCCGCCAAACTGATCGCCGAGATCGAGGCAGATCCGCGTTTCGTCAGCCTCGATCTCGACTGGTCCACCGGCCATTTCCTGGCGATCAGGACCAGCTGAGCGGCAGCGCTACCACCTGGACCAGACATCGAGGCCGAGCCAGCCGAAGCGCGACTTGGGTTGCATCTCCATCTCGGCCGCGGCAACCGCCTTCTTCTGAAGATTGAGGAGGTGCAGCAAATCGCGAAACTCGTCCTCCTCCTCTTGCTCGTCGACGTGATCCAGCACGGGTTCCGCCGGCTCGTCCGTTTCGTTCGATGTGATTCCAAGATCACGCCCGAGGTCCTTGGCGGCCGCGGCGAATTTTGCGGACATGCCAGGATCGAACTCGGCGCAGTCGCTGCTCGCGCGCATCAGCTCGTTCATCGTTTGGATAACAGCCTGATCGAGTGACGTGTCGTTCATTGCAAAGCTCCAAACTTTTAATAGTCATGCAACCCGGAGATAATCTACCTAACAGATGTTCGCTTTGCTTATTCCATCAATCCAGAGGAAAAAATCACAGGATTAGAAATCGCTTTAAAGGCGTTATCCTTCGGCCACAGCAGGCGCCTGCATTTTTGCAGAGAAATCACGGGATTGTGCCGTTTTTTTACAAATTTGCAGGATGGCCATGTGAAAAAAATCTACTTAAGATTGAATAATACTATTCATCAATCGCGCTATCCTGTTAGACTGCGGCGTAGCTAATCCCAGTGAAAGAGGCATGATGTGAAAGTACGGGTCGAGAGGATCCGCCGGGGGCGGCGGGTTGCCGAGGTTGAATACCTTCAGACCGAGCCGGCAGCACGTCGCCGGCCGCTTCGTCAACCCAAGGAAGGCGAGCCCGTACGTGATCCTTGGGAGCGCGATCGCGAAGTTTCGACCCGTTTGCGTCTGCCCTGGCAGCGCGATCACGGCAATCGCGGATAGACCTTGCTGAACGCCGGACTGCGGCTTCAGGCGCTCCAGCGTTCCTCATAAGCGAAGAGCGCCATCGCGCCGCCGGTGTGCAGAAAGACGACATTCTCGTCCTTATCGACCCGGCCTTTTCGGATCAGATCGATCAGACCGGCCATGCCCTTGGCCGAGTACACCGGGTCCAGGAGAATGCCTTCATGGCGGGCGAGCAGATCGATCGCCTCATAGGTTCCCTCCGTCGGCAGGCCGTAGCCGTCGCCGACATAGTCGCCATTGGCCATGACTCGGCTCGCATCGATGCCGCCCTTGATCCCGAGCTTATCCGCCGTCGCTGAAGCGAGCTTGTGCACGATGGCTTCCTGCTGTCGGTGATCCGATCGGCGCACACAGATCCCGAGCACATCGATTCCTGAATTCGCCCCTTCCAGCCCGGCAACGAGCCCTGATTGGGTGCCGGCGCTGCCGGTGCCGTGAACCACGCAGTCGATGCGAAGGCTGCGATCGTTGGCCTGCTGCAGCAATTCGAGCGCGCAATTGGCGTAACCGAGCGCGCCCACCGCGTTGGAGCCGCCGCCGGGGATGTAGTAGGGCTTGCCGCCGCGCGCCCGAATAGCGTCCACACGCTCGGCGCAGGCTTCGTCCATATCGGTCCCGGCGGGAAGATAGTCGAGCGTCGCGCCGAACATCCGATCGAACAGGACATTGCCGGTGAGGTCGTATCGCTCGCCATAGCCGGGCACCCGCTGCTCGAGAAGCGCCTCGCACTGGAGACCGTAGCGGCAGGCGGCCGCAGCGGTCTGGCGCACATGGTTCGACTGGACAGCGCCATGGGTGACGAGCACATCGGCACCCTTGTCGAGCGCGTCGCCGATTAGAAATTCCAGCTTTCGTGTCTTGTTGCCACCGGTGGCGAGCCCGGTGCAGTCGTCCCGCTTGACGTAAAGGTTGGGGCCGCCGAGCAGTCTGGTGAGGTTGGGCATCGGCTCGAGCGGGGTCGGCAGATGGGCGAAGTGCTGGCGGGAAAAGCGGGCGAGATGCATGGACGTTGGCCTTTTTTGGCGTCAAAGGGTGCAGCTGAACCGGCGTTTTCACAGACAGGGGGCACGCGGTTCTCTCTCGAACGCCGATGCAGGTGATACGCCCCCCTCATTGGATTGCTACACTGGATACCAGCATCGAGGGCATGCTGCCATGTTTTCGAGGGGCCGGGATTCGTCCGACATGACGGCATCACCGGCACAATCGTCGGCCGCATTGTCATGGCGGCGTCCTGGCTTTAACAACGGTGCCCATGGACATCGTGACATCGGGTCTGCTCGCGCTGATCGCCGGGTTCATGCTGATCGGGCTCCTGGTGCCCGTCGCCGAACGTCTGAGCCTGCCGCTGCCGACGGTTGTTGCTGTGATCGGCCTCGCGATCGGTGGGCTCGCCGAACTTTCGGGCATCACCTATACCACCCTAGCGCTCGACAGCTATGACGCTTGGTTCTTCGATAACCTCGCGATCAATAGCCAGAGCCTGCTGTTCGTTTTCCTCCCGCCGCTGCTGTTCGAGATGGCGCTGGCGGTCGATGTCAGACGACTCCTGGAAGATCTCGCGGTCGTAATGCTGATGGCGGTGGTCGCGGTGATCGCGGCGACGCTTCTCGTCGGCGGCGCCTTGTTTGCTGTCTCTGATCTAACATTGATCGCCTGCCTTCTTCTCGGCGCCACCATCTCGACCACCGATCCGGCGGCGGTGATCACCATCTTCAAGAAGCTCGGCGCGCCCAAGCGCCTTTTGGTCATCCTCGAAGGCGAAAGTCTCCTGAACGACGCTGCTGCGATCGCACTCTTCACCATTCTGATCGCCAGCCTGGCACCCGGCCAGTCGATCACCTTTGGCGGATCGATCCTGACATTCCTCTACACCTTCTCCCTCGGGGCGTTCACGGGCTTCGCTCTCGCTTATTTGTTCGCGCTTCTCTATCCCTTCCTCAAGGGATCTGAACTTGCCGAGACCAGCCTGACCGTCGCGCTCGCCTATGCCGCGTTCTTGACGGCGCAGCTGTTGCTCGGCGCATCGGGCGTGGTCGCCGTGGTCATCGCGGGCCTTGCCACCGCGGTCATCGGCGATGTGCGCATGGGGCCGCGCAACTGGCCGCTGGTGACCGCCGTCTGGACTCAGATCGGCTTTTGGGCCAACGGGCTTATCCTCCTGATCGGCGCTTCGCTTGCACCCGGCTTTCTGATGAACCTGGAGATGGGCGGCGTCCTCTACCTGATCGCGGTGGTACTTGCCGCCTTCGCCGCGAGGGCGGTCATCCTGTTCGCGATGCTGCCGGCGATCGCCCGCCTCGGCCTGACGACATCGCTCAATCAGCGTCAAAAGACCCTGGTCTGGTGGGGTGGTGTGCGGGGCGCGGTCACATTGATCCTGACAATCAGCCTCGCCGAGACGACCGCGCTCTCGGAGAATGAGCGAGAGCTGCTCGGTGCTCTAGGTTGCGGCTTCGTCCTGGTCACGCTCCTGATCAACGCGGCCAGTCTGGCACGGGTCACCCATTGGCTGGGGCTGGATCGGCTGTCTGAAAGCAATCGACGCCTGCGGCAGCGTATCGTCGCCGCGACCATGGCAGAGGGACGGGATCATGTTCTGGCGCTCGCCGGTCAGCGCGGCGTCGAGCAGGCCGTGATGTCCGATATCGAGATCACCTATCGGACCCGGCTCGACGAGGCCGAGCGTCTCGATGCCGGCCACGCGGCCCCCTTCGGCGATCGCCTGAGACTGGGCCTGACCATTCTCGCCAGCCAGGAGAAGCGGCTGTACAGGAGGCGTTTCGAGGATGGTGTGATCGGCGTCACCACGACCACCATCCTGCGTAACCAGGCTGACCGTCTGGCCGATGCCACGCGCCTTCGCGGCCGTGAAGGCTATGAGGCGATGATGACGGATCTGCTCGCCTTTCCGCGCCGGTTTCGCGTCGCCCTTTTTCTACAGCGCTGGCTTCGGCAGGACCGTCCACTCGCCCGGCTGCTGGCCAGGCGCTTCGATGTGCTGGTCGAAACCGAAAATGCGCTTCAGGAGCTTTGCCTGTTCAATGCCGATCGCATGGCGGCACTTATCGCTGATGACGCGCGGGACAATCTGCAAAAGCTGCTGGACAAGCGGTTAGGGCTGATCAGCGCTGAACTTGAAGCGCTCGAGCTGCAATATCCGCAATATGCCCGCGCCCTCCGCACGGCCGCGCTGCAGCGGGTCGGGCTGCGCTGGGAGGAAGCCCGCTATGGCCGGCTGTTTCGGGATGGGGTCGTCGGCGACCAGTTGCATCGATCCCTGATCAGTCATGCCGAGCGCCTGATCCAGCAAAGCCGAAAGCGGCCGCATCTCGACATGGGGCTCGATCCGCAGTCGCTGATCGCGGCCGTGCCCTTGTTTCAGGATCTCGATGTAAAGGAGCAGCGCTGGCTCAAACGCCGCCTGCGTTCACGCCTCGTGGCTCCAGGGGAGATGGTCGTGACCAAGGGCGAGCGCGGCTATGAGATGTATTTCATTGCCTCCGGCGCCCTTGAGGTCCGCGTCTCGCCCGAGCCGGTGAAGCTAAAGACTGGTGACTTTTTTGGCGAACTCGCTCTTCTGGGACCGGCCAGACGGCGCAATGCCGATGTTGTGGCGCTCGGCTATTGCCGTCTTCTGGTGCTGCGCCAGCGGGACGTCAAAAGGCTGGTGGCGAGGAACCGGAATGTCGCCGCCAAGATCGAACACGCGGCCGCAGCTCGCAGCAATGGCCGTAGTCTTCAAGGCGGCCTCGCCTCCTGAGCCGTCTCGACGGTTATCCAGGGGCTTTACGCGGGCGCCGGGGTTGTCTACCAAACCTTCGGGTGTCGTCTCTCAAACGAATTCCGCTGCCGCCGATCGGCGGTCATGCGCTCGGGAGGGGTCATGGATCAGGTCCAGGGAAGCTTTTTCGGCCAGCTCAAAAAGCGCCGTCGCCGTCTGGTAAAGCAGACCGGCAAGACGTTCATTCGTTCCATGTCGGAATTTCTCGGCCGTCAGTCGCTGGTGCCCGACACGCCAGTGCTCGACACCTCTGCCTTTCCGTTCACCAGGACGCTCGAAGCCAACTGGGAAGCGGTGCGCGACGAGGCGAGATCCATTCTCCAGCACCGGGAAAGCATCCCGTCCTTCGACGAGGTTTCGCCGGATCAAAAGCGCATCTCCAAAGGAGGCAGCTGGCGCACCTTCTTTCTCTTCGGCTTCGGCGAGAAGCTCGCCAAGAATTGCGCGCAGGCACCGGAAACCACGAGGCTGCTGGAGCAGATTCCAGGCATCCAGACGGCTTGGTTCTCGATCCTGGCCCCCGGCTATCACATCCCGGCACATCGCGGGGTCACCAAAGGCATCCTCACTTGCCATCTCGGCTTGATCATCCCCGAGCAGGCCGAACGCTGCCGCATTCGCGTTGAGGATGAAATCCTGGTCTGGCGTCCCGGCAAGACGCTGATGTTCTGCGATGGCTACGACCATGAGGTCTGGAACGATACGGACGAGGAGCGCACCGTGCTCCTGATCCAGTTCGACCGGCCGATGCGCCTGCCGGGCCGCCTGTTCTCCAAGGCCTTCGTCGGCGTGCTGAAGATGACGGCCTTCTTCAAGGAGCCGAAGAAGAACATGGCGAGCTTCGAGGATCGTTTCGAGGCCGCGACCAAACGCGCCAACGCGGCCCTCGAAGACATGAGCACCCCCAGCGGTGGGCCACCGCAGGTTTGACTTGGCGGCGACTCGACGGACGTGATTGGTCTGGTTGACGGAACGCTTCGTAACCGGGCGAGTCGCAGAAAGAGGCATTGAGTTTCTGGCGGCAGCCCCCCGTCCTACCGGCCACCGCCTCCATCGCGGCTAACCGCATCGCCTGCGGCAGGTTCCGTTCTGGCTTTAGGCTTTCTTTACGCTTCTATGTCACACCGTTCCCTGGTCATGCGATCCTGGGAATTCGCCCGCCTGCCGGGAGAGCTTGGGCGAGCTCGGACTCCCAGGATCGCATGGAGCTGCAAGGCAGGCCGGATGATAGTCTTGGCGGGTTAAGGAAGAATGAACGCAGCCGTTCTTCGCGTCCCGCTGCGCGCGCAGCCTGGAAGGAACATCCGTGGCGACGCCGTTCAGTCAGCAAAGTGCTGGCAGCACCGTTCTGCCGTTTACGGTGTTTCCGCAATCAGGCAGGTGCGCCCAAAACGGTACTGTCGACGTTCGGGTTAACCCGGTTGGGTTTCGGCGAGCTGGACGGCTTGGTCTTCGGCGATGAGCTGGTCGATCACTTCGTCGAGGGCCTCGCCGGTCATGATCTTGTCGAGCTTGTAGAGGGTGAGATTGATGCGGTGATCGGAACAGCGGCCCTGCGGAAAATTGTAGGTGCGGATGCGTTCGGAGCGATCGCCTGAGCCGACCTGGCCTTTTCTGTCCTGAGCACGCTCGGCGTCGCGCGCCGCCCGTTCCGCTTCGTAGAGGCGTGCACGCAGTACGCGAAGGGCTTTGGCCTTGTTCTTGTGCTGTGATTTTTCGTCCTGCTGGCTGACCACGATGCCTGATGGAATATGCGTGATGCGCACCGCGCTGTCCGTGGTGTTGACCGACTGACCGCCGGGGCCGGATGCGCGGAACACGTCGATGCGAAGGTCCTTGTCTTCGATCCTGACGTCGACCTCTTCGGCCTCGGGCAGCACGGCTACGGTTGCCGCTGAGGTATGGATGCGGCCCTGAGTCTCGGTCGCCGGCACGCGCTGCACTCGGTGCACGCCCGCTTCATATTTGAGGCGTGCGAACACGCCCTGGCCTTTGATCGCGACCACCACTTCCTTCATGCCGCCAAGATCGCTGTCGCTCAC
>JBCCIN010000215.1:0-8730 GCA_039028235.1 Pseudomonadota bacterium
CTCGTCGCCGCGCCAGCCGATGCGTACCAGTTCGTCGCCGAATTTCTTGCCGTCCGCATCCTCCAGTGCATAGGCCCAGTCCTGGGCATGGATGCCGGCGAACACGCCAGAGGCCAGCATCGGCGGTGCGTAGCGCGTACCCTCCTCGTTGGTCCAGTTGGTGACCACGATCGGGTGCTTGGTCTTGATGCCAAGCTGGTTGAGGGTGCGGATGATCTCGAGTCCGCCAAGCACGCCAAGGACGCCATCATACTTGCCGCCGGTCGGCTGGGTGTCGAGGTGGGAGCCGACATAGACCGGCAGCGCATCGGGGTCCGAGCCTTCGCGCCTTGCGAACATGTTGCCCATCTGGTCGAGGCCCATGCGCAGCCCCTCGGCCTCGCACCACTTCTGAAAAAGCGCACGGCCCTTGGCGTCATCGTCCGTGAGGGTCTGGCGGTTGTTGCCGCCGGCGATGCCGGGGCCGATCTTGGCCATCTCCATGAGGCTGTCCCAGAGCCTCTCGCCGTCAATCTTGAGGTTTTCTCCCGGAGCCGCCATGTTCTCCACCCTCTCCAACCCTATGCCTTAGCAGATGGGGCCTTCTTGACCATTTGGTAAAATCGACGCTAGCAACATAGTCGATCGGGTCAAGGAATTTGTCCCGAAAAAGCGCGTGAGAACATGGCATTGGCCACGAAAAAACCGACACGCATCCAGGCGAAAAACCGCGCCATCATCGAGCGCGCGGCGCTGAAGATCTTTTCAAGGGACGGCTTTCGCGGTGCCACGGTCGACGCCATCGCTGAGGCGGCAGGCATGTCCAAGCCGAACCTGCTCTATTACTTCCCGACCAAGGACGACATCTATCGAAGCCTGCTCGAAGGCCTGCTCAAGGACTGGCTCGGCCCTCTCCTGGACCTCGACTCCAAAGGAGAGCCGACCGAACAGATCGCCACCTATATCAGCAGAAAGATAGAGCTCGCCCGCGACTTCCCCATGGAAAGCCGCCTTTTCGCCAACGAGATGATCAGAGGTGCCCCGATCCTGAAAGACGTGCTGGCCGGCGATCTCCGGGCGAGCGTCGACGCCAAAGCTGCGGTCATTCAAGCGTGGATGGATGAGGGCCGCCTCAGGAAAATCGACCCCCATCATCTGATTTTCGCCATCTGGGCAACGACTCAGCATTACGCCGATTTCGACGTCCAGGTCCGCGCCCTTCTCGGTGATGACAGCGACGCGCGTTTCGGTAGCGCGGCTGAGGCGCTGACGTCGATTTTTCTGGACGGGTTGCGGATGCGATAAGTCTGACATCCATCTATGGCTGCACGCTTGCGCGCGACTTCAGTACGTAGATGTTCGACACCAAGAGTGCGCCGATCACGACGGCTCCCCCCACCAGTGCCCAAGGTCCCGGATCTTCTCCGATCGCCACCCACACCAAAATGGGGGCGAGCACGGATTCCAGCAGGATCAGGAGCGACACTTCGGCAGAGCTGATGAAGCGAGGACCCAAGGTGAGGAGACAAGTGGCCACGGCGATGAAGGCCCCATGCCCCAAGAACAGCGGCCATTGCGCCTGGAAGGCGGACAGGGGCGAGACGAACGCTCCAATCACCAAGGCTGCGCCGATATAGGCGATCGGAATGACCGGGATCATCGGCGTTTCCCTGACTTTGCGCACTGCTGTCAAGGCAGCGGCGAAGGCCATCGAGACATAGAGCGCCCAAAGATCGCCTTTCCAGGATGCCAGTTCCGTGGATCCCGAGCCGAAGGCAATGATCCCAAGGCCGACCAACACCGTCAGCATGGTGAGCACCATGCGAAGGCGGATGGGCTCACCCAGGAAAACTCTGCTGATGACGGCGGCGAAGACCGGCGTGGCGGCGAAGATGAACACCGCATTGGCCACACTTGTATGGGTGATTGCCAGGACGAAAGCGGGCGCCGCCGAGCCGATGAGCAGCGCGTAGATCACGCCTACCCAGCCCGTACGACGGATCGTGGAGAATACGCTCACGCCTTGAACAAGCGGCAATGCCAACAGGATGAGCATCCCTGAGATCATGGCCCGCCAAAAGGCGGTGACCATCGGCTCGGCATCGATCAGCCGAACGAAGAGGGAGTCCGGTACGACGAACAAGACACCAAGCGTGGTGATGGCCAGCCCTTTGAGATGACTATTCATAGGGCTGAAGTGTATCTGCTAATCGCGTGGGGTGGCGACGCTTAAGTCAGGATCGATCATGGAGTCGAAGTGCAGGTCAGCGTCCGGGCTACTCAGCCGCCTCGCACATCGGGTTGTTCGGATGCGTCGTCCAGTCGCCATGCTCTCCCGGGACGGGCCGACCGGTGCGCTTGTCGATCGCGCCCACTTCCAGCTGCTCCATGGTGATGCAGCCCTCCACAGGGCAGACATTGATGCAGAGATTGCAGGCGACGCACTCTTCATCGAAGACCTCGAAGGTTCTGTCTTCGCTCATCGTAATGGCTTGATGTGACGTGTCCTCGCAGGCGGCAAAGCAGCGGCCGCATTTGATGCAGCTGTCCTGGTCGATGCGCGCCTTGGTGACGTAGTTGAGATTGAGGTGCTGCCATTCAGTGAAATTGGGAACGGCGCGGCCCTGGATAGCTTCGATGTTGGCGTGACCCTTTTCGTCCATCCAACTCTTCAAGCCTTCGATCATCTCAGTGACGATGCGAAAGCCGTAGGTCATGGCGGCTGTGCAGACTTGAATATTACCCGCACCAAGGGTGATGAACTCGGCGGCATCACGCCAGGTCGTGACGCCACCAATCGCAGAAATAGGCAAGTCAACGCACTCGGCGTCCCGAGCGATCTGGGCAACCATGTTGAGGGCGATGGGTTTGACCGCAGGACCGCAATAGCCGCCGTGGGAGCCTTTGCCGTCGATCTCGGGCTCGGGCGAGAAACTGTCAAGATTGACCGAGGTGATCGATTGCACAGTGTTGATCAGGCTGACCGCATCGGCCCCGCCATTCTTTGCGGCGCGCGCGGGGTAGCGGATGTCGGTGATGTTGGGTGTCAGCTTGACGATCACCGGCATGCGGCTGTGGGTCTTGCACCAGCGGGTGACCATTTCGATGTAGTCTGGCACCTGGCCGACCGCCGAACCCATGCCGCGCTCGGACATCCCGTGGGGACAGCCAAAGTTGAGCTCGACGCCGTCGCACTCGGTGTCCTCGACGCGGGTGAGGATGTCTTTCCAGCAGGGCTCCTCGCAAGGCACCATCAGGGAGACGACCACGGCGCGGTCGGGATAGTCGCGCTTGACCACCTTGATCTCGTCGAGATTGGTCTGCAGCGGGCGGTCGGTGATCAGCTCGATATTGTTCATGCCGAGGACGCGCCGATCGGCACCGTAGACCACGCCATAGCGCGGGCCGTTGACGTTGACGATCGGCGGGCCGTCGAGGCCGAGGGTCTTCCACACCACGCCGCCCCAACCCGCTTCGAACGCGCGACGGACATTGTATTCCTTATCGGTCGGCGGCGCCGAGGCCAGCCAGAAGGGGTTGGGTGATTTGATCCCGACGAAGTCGTTCCTCAAGTCGACCATCATCAGCCCTCCGTCAGATGTCGGTGGATGCTCTCCGCCGCATCACGCCCCTCGGCGACCGCGGTCACCGTGAGATCATCGCCGCCCGCAGCGCAATCGCCGGCTGCCCAGATGCCAGAGAGGGAGGTTCGACCCTCGGCGTCAACAGCGATCTTCTTGCCGTCGATGCCGAGGTCGAGGGGGCAGTCCAGCGTCTGGCCGATCGCTTTCAACACCTGGTCGGCCTCCAGGGTCACGGTCTCGCCTGTGTTCTCCAGACCGCCATTGGTGGTGCTGGTGTAGGCGAGCGTGATCGCTTCGACAGTCCCCTCGCCGTCGAGGCGAAGCGGCTGCAGGTGATCGCGGATGGTGACGCCCTTGGACGTCGCCAAATCCTGCTCGAATTGACTCGCACCCATCGCGGTTCGTGACCGGCGATAGGCGATGGTGGCAGTTTCGGCACCCAGGAGCTTCGCCTGCACGGCGGCATCGACAGCGGTCATGCCACCGCCGATCACAACCACGTGGCGGCCGACCGGGACGGCTGCGCGATTTTGCTGACGAACGCGTGCGATGAAGTCGACGGCATCCTCGACGCCATCCAGATGGTTGCCCTCGACTCGGAGCGCGTTGACACCGTCGAGCCCGATCGACAGGAGGACGGCGTCATGACGTCCCTTAAGAAAGTCGAGCGACAGGCCGTCGCCCAGCCGCTGACCGATCTTGAGGTCGATGCCGCCGATGCCGAGGAGCCAGTCCAGCTCTTTGGCGGCGAAGTCGTCGATCGTCTTATAGGCGGCAATACCATATTCGTTGAGCCCGCCGCCCTTAAGCCGTGCCTCATAGACCTCAACCTCATGGCCGTACATGGCGAGGCGGTGTGCCGCTGCGAGTCCGGCCGGGCCGGCGCCCACCACACCGACCGTTTTCCCGGTGGCGGGGGCTCGCACAAAGGGCTGCTTGCCGGTCGCCATGACCGCATCGGTGGCGTGACGCTGCAAGCGCCCGATCAGAACGGGTTTGCCCTCGGCCGCCTCGCGTACGCAGGCCTGCTCGCACAAGGTTTCCGTAGGGCAGACGCGCGCGCACATGCCGCCCAGGATATTCTGCTCCAGGATCGTCTTGCCGGCGGCTTTCGGGTGCCCGGCCGCGATCTGGCGGATGAACATCGGAATGTCGATCTCGGTGGGACAAGCCGTAACACAGGGCGCATCGTGACAGAAATAACAACGGTCCGCTGCCACCAGGGCCTCGTGGTCGGAGAGCGGCGGATGCAGGTCCTCGAAATTGCGTGCGATGTCCGCAGCTGGCAGACGTCCGGCGGTGAGCGGCATGAGCGTTCCCACACTTGGTTGGACCATTGCCGAACAGTTAGTCAGGATTCGAAATTTTTATCAATTGGAAAAAAATTCGATAATCATGACTCAAGGCCGTAACGTTCCCCCCAATCACGAAGCGCCAGCAGGATCGGCTGCAGTGTCCGTCCCTTCTCGCTCAGGCTGTACTCGACATGGGGCGGGACGACAGGGAAGACCTTCCGAACGATCAACCCGTCGCGCTCGAGTTCTCTCAGCTGTTTCGTCAACATTCGCTGGGTGACGGTTCCGACCTCTCTCTTCAGCTCGTTGTAGCGCTTGGCACCGTCAAGCAGATGATAGAGCGCCACACCCTTCCACTTGCCGCCAATCAGCTCCAGCGTCGCTTCCACCGGGCAACCGCGCGAGCAGTCATAACTCTCGAAGCGCATGAGGCCTCCATAGGATACAAACTGTACCTACCGAACAAAAAGGTGCGTACTTGCTCGATTATGCCTTCATCGATATCCCGCTGACATCGTCTGTACAAGGAGGAAGGTCATGCCGCTCACCATCGTCGCCAATATTCACGCCAAGGCAGACAAAATCGACCTGGTCAAATCGGAACTCCTGAGGCTCATCGACATCACACGCGCCGAGAAGGGCTGCATCCAGTATGATCTGCATCAGGACAACGACGACCCTACGCACTTCATGTTCTTCGAGAACTGGGAGAGCCGCGACCTTTGGCAGACCCATATGAACACACCCCATCTCGCCGCTTATGTGGCTGCGACTGACGGAGCGGTTGAGGCGTTCAAGTTGAACGAGATGACGAGGATTGGCTGAGAGGTTTGAAGGGGAGACAGCGATGAAAGCGGTGGCCATCAGAGAGTATTTGCCAATCGAGGACCAGAGGTCGTTCCTCGACGTTGATCTGCCGAAGTCGGAGCCCAAAGGACGGGACATTCTGGTCGCGGTGAAAGCGATTGCCGTCAACCCGGTCGACACCAAGGTGCGCGGCGGTCGGGGGAAGGAAGGTGTCGTCGAAGATCCGCCGCGTGTGATTGGCTGGGATGCGAGCGGCATCGTCGAGGCGGTCGGTGATCAGGTTGAGCTGTTCAAGCCCGGCGACGACGTCTGGTATGCGGGCGACATCACCCGGCCTGGCTGCAATGCCGAATTTCAGCTGGTGGATGAGCGCATCGTTGGACGAAAGCCGTCTTCGCTCAGCCATGCCGAAGCGGCCGCGCTGCCGCTCACCACGATCACCGCCTACGAGTCCTTCTTCGATCGTCTCGGCATCGACCGGGATGGCGCGGATGAGGGGCAGTCGATTCTGATTATTGGCGCCGGCGGTGGTGTCGGGTCGATTGGTATCCAGCTCGCCAAGCATGCCGGTCTCGTGGTGATCGCGACGGCGTCACGGCCAGAGACGACGGCCTGGGTCAAGAAACTCGGCGCGGATCACGTGATCAACCACCGGGAAGACATGGTCGCCCAGATCAGAGCGCTCGGCATGGAGCATGTCGACCATATCGCGATCTTCAATGACATGCGCCATTGGGCGACGGCGGTCGAACTCATCCGCCCGCAAGGCGGCATTGTCACCATCGACGACACCCATCTGCCCATGCCGATGGAGGCGATGAAGTCGAAGGCTGCGAGCCTCCATTGGGAGTTCATGTTCGCACGCGCCATGTACCAGACGCCCGACATGATCCAGCAACACGAGCTGCTTTCCTGGGTCGCGGACGAGATCAACGCGGGTCGGATCAGGACGACCGTCGATCAAGTGCTGTCACCGATCAACGCAGCCAACATGCGCGAAGCCCACCGGCTGATCGAAACCGGTCAGGCCAAAGGCAAGATCGTGGTCGAGGGGTTCTGATCGATCGAGAGCTTTCCTTCTGGAACTCGCCCTCGAATCAGAATGCAATGGACGGCACAGAATCGAGGCAGGCCGTCGGCAGACATTGGCCTAAGCATATGATGCGACGCGCTCCTCCACCTCCGAGAGGACTTCGTCGCGAAGATGGTCGTCCATGCCTGGACCGCAGCATTCGTCAAGTAGGGCACTCAGATCACTTATACTTCGGCTGCTCGAAGCCGATGCGACGTCACGTTCCGGCATCAGGCCCTGAGACAGATGCCGCGCCAGACAGTCGACCAGAAGCCGCCGCCATGCTGCAGGGTCGGCAAAGCGGCATGGTCCGCGCTCGAGAGTCAGCAGGAAGGCGACCATGATGCGGCTGAGCCTGTTGGTTGGCTGATTGCCGGATCGACAAGCCAGGTTTCCGATCAGATGGAGATCGAGCGCGTCGATCACGCCGGGAGTACGAACGCCGTCGCCAGACCATCGATACGGCTGATGGATCAACGCCTCGGCAATGGCATCTAGGATACGGCGCTCGAAGCAATCGGGAACATCGGCGGCCCGCAGGAGTAGCCTTAGGGTAAGCCGCCTCTCGCCAACATCCGCGATCGACTCCTCACCACCCAACCAGCCAAGCAGCAGCGCAGCTGAATGCTCAGGCAGGATGAACCTATCCTCTTGATATTTCAGGAAGAAACCGGTCAGAGCTGCCAGATAGAGCTCGTACCAGCCGTCCTGGTCAGTGCGTATGATGCGATTGGCACGAAAGAACTCGGCCGCCTGACGCCGATCGATCGGGCCATGGCGGTCAAGGGCGAATCGAAGGCTCTGGAGGTCTTGCCGGAGAACGTCCGGCCTTGACGTCAGTTCGCGGATGAGTGGCGTGAGATCATCCGCTGGATCGTCAATCATGGGCTTGGCGTGCACGTCAAAAAGCCTCCTGAGATCAGAGGCCCTGATTGAAGCAGACTTTGGTTAAATCCGAGTTAACGACAGAAAGCCTTGTGTTGCCTTGCCTTCCTGACCTAGGACGGGATGGTTGGTGCGGTGTACTGGGGAGGTACTTAGCGATGGTCGACCCGAAGTTTCTAAAGTTCGACACCATGGCGCTCCATGGCGGGCAGCAGCCGGATCCGGTCACGGGCGCGCGCGCGGTGCCGATCTACCAGACCACGTCCTACGTGTTTCGGGACTCGGACCAGGCGGCGTCGCTCTTCAATTTGGAGCGTGCGGGACACATCTATTCGCGCATTTCCAACCCGACTGTGGCCGTTTTGGAGGAGCGTATCGCGTCACTTGAGGGCGGGTGCGGATGCGTGGCGACCGCCAGCGGTCAGGCCGCACTTCACCTCGCGATCGCGACGCTCATGGGCGCCGGCAACCACATCGTCGCCTCGAAATCGCTTTACGGCGGCAGCGTCAATCTCCTGAAACTTACCCTCCCCCGCTTTGGCATCGAGACCAGCTTCGTCGACCCCCGCGACGCGAAAGCGTTCGCGAGCGTGATCCGACCGGAGACAAGGCTCGTCTTCGCGGAAACGCTCGGCAATCCCGGCCTCGAAGTCTTGAACATCCCGGAGATCGCCAAGGTCGCGCACGATCACGGCCTGCCGCTCCTGGTCGACAACACCTTCACCTCCCCTTACCTCTCCCGGCCGATCGAGCAGGGCGCCGACATCGTCATGCATTCCGCGACCAAGTGGCTTGGCGGCCATGGCATCGCGCTTGGGGGCGTGCTGGTGGACGGCGGCGGATTCGACTGGGAAGCGTCCGGCAAATTCCCGACGCTGACCGAGCCCTATGCCGGCTATGACGGGCTTGACTATGTCGACACCTACGGTCCCGGCGCCTTTCACATGCGCGCGCGTACCGAGGGGCTTCGCGACTTCGGCGGCTGCATGAGCCCGCAACACGCCTTTTATATACTCCAGGGCGTCGAAACCCTGCCGCTGCGCATGAGCAGACACGTGACCAACACGGAGGCCGTGGTCCGTTACTTGTCGGAGCATGATGCCGTTGC
>JBCCIN010000216.1:0-8718 GCA_039028235.1 Pseudomonadota bacterium
CTAGTGAGTCATCCGGTAAGTATCGGAGAAAGTGGCGATTCTAGCGCCTATCGCTAACATACTGAAATGGTTGGTGCCCCCGGCCTGACTCGAACAGGCACGTCCGTGAAGACAACAGATTTTGAGTCTGCCGCGTCTACCAATTCCGCCACGGGGGCGAGGCAAGGGGGATCTTAGGCGCTTCCGGGGGGCGGTCAAGGGGCCGGGTCGGCGGGCTTGACATGAAGCAGGGCTCCTTCGGCGGCGGTAATTTCCACCATATGGCCGGCTGGAAGGTCGGGGCCGGTGACCGCCCAGGTGCCGTCGCCGAGCTTGATGCGGCCGCGGCCGTTGACGATGGCATCGACCACCGGTGCGCGACGGCCGATGAGCTGTTCAGCCCGCCGGTTCAGGGAGGGCTTATCGCTTGCGCCCGGGTTCCGGCGAAGCCAGTGGAACCAGATGAAGACGCTCAAGACCGAAAATCCGGCATAGGCGAGAAGCTGATAGGCGAAAGGCATATCCTGCCAGGCGAGCAGCATGAGGCCGACCAGGACCGCGGCAAGGCCGAGCCAGATCAGGACGAAGCCTGGTGCGAGGATCTCAAGGACACCAAGCACGCCGCCGAGTGCCAGCCAGTGCCAGAACTGAACGTCATCAATGAACGGCACGGTCATGGGGTGCTGCGGCCGTCATTGGCAGTCGGTGTAGCGGCAGTCGGCGTGGGGTCTTTGCCAAACACGTCCTTGGCGATCTCGCCGATGCCGCCGAGCGAACCGACCAGGGCGCTCGCCTCCATGGGCAGGAACACCACCTTCTGATTCGGCGAGTTCGCGAATTGACGGAACGCCTCGACATATTGCTGGGCGACGAAGTAGTTGATCGCCTGGCGATCGCCGCGGGCCAGCGCCTCCGACAGCATGGCTGTTGCCTTGGCCTCGGCTTCGGCTTCGCGCTCGCGGGCTTCGGCGTCACGAAAGGCGCCTTCGCGGCGGCCTTCGGCTTCAAGAATGGTCGACTGCTTTTCGCCTTCGGCCTTCAGGATCGCCGCCTGGCGGAAGCCCTCGGCGTCCAGAATGTTGGCGCGTTTGTCCCGCTCCGCCTTCATCTGACGCGCCATGCTGTCCACCAGATCGGCAGGGGGAGCGATGTCCTTGATCTCGATGCGCGTGACCTTGACGCCCCAGGCGCTGGTGGCGTCGTCGACCACGGTCAGGAGCTGGGCATTGATCCGGTCGCGCTGGGAGAGAAGCTCGTCCAGGTCCATCGAGCCCATGACCGTCCGGATATTGGTCATGGTCAGATTGACGATCGCGCGCTCCAGATTGGTCACCTCGTAGGCGGCGCTCGCGGCTTCCTGGACCTGGTAAAAGACCACGCCGTCGACGGTCACCATGGCGTTGTCCTTGGTGATGACCTCCTGGGACGGGACGTCCATCACCTGTTCCATCATATTGATCTTGGCTCCGATGCGGTCGACGAACGGCACGATCAGATGCAGGCCTGGGCGAAGGGTTCGGGTGTAACGACCGAAGCGCTCGACCGTGAATTCGCTGCCTTGCGGGATCGATTTGACCCCCATGAAAACCAGCGCGATCGCGACAGCAAGAACCGCCAGGACGAACAGGCTGAAACCATCGAGAAACATGTACTGCTCCTATCGTGCCGACCGCCGAAGGTCAGTCCGGACCCGGACGCAGCGATGATCGAAGCGGCGAAGCCCGACCCCTTGCCGGCATTATGGCTAATTTAGATAAAGGATCATGAATTAGAGGTTAACAAATCTGCGATTTCTGCTTTCGCCCATCAGGCCGGGCGGTGTCCGACCGACATCATCCGCCACTCGGTGATGGAGATTGTCCCGCTGCCGCGCCGTCGGCGTCACCAGCCGTCGTCGCGGCCTCCTCCGGGCCGCTCAGGAGATCGGGGATGAGTCCGCTTTGCTCTGCGGCGACTTCTGACTCCGCCGTTTCAGCGACGTCCGCGTCAATGGGATTGGCGTCGAGGGATGCTTCCTCCTCCCCGGCGTCGGCAGGCTGGCCTTCAGGCCTGGTCTTGTCGAGATCGTCGATCCGTGTCGGCGGGATACCTTCGATGGCAAACTCACCGATGTGATATTGGTGGCATTGGGTGCAGGCATCGCCGGCCGACTGTTCGACATGGCAGTCGGCGCAGACCTCGCGCTTCATCGGCCCGAAATTCGCCACGAACTGGTGCGGGTCGCGCTGCTCGAAGAACTTCAGATAGTTGGTATCTTCGTTCAGCCGGTGGCAGGCGATGCAACCGTCATCGCCGACCGCGCTGAAATGGGTTGAATGAACGAAGGATGTGAACTGGCTTTCACCGACTGTCGGCTGAAAAGTGCCCCAATTGATGGCAAGCGCGCCACCAGGCTGCTGATCGATGCTGTGGCATTTCGTGCATTTGCCCGGCGTATTCTTATCAGCGAGCAGCTGGAACAGGGCGTCGCCGTAGCGTTCCGCGGGCGTGCCGAAGGATTGGGCGCTGATGTCCAGCCAGGTGCGCAGAACAACATCCTCATGGCCGACGGGACGGTAGTATAGGATGTAGTCCTTGCGGTACCAGCCGCCGGCCTTGGCCCATTCTTCGGGATCCAGGGTCGGCAGGCCGAGCGCGTCATTTTCCGCCGCCGGGTCGGCGGGTGGTAGGCTTTGAACCTCGATTGTGCCGCTTTGCGCCAGAACCACCTGGGCATCGGGCTGGGTGGTCCCGCTGCTCTGATCATTGCTCAGATCGTCGTCGGCGTCGTCGCCCTGGATGCCGGGTGTGACAGTCGCGTCTCCTTTGGCTTCACGATAGGCAACCACTTCCTGCTTCAGATTGGGGAACCAGACCGCACCAGCCGCGGCGATCACGTCCTGCGGAATATGGCCGACCAGCCGCCCGACTGTGTCGGTGTCGAGCGCGCTGTCCAGGCTGGCCTCGACCTGTGTCTCAAGGACACCCATGCCGGAAATCGTCAGGTCGAACATCAACTCCTTGATCGACCAGGCGATGCGCGCGACTGATTGCAACTCGGCATCGCTCGCTTCCGTCAGATCCTGCAGGTCGGTCAGTTCGATCGTCTGCAGGTCCTCGGCGATGACCGGATCGGCCGCGATCAGAAGCTTGGTGTAGGGAGAGACGTCGATCGCAAGCGGTGTCTCCGGCCATTCACCGATGGCGATGCCGCGTTCGGCCAGGGTTATCAGATCGAGCTCCGGCACGGCGATCACGGGCGTACCTTTGGGGCCGGCGACCGTTTCGCCGATGATGTCTTCGGCGTGGCAAAGTGCGCAGGTATCGGCGAAATCGGCCGTCAGCATGAAACGGCCAGTGGCATCAGGCGCATGGCAACTGTCGCAGGTCTCGGGCGGTTTGACGCCCTGCTTCTTCTTTTCGGGGAAGTTCTTTCGATTGTGCGAATCGTGGTCGAATATGACGCGGGTACGGCGAAGATAGGGGTAGTCGCCGAAAGAGGGATGGCCGTCGGAAAAGGACGGGAAAGTCAGCTGATGGCAAGACTGGCAGCGCGCGTTCGTGACCTCGACCAGATCGGAATCCTCGCCCTCATGCTCCTTGTGGCAGGCGCCACAGGCGAGCGGGCCGTTATGGGCTTCTAGCGGGGTAGGAAAGACCGTCCTGCTCACCCCGATGGTCCAGGGAACCGGCGCATCTGCAGCGGCTTGCTCGAACTTGCCTATCAGGTCTGCGAGTTTGGGGCGCGGCAGGGTGTGGGCGTTGGACGCATCGGCCCCCCATTTGTGGCAGGCGAGACACTTCTCATTGTCAGCTACGGGATCAGCATCGGCGAAGGCCGCCTTCAGCCAGCCGACTGGGCCGCCGTCGAAGGCGGTGTGGCAGTCCCCGCAGGCCTCGACCTCGGCATGGCCGGTATTGACCGTGCCGGCGTCGATGAGATCCGTGTTGATCCGGCTGCCGACAAGCAGGATCAAGAGGCCAAGACAGACCAAGGTGGTGAACGCGGTGAAGTGGCCGCGGCGGCTTCGAAGCGAGCGCACGGGAATGCAAGGCGGCAGTTCCCGACAGCAAGTGCCGTCGGCGAACGGACCTTGCTCGCACGCGCCGCCGGCGCTTTTCGGGCGCGTGCAGACCCAGCCGCTTTGGCCGCGTTTCGGACGACATTCGGCTAGCGTGCGGCAGGTTCCTTGCCGATCGGGTCCAAGCGCACAAGGCCTGCCGGCAATGGCGCGGCCGCAGACCCAATTCTGTGCCGGCCGCTCATAGGCGCTGGCACGATGGTTGAAACTCTGCAGACGCGGCTTCATGGCGCCCCTGTCGCAAAGGCGTAGACGAGGACGATGTGAACCAAGGTGAACAACATCAGCCCGTAGTTCAACGGGAGGTGAAAGAATAGCCAGCTCTTGAGGGTCAGTTGCATCGCATACTGATAGTCGAGATCGGCTTTGGCCGATACCAGATGATCGATCTCGACGAGAATTTGTCGGCCGCGCTCATCCAGATAGCGCTCGAGCTCCCGGATCGCGACATGCAGGCGCCGCTCAGGGCGGGTCCCGCCAATCAGATGGCCGATCAGATGTTTCGGACGCCTGAGATAGGGAGCGAGTTCCTGGACGTAGAAGTCGGCGATGGTAGAGGCCCGGGTCTCCTTGACCGAGGTCATGGCGAGATCTTCGATGTCGCGGGCGATCTGCGCGCGAAGCACCGGTATCCGCTCGAAGATGACGCGCTCGCCGCGGGCGCTGATTCGATGGGGCAGAAACCGGGACAAGGCGACTCCGACCAGCCCGCTGATGGTCATCGTCATATAGAGAATCCAGAGAATGATCTCGAACGGACCGTTCGGCAGTGAAAAGTCGGTATGCAGGAGAAATAGCAGCAGACAGACCAAGCCCGTATAAATGTGCAGTTGCAGCCAGGTCGACATGCGCACCAGGGGCAGGATGTTCAGCTTTTTCCTGAGATTGAAGATGGCGAGTAGCACCATGCCGGCGAACAGAATCCAGCCGTTCAAGAATGCCGCGTCTCGGAGCGACATGTCATAGAGCAGCTCGATCGCCACGATCAGCCCGGCCATCATGCCGGTGATTGCCCAATTGCGCAGACGCCGCTGGCCGAAGGTGGTCATCGTCCGAGCCAATCCACGAGGCGCTCACGATCGCGGAGATCGATGCGGGTGAGGGCATCATGCGGGCAGGCACGCTGGCAGGCGGGACCGCCCGGCTGCTCCAGGCAGAGATCGCATTTGGTCGCTTTGACGATCGGCGCCTGGGTTTCCTGATCGACGATGAAATCTCCCTTGTCGTCGCGGATTTCGACCATGCGGATATTGTCGTAGGGGCAGCTGTCGGCGCAGGTGGCACAGCCGATGCAGGTGATGTCGTCGATGATCACCAGGCCATCTTTGGTGCGGTGAATAGCACCAGTGGGGCAACCGATCAGGCAGACTGGGTCGACGCAATGCATGCAGGCATTGGCCACCATCAGATTGTCGTGCTCCGGCCCGTGGCGGACGAAGCGCGGGTTGTTGTTGTGGGCGGATGCGCAGGCACGCACGCAGTCGTCGCAGGCGGTGCAGCGGTCGGTATCGATGAACATCGCCGCCGTGCCATTGATCGTGCGGTTGTTCATCAGGAAGTTGATCGTCGCCTGCTCCAGTGGCAACTCTGCTTCCCACTTGAAATCCGCCGACATGCGGATGCTGGTCGAACTCGGCGGACCCGGCAGCTTATGCGGCGGAATGTTGGGGAGCACATAGTCCTCCACCAGGGCGGTCGGCACCCGGAGAAGATCGACGAAGCCGACGGCACGAAGGCCGTGACGCAAACGCAAATCGTGGTCATCGCGCCAGTGATCGACGATTTCGCGAAGGCCGAAGACTTCGTTGTGGGTCACGTAGCCGACGGTGCGGTGGCCGTGGTCCAGACGCTCGGAGATGCGGCCGAAGCCATAGCGGATCAGAAGGAGGCCATCGAGATAATCGCCATGTTCGGCGATGACCGGTTCGGAATAGAGGACATCGATGCTGTCATCGGCGAGATTCTTGAAATCGCCGGACCATTCGAACTCGCCGTGTGTCTCGAAAAGCGTATGCCGGGCAATATGCTCCAGCGCTGTCTCGTGCAGGCCCTGGAACAGCGGACTTTCGCGCAGATGCGCTTTCAGGCTGGACGCGCGATACTGGGCATCGATCTTGTCGCGAAAGCCCTTGTCCCGTCGGCGGATGTCGCGCAGACCCTGCCAGCGGAGTTCCAGCACTTCGACATCGGTCTCGGCGATCACCGTCGAGAGATGCGGCGCTCGCGACAGTGCCGCGACCTCGCCGAACATATCCTGCTCCGTCAGCATCCGGGTGGGCACCCGCGTGATCAGCGCTTCGATGCTCTGGATCGATTCGCGCTCGCCGCGTCTGCCCAAGGCCAAGCCGTGGTCATCATGGCCGTCTTGATAGACGCTGACATCGCGGCGCTCGGGTGTATCCGCCTGCCGCCACCATTGCCTCGCAGTCTCGAAGAAGCCCCGCCGCTCATGCACGTCCGCGTCGGACGACGCATCGAAGTCGCTCTGTTCGAGAAGCTCGCGCACCACACCAGAAATGATCACAAAAAGAGCATTACCGTAGTCGCCGCGCCGAATGATGACCTCGCCCCGGCGATAGCGGCGGATGCGCGCGTCATTTCGGATGATGTCCTGCAGCGACAGGGTCGAAGGGAACTGACCCTGGTCGATTGCGCCGAGCACCCGAAGGGTGAACAGCACGCGCAGCACGTCGCCCTCGGTCATATCAGGCGCGAGTGGGCGATCCCAGCGTTGGGGTCTCGGAATGGCGACGCTTATCGACACGTCTTGCTTGCCTTCCTCTCGACCGCGTCCCGTAGACCTACAAACCCGTCACGCGGCACCGGCCCGAAGAGCCGAGTGACGATCATTGCGACGGCTTACCCTTATAGGCATCGGGACCGGGGATCAGCGTGTCGATGGCGGCGAGCTGAGTGCCGTCATAGCTCGCGGCGAGCTGCTTCGCCGCTGCCGCGACGCGATCGGCCGCCGCTTCCAGCGCTGGACCATTGTTGAGCTTCAGATGGGCCGAATGGGCGGCGCGCAGCATCTCCATGAACTCCGGCATGGCAAGGGTCTTCGCCGCCTCGCGCAGCTTTTTTCTGGCCTCGTGGGCACGCTTGGCCATGGCCACGGCGTAGCGCGCCGGTGTCGTGGACTTGCCGACCGCTCGAAGCGCCTCTTCCAGTTCGACCGCGAGCCCGACGGCGTACATCATGCGCTGACGTTCCTGATCGGCCACCGGGTTTTCCTTGCCGCCATTGTGCCAGGTATTGTGCCGCACCTCGCCTTGCGACCAGGAGACCAGCTCGAACTTACTGCCCGCGGTATGACCGCCTTTGTTCACCAGTTCCTCCTGCGGCACGATATGACAGGAGTAACAGTTCTTGGTGAGCTCATAGAGCATGTGCGGCCGGATCATGCCGGCCGCCTCGGCATCGGACCATCGCTGCTGCTTCTCGGCATCGGTCTCAGTCTCTTTCTTCTTGCCGCTGAATTCGCTGTGGCGCTTCATCCAGTCGGCGCCTGCGCTGTGGCAGCTCTCGCAGGTGATGCCGGCGACAGGTTTGGGTTTGCCCTTCCTGATCTGACTGGTGAAATGACAGCTCAGGCAGACGCTTTCCGACTTGATGCGCTTCAGGCCCATCGCATCGGAAATCTTTTTGGCATCATCGCTGCGCGGTAGCGATGAAAACGTTTTGTAGTGATGGGTGTCTTTCCAGTTCTCGGTCTCTTTCTTGTGGCACTCGGCGCACTCGTCGGGACCTTGGACCTTCTCTACCGAAGGAGCGCCCTGAGCCAGAACATCGCCGCCGGACGTCAGGAGAACCAACGAAAAGAAAACCGCCACCGTCGCAACCAAACCCTGCGATGGCCTCACCCAAAGCTTCATACCGTCACCTCTTCTCGGCGGATATCGAAAATGATACCCCCTCACCCCCAAAATCAGCGCAAACTACGCAGCGAAACCGGTATTTAGATCACGCTTATGTAGATCATCAGGCGTCAAGAACCAGACCTTCTTTCGGAATAGCCATGCATGTCAGGCAAGTCCCGGGCGTGGGCTGGATGCCCGGCTCCTCCGGATAGCGCACAGAGCCCTGCTTGATCGCCGTCGCACACGTGCCACACTGACCGGCTCGACAGCCTGAATCCATGACGACGCCTGCTGCCTCCGCCACGTCGAGCACGGTCTCTTCCTCTGAGGACCATTTCCCCACCTTGCCCGAGCGCGCAAACACGATCTCGATGGGATCGACGCGTTGAACATTGTCACCAACAGCCGGTGCGGGCTTTTTCATCCCTTTGCGCTTGCCGAAAGATTCCCATTTGATGTCTTTTTCCGCGACACCCCAGGCTTTGAGATCCTTGATGATCGCATCCTGCATCGGCGGCGGCCCGCAGAGATAGAACTGACAGTCCCTGGATGGCAGCAGACCGGCAAGCAGACGACGGTTGACGCGCCCGCGATAGTGGAAGTCCCGACCTTTGACGCAGTTTCTGGTTGGCTCGGCGTAACAGATCACGATGTTGATGTTCTGATGCTCGCGCGCGAGACGTTTCAGACGGCCGGGCATCACATGCTGGCGGCGGTCCATCACCGCATAGAAGAACCAGACCTCGCGTTTGCTTTTGGTATAGGCGAGCGTGTTGATCATGCTGAGCATCGGTGTGAGGCCGATACCGCCTGCGATCAGC
>JBCCIN010000217.1:0-8714 GCA_039028235.1 Pseudomonadota bacterium
AGATCAACCAGTAAGCGGTGGCCCAACATTAAGTCCGATAGTAAATCTGGAAGCGGGCATGGAGCCAACAGAGGATCCGGCGAATCCAGGAGCAGGTCAGGATGATGGAGATGAGACAAATGGAAACATGACGGTAGACTTCGGATTCATACCACAGATGAGTCTAGGAAGTACCGTCTTCTATGATCCAAATGATAACGGAATACAGGATACGAGCAATCCGCTGGAAGATGGAATAGCAGGAGTAACTGTAAATCTATATTTGGATGCAGATGGTGACGGGAGAGCCGTACCCGCTTCCTCGGATACCGGGTCGAGCACTACAAGCTGTTCGTCTTCGTGCTGTCCGCGATGATGGCGGGCATCGCCGGCGCTCTTTACGTGCCCCAGGTCGGCATCATCAACCCCGGTGAATTCGCACCCGCCAACTCGATCGAGATCGTCATCTGGGTCGCGGTCGGCGGCCGCGGCACGCTGATCGGCGCTGCCCTCGGCGCGGTCCTCGTCAACTATGCCAAAACCTATTTCACCGCGGCCCTGCCGGACATCTGGCTGTTCGCGCTTGGCGGCCTGTTTATCGCGGTGACCCTCTTCCTGCCCAAGGGCCTTCTCGGAACGCTCCAGGCCTGGTGGCGGCGGGAGAGCAATCAAGACCTCAAGCAGTCCAGCGAAAAGGAGATCGATCAAAGGCCGCCCATCGGCGGCGCAGTTGGAGAGAAAGTGTGATTCAGGTTAATCCGACCCATCAGCAGGTCGCGGAAGCGCGGCCGATCCTCTATTTGAACGGCGTTTCCGTCAGTTTCGACGGTTTCAAGGCGCTGAACGGGCTTTCGTTCTATATCGAGCCCGGCGAAATGCGGGCGATCATCGGTCCGAACGGTGCGGGCAAGACGACGATGATGGATGTGATCACCGGGAAGACCCGTCCCGATGAAGGTGAAGTGTTTTTCGAGGGCGACGTCGATCTCACCAAGCTTGACGAAGCGGCGATCGCCGGCCTCGGCATCGGCCGGAAATTTCAAAAGCCCACCGTCTTCGAAAACCACAGTGTCATCGACAATCTGATGCTCGCCGTGCCCGCGCGCCGCACCCCCTGGCTGGCCCTGGTCGGCAGTGACGACCATGCGGAACGGCTCGATGAGGTTCTGCTCACCATCGGCCTCGAGAACCGCCGCCATCACCTTGCCGGCTCCTTGTCCCACGGCCAGAAACAGTGGCTGGAACTTGGAATGCTGCTCTGCCAGGATCCGAAACTTCTGCTGGTCGACGAGCCGGTCGCCGGCATGACCGATGCCGAAACCGAGCAGACGGCCACCCTCCTTCGACGGATCGCCGAGGACCATTCGGTGGTCGTGGTCGAGCACGACATGGCGTTCGTCCGCGATCTCGACGTGCGTGTCACGGTCCTGCACGAGGGCTCGGTTCTGGCGGAAGGTCCGCTCGATCAGGTCAGCACCGATGAGAGGGTGATCGATGTCTATCTCGGCCGCTAGGTGCGATGCGCACCGCATGGACTTAGCCGCCATCGCTGAAAAGCCATAAGGATCCGCTAGGAGTTGTGTCGCGTAGAAAGCAACGAATGAGAAAGGAGGAGCCAGTTCAGATGAACGACAAACACCGAGGTCAAGCCGATGAGCTGCCTGCAACAGCGTGGCGGCCGGCATCGATCAAGGTCGGCGGGGACCCGCTGGCCTTCCCGAAGGCGCTGGCCGGCACCTGGCCGGCGCCGGACGACAGCCATCGCGACGCGCTCCAACACGTCGCCGCTCTCGACGCCCTGGGGACGGCGTGCAGCTCGCTCGCCCGGCACACGTCTCGATCCGTTCGATCGGCCGCTACCGAGGCCGGCGCCGCTGTTGTCGGGCGGACGGATTCCCAGGGTCGCATGGACCTGATCACCATGCTGACCGCAAAGCTCAAAGATATCGTTAATCCGGTCATCGCCGGGCTCCGCCCGCTGACCGGGAGCTTGGCGAGGTCGAGGTCGTAACCGCGTGCTCGATGTCCGGCAGGTCGATCTCCACTATGGCGCCGCCCAGGCCCTTCGCCGGGTGTCGATCAGCGCTCATACCGGCGAGACTACCTGCCTGCTCGGCCGGAACGGGGTCGGCAAGACCAGCCTGCTGCGCGCCATCGTCGGCCACCAGCCGGTGACATCGGGCAGCATCGACTTTGAAGGTGAAGCCATGGGGCGGCTCGCTCCCTTCGAACGGGCACGTCGCGGCATCGCCTACGTGCCGCAGGGGCGCGAGATCTTTCCGCTGTTGACCGTGAAGGAAAATCTGGAGACGGGTTTCGTCCAGCTTCCCAGGCAGGCGCGTCGGATCGACGAGGAGATTTTCGAGCTTTTTCCCGTGCTGAAAGCCATGCTTTCCCGCCGCGGCGGTGACCTTTCGGGCGGCCAACAGCAGCAGCTCGCCATCGCCCGAGCGCTGGTCACCAGACCGAAACTCCTGATCCTCGACGAGCCGACCGAGGGCATTCAGCCGTCGATCATCAAGGACATCGAGCAGGTGATCAGCCGGTTGCGCGACCGCGGCGACATGGCCATTCTCCTGGTCGAGCAATATTACGAGTTCGCGCGCAATCTCGCCGACCGCTTCGCGGTGATGGATCGTGGCGAGATCGTCATGGAAGGCATGCAGAACGAGATGATCGAAGACGATGTACGCCGCCATCTCGTCGTCTAGGTCGGCGGCGCCGACCGGCTTGACCTGGACCTCGTCACCCCAGGCGCTGCCGCGTGCGGAAGGACGCGTCGAGGTGAGGTTCGCACGTCGCGGCGAGCGCACGGTGCTGGCCGATCTCTACCAGTCCGGCAGCGCCAAGGCGCGCTTTCCCAAGGTGTTCGATGGTGGGCCGCCCGAGGCTGTGCTGATCAATCTCGCCGGCGGCATCACCGGCGCCGATTGCTTTCAGCAAAGGATTCACTTCGACAAGAAGACCCATGCGGTCGTCACCACTCAGGCCGCGGAGAAGATCTATCGAGCGAGCGATGATGACGAGCCGGCCCGCATTATCAACAGCTTGACTCTGGATGCCGGCGCCTTCGGTGAGTGGCTGCCGCAGGAGACCATCTTTTTCGACGGCGGACGGCTTCGGCGACGCTTTGAGGCCGCGCTCGATCCGGGCGCGCGCCTTCTCGCCTGCGAGGCGGTGGTCTTCGGACGCACTGCCATGGGCGAGACCGTCCAGGGCGGCTTCCTTCGGGACGATTGGCGCGTCTCCGTCGGTGATCGCCTTGTGTTCGCCGACGGCGTTTGTTTCGAGGGCGGCATCCAGTACAGGCTCGACCGGCCGGCGATCGCCCGCGGCGGCCGGGCGCTGGCGACCGCGCTGTTGGTCGCGCCGGATGTCGAGGCCCTGCTGGAACCGGCGCGCGACGCGCTCATCGCCTTTCGCGAGGACGACGGGCGTGCTGCGGTGAGCTGCCGTGGTGAGATGCTCGTCGCGCGTTTCATCGCCGCCGACGGTGCTCGTCTCAAGTCCATGCTGACGCCTTTCATCGAAACTATCCGCCTCGCTGCCGGGCTTGCCGGCGGCCTTCCCAAATTGTGGCGCTGTTGAGGAACGAACGTTGCAGCTGACACCCCGTGAAAAGGATAAGCTTCTGATTGCCACCGCTGCGATGGTGGCCCGCCGGCGTCTCGAACGCGGCGTAAAACTGAACCATCCGGAAGCCATAGCGCTGATCACCGACTTCGTGGTCGAAGGAGCCCGTGACGGCCGATCGGTCGCCCAACTCATGGCCGAGGGCGCTAAGGTGATCACACGTGATCAGGTGATGGAGGGCGTGCCCGAGATGATCCACGACGTCCAGGTCGAGGCCACCTTTCCCGACGGCACCAAGCTCGTCACCGTTCACGAACCCATCCGATAGGAAGCCATGATGATTCCAGGCGAGGTGATCACCAAGGCCGGCGATATCGTTCTGAATGAGGGGGCGGCCACGGTCACGCTGACCGTCGCCAACACTGGCGACCGCCCGGTTCAAGTCGGCAGCCACTACCACTTCTCCGAGACCAACGAAGCCCTCGACTTCGACCGCGCCAAGGCCCGCGGCACGCGCCTCGACATCCCCGCCGGCACCGCCGTTCGTTTCGAGCCGGGGCAAAGCCGCGAGGTGAGGCTGGTGCCGATCGACGGCCGGCGCGAGGTTTACGGCTTCAATCAAAAGGTCATGGGTGCTTTGGATTGACCGTGCTGATCCCTTCGACCACGAGCGGCGACGTGAGCCACAGCCGTTTGCCATCCACACCTAACGTTTTCTTAACCCGCATGCGTCAGGCTGCCTTTCTGGTCCATGCGATCCTGGGAATCCGCCCGCCCGCAGGAGTACCCTTCGCAGCGCGGACTCCCAGGGTCGCATGGACCATGAGTGAAGCGTAGCGGAGATGGGTTAAGGAATGATGAATCGACGAGAGGCCCTTAGGAGCATCTTGCTAGAGCTTTTTCCGATCAGATCGAGCCATCTGATCGATAAGAAAATGCGATGAAACAAAGAGATAGAGCGTATATTTCGATCGCATATGATCGGAATTCGCTCTAGTGGTTCGACGCAAACAGAGCGATCAGTGATGTTTGGAAAAGTTGAAGCAAGACCAAAGAGATCGAGCAGCGTCTTTTGAAGGCGTTGCTGACTCGAGGAGGCGATGCCAGTTCCGTGGTGGTGAAGATTGTGACGTCGATGCGAGACCGAAAAGAGCGAGCGGCATCGAGCCATCCTGAGCACGCGCTGTCGTTTCATGACCATGCCAGAACTGCATACGACGCTGATCGCGCTGCGATTCGTTCAAGCTGAGGAGCTTTAGCCGCATGCCCGCAACAATTTCCCGAAGCGCCTATGCCGACATGTATGGGCCGACCGTCGGTGACAAGGTCCGGCTTGCCGATACCGAGCTCTTTATCGAGGTCGAGGAGGATCGCACCACCTATGGCGAGGAGGTGAAATTCGGCGGCGGCAAGGTCATTCGAGATGGTATGGGCCAGTCCCAGGTGACCCGCGCAGACGGTGCCGTCGACACGGTGATCACCAACGCGCTGATCGTCGATCACGGGGGCATCATCAAGGCGGATGTCGGCCTCAAGGACGGTCGCATCGCGGCCATCGGCAAGGCCGGCAATCCCGACACGCAACCGGGTGTCGACATCGTGGTCGGGCCGTCCACCGAGGCGATCGCGGGCGAGGGCAAGATCCTGACCGCAGGCGGGTTCGACGCCCATATCCACTTCATCTGTCCGCAGCAGATCGAGGAAGCGCTGATGTCGGGCGTCACCACCATGCTCGGCGGCGGGACGGGCCCCGCCACGGGGACGAA
Organism: Pseudomonadota bacterium; assembly: GCA_039028235.1. Lineage (GTDB taxonomy): Bacteria > Pseudomonadota > Alphaproteobacteria > Geminicoccales > Geminicoccaceae > JANQPX01. The sequence goes on from JBCCIN010000217.1 coordinate 5,319, forward strand.
CGCGACGACCTGCACGCCGGGCGCCTTTCATATCGGACGCATGCTGCAGGCGGCGGAAGCCTTTCCGATGAATCTCGCTCTCTCCGGCAAGGGCAACGCATCCAAGCCTGAAGGTCTGGTCGAGCAGATCAAGGCCGGCGCCTGCTCGCTCAAGCTGCACGAGGACTGGGGCACCACGCCCGGCGCCATCGACTGCTGTCTCGCGGTTGCCGACGATTATGACGTTCAGGTGATGATCCACACCGACACGCTCAATGAGAGCGGCTTTGTCGAGAACACGATCAAGGCGCTGAAGGGCCGTACGATCCACGCCTTTCACACCGAAGGCGCCGGCGGCGGCCATGCGCCTGACATCATCAAGGTCTGCGGCGAGGCGAACGTCATTCCGTCCTCGACCAACCCGACCCGGCCGTTCACGGTCAACACGGTGGACGAGCATCTGGACATGCTGATGGTCTGCCATCACCTCGACAGCAATATCCCCGAAGACGTGGCCTTCGCCGAAAGCCGCATTCGGCGAGAGACCATTGCCGCCGAGGACATTCTGCATGACATGGGCGCCTTTTCCATCATCGCCTCCGACAGCCAGGCGATGGGCCGGGTCGGGGAGGTGCTGATCCGCACCTGGCAGACCGCCGACAAGATGAAGCGCCAGCGCGGTGCGCTCCCGGAAGAGAACGGTGACAACGACAATGTTCGAGTGAAGCGCTACATCGCCAAATACACGATCAACCCCGCCATCGCTCATGGCATGAGCGACTCGATCGGGTCTGTGGAAGCGGGAAAACTGGCGGATCTCTGCCTCTGGTCGCCGGCGTTTTTCGGCGTGAAGCCGGATCTGGTGATCAAATGCGGGACGATCGCGGCCGCCCCTATGGGTGATCCCAACGCGTCGATCCCGACACCGCAGCCGGTCCATTACCGACCGATGTTCGGTGCCTTCGGCCGTGCAATGACCAGGAGTGCGGTGACTTTCGTCAGCAAGGCAGCACTCGATGAAAATATCGACAATCGCCTTGGTCTGGAGCGCGAGTTGATCGCCGTCGAGAACACGCGCGATGGCATCGGCAAGGCAGCGATGATCCACAATGCCGAGATGCCGACGATCGAAGTCGATCCCGAGACCTACGAGGTGCGCGCCGATAGCGAGCTTCTCACCTGTCAGCCCGCGGACGTGCTCCCGATGGCGCAGCGTTATTTTCTGTTCTGATGCTGCGTGCTTTGGAGGCGATCGGGAGTGACGCTTTTCTTCAGGACGAGATCCTGGACAGCGTGACGCTCGATCTGGAGGCACGAAGAAAGCGCCGGCAGACTCTGACCACGGCCGGCGGTACCCGTTTCCTTGCCGATCTTCCGGCTGTGCCCAGCCTGAAAGACGGCGACGGATATCGCCTGGAGACCGGCGAGGTCATCGAAGTGCGCGCCGCCCCCGAGGCTCTGATGGAGGTGAGGGTGGGCGCCCCCTCCGCCCTGCCGCGTATCGCCTGGCATCTGGGCAACCGTCATCTCCCCGTGCAGTTTGTCGACGGCGCGGTGCGTCTGAGAGCCGATCATGTCATCGAGGCGATGCTCGAAAAGCTCGGTGCCGAGGTCAGGCATCTGGACGCCGCGTTCGATCCCGAAGGCGGTGCCTATGGCCACGGCCACACCCACAGCCATGACTAGTGGCGTGGCCACCTCATGGACTCGGACCGACGGTGCCTGGATTGGCGGTATGCGCCCAAGCTGGGAGGACGTTTGTGGATAGCGCTGCCGACGAGCATGCGACGCTCTATCGTCTGCTGGCCTGGCTGTCGCCGAGCTATCCGATCGGGGCGTTTTCCTACAGCCATGGGCTGGAGACCGCGATCGAGGAAGGCTTCGTCACCGATGCCGAGATGCTGACTGCCTGGCTCACCGATGTCATCGAGCAGGGTTCGGGGCGAAATGACGGTCTCTTCCTCTGCGCCGCCTACGAAGCGGCGACCGCCGGCGACGATCGTGCCTTGATCGAGATCGCGGAACTCGCTGCCGCCTTCCAGCCCACGGCCGAGCTTCACCTCGAGACCACGACCCAAGGCCGCGCTTTTCTAGACGCTACATCGGCCGCTTGGCCCGCCGTCGCCCTAGAAAAACTCAGGCAAGTTCAGCCAGTGCAGCTTGCACTGGTGGTGGGCGTAGCGGGCGCCGGTCATGGCATCGCACTTGGCGCGACGCTGCATGGCTATCTGCATGCCTTTGTCGCCAATCTGGTGTCGGCCGGCGTGCGTTTGGTGCCGCTCGGCCAGACCGACGGACAGTGCGTGATCGCCGCCCTGGAAAGCGTGATCGCGAAAACGACGTCCGAGGTTTCCGCGCTCGAAAAGCCGCTAGATCATCTCGCCTCCAATACCGTCATCAACGACTGGTGCTCGATGCGCCATGAAACCCAATACACCAGGCTGTTCCGCTCATGACACCGACCAAGCAACGTCAAACAGAACAAGGTGAGAAAAGTCCTAACGGGCCGCTTCGCATCGGCATTGGCGGGCCGGTCGGTGCGGGCAAGACGTCGCTCACCGCGGCCCTTTGTCGGGCGATGCGCGACGACTACGATATCGCGGTGATCACCAACGACATCTATACGAGGGAAGATGCCGAGTTCCTGATGCGCGTGCAGGCGCTGCCCTCGGAGCGTATCGTCGGCGTCGAGACCGGCGGGTGTCCCCATACCGCGATCCGCGAGGACGCCTCGATCAACCTCGCCGCCATCGCCAGCCTCCGCGAGAGGTTCGTCGACTTGGACCTCGTCATCATCGAGAGTGGCGGGGACAATCTGGCGGCGACGTTCAGCCCGGAGCTCGCCGATCTCACCATCTATGTCATCGACGTGGCGGCGGGCGAGGAGATCCCGCGGAAGGGCGGGCCCGGGATCACGCGCTCGGACCTGCTGGTGATCAACAAGATCGACCTGGCACCCCATGTCGGCGCCGATCTCGATGTTATGGATCGCGATGCCCGCAAGATGCGCGGTGATCGCCCATTTCTCTTCACGAATATCAAGGCAAACGAGGGAACCGACGCAGTCCGGCGGGTGATCGAACGGGAAGGGGGGCTCGGATCGTCCTGAGGGAGAGTGGTTTTCCGAGGGAAGACGGCTTACTGGGCGGCCGCTTTCCCGGCAGCACCCAAGGTGCGGATGACATGGCGGGCGGCGGCTTCGACGGCTGGCTCTGCTGATGTCAGGATGGCGATGCGGTCGAACAGTCCCGGATCGTCGTCGAGCGCGTTGCGTACCGCCTTGCCGAACGCCAGGCGCAGCTCGGTGCCGATATTGAACTTGCAGATGGCGCTGTTGGCGGCGAGGCGCTTTCGCTGCTCGGCAGGGACGCCGGAGCCCCCATGAATCACCAGCGGCACGTCGCTCACCGCCTCGAT
>JBCCIN010000218.1:0-8697 GCA_039028235.1 Pseudomonadota bacterium
GCCAAAGCGGTCGGCATTCTGGTCAGCCATGACGGACCGCTCGCAGACTATGCCGCGATTGAAGGCGGCGTCGCGCGAATCAAGGATAGGCTGCCGCCGCTGATCGCCGTGCCGACCACAGCGGGCACCGGTTCCGAGGTTGGCCGAGGCGCCGTCATTACGTTGGATGATGGTCGCAAACTCGGTCTACTCAGTCCCTATCTCATTCCAAAGGTCGCCATATGTGACCCGACGCTGACCCTCGACCTTCCACCATTGCTTACTGCTGCGACCGGAATGGACGCTCTAACCCATTGCATCGAGACCTATATTGCCACTGCCTACAACCCGCCGGCAGACGGCATCGCGCTGGATGGGCTGCGGCGTGCGGCAGCCTTCATCGAAAGGGCGGTGGAAAAAGGCCGTGATCTGCTGGCAAGGCGGGAAATGATGGCTGCAGCGATGAACGGTGCACTCGCTTTCCAAAAGGGCCTTGGAGGCGTGCATGCCATGAGCCACGGGCTCGGCGCGCAAAGTCAATATCGCCTGCATCACGGCATGCTGAACGCGGTGCTGCTGCCGCCGATGCTCGCCTTCAACGCGCCTGCCGTCGCCGAGCGCTACGCCGACCTCGGTCGTGTCATGGGCCTAAAGCCTTCGGCCGACCTGGCGGAAGCGATCGACTCGCTCAACGCTCGCCTCGGCCTGCCCTCCAGGCTTGGGGACATGGGCGTAGACAAGCAGGCGATCGAGCGCGCAGCACCGCTTGCGGAAAAAGACCACACCAACGGCACCAACCCGCGTCGCGCCAATGCCGACGACTATCGGGGCCTCATGTACGCATCGCTCTAGCAATAGTCGCGGACATACCTGAGAGTCTCATTCTACGTCCCTGAGACTTGCCAAATGCCAGGAAGCTGGTCGAAGCTGTCGACGAATAGCAAGCAACACAAAAAGGCGGACGACCTCAGGGAGCAGCTCGATGAGCAATGCGGTTGCTGTCTACCACGGCAAATTCGGCCGGGCGACCCTATACAACTTGAACCATGACCTTGCGACCCACGCCCATCGCGAGGGCCATCTGACATTCTACGTGCAAGGCATTCCATCGGCGATGACGGTCCAGGATGACCGGCTCGCCCTCGATGAAGCGGCTGCAGTCGCTGTCAATCCCTGGGAGCCCCATGCCTTTCATGCAGGTGACAAGGAGCACGGGAGCCTTTTCCTCGTGCTCTACATCAAGCCGATCTGGTTCCTTGAATCGGCGCGCAATGCCCAGTCTTGGCTACGCTTCGGTCGCAGCGCGATCGAAATGACCAACCAGATCAGGCGCTCCGTAGGGATGGTCGTATCGCTACTCCTGGAGGGCGAGGAAAGCAGTCTGTTCGACGGCTATCTCTATGAATTGACGCGTGAATGTTTCGATCAGTCCTGGCAGTGGACACCTGACGGAGCACCGCGCGTCGACTGTGCATCGCCCTTCACCGACTTTCGCGTCAGAAAGTCCATGCGGCTAATGTCCGAGAAGTTGGGCGAGGAGTTGGAGCTCGACGACGTCGCGCGTGAGGCAGGCCTTTCGCGCCCGCATTTCTACAAACTGTTCCGAAGACAGACCGGCCTCACGCCCAACCTGTTCTTGAACACGCTCCGCATGGAACGAGCGATCGACAGCCTCACCAGCACCGAAAAGTCGGTCACGAGCATCGGTTTCGATCTCGGCTTCTCGTCGCAAGCGAGCTTCACTCGCTTTTTCACTTCGAATGTCGGCATCGCCCCGACGGATTATCGCCGGGTGGCACATCTTGCGCTGAGCTGAACCAACGATAACCGACCTTTTTGGCGATAGATCGCCAAGTGAAGAGACTGTGGGATATGAGGTTCCGGCGGCGAACCGTCTAACCTCTGTTGCTAGACTGGGATCGTTCATCCCGGCATCAGATGCGTCAGAGGAGCTTAAGACGTTTGATGATCGGTGCTTCCGACCATCGCTGGGGGGAAACAAGCGGACGCTTCAGGCGTTTCGTCAATCGTCGCCCGATCTGGTCCTTGATCATCTTCCTCGCCGTGATTCTTCTCCTTTGGCTTATCTTCGCTGTCTGGCCTGACGGGCTGGTCGACGTCATTGGCCGCAAGAAAATCTTCCTGAACGCGCTCTTTAACGGCATCACGCTCGGAGGCCTCTATTTCCTGGTGGCGAGCGGCTTCACGTTGATCTTCGGGCTGATGCGCAACGTCAATCTCGCCCACGGCTCGCTCTATCTACTCGGCGGCTATATCGGCTACGAGGTCGCTGAGACGACCGGCTGGTGGCTTCTGAGTTTCGTCGTTTCCTTCATCGTCATCGGGTTGATTGGCATCCTCCTCCAGATCATCGTTTTTCGGAGGATGGAGGGCCAAGATCTGCGACAGACGCTGGTCACCATCGGCATTTCGATTGTGGTCGCCGATCTCATGCTCTGGACCTGGGGCGGCGATTTCTATCAGATCCTGCCGCCGGACTGGCTGAACGGCCCGATCACCCTGCCCTTCATTACAGCCGTGAAGTCGAACGGCGATCTCGTCTATCTGAAATATCCTATTGTGCGCATCGTCATCCTGCTCGCCGCCGTCGCGATCGGCATCGGCATGTGGCTGATCCTGAACCGCACCAGGATCGGCATGCTGATCCGAGCGGGTGTCGACGATCGCGAAATGCTGTCGGCGACCGGCATGCCGATCCAGCTGGTGTTCGTCGGCGTGTTCGCCTTTGGCGCAGGACTGGCAGGCGTCGCCGGTGTGGTCGGCGGCACGTTCCAATCCCTGGCGCCCGGCGAAGACATCCGCTTTCTTCTCGCCTCGCTGGTGGTGGTAATCGTCGGCGGCATGGGTTCGATTCCGGGGGCAGCACTCGGCGCCCTCCTGATCGGCCTCGCCGAACAGTTCGGCTCCGTCTACGCGCCGACCTACGCGGTCGTCCTCACCTTCCTGATCATGGTCCTTGTGCTGGCTTTTAGGCCCCAAGGACTGCTCGGGAGGCGCTAGGTCATGGCGATTGCGCGTGAGGAAGCAAGGGACCCGACGACGAACGGCGCGCCCGTTTCGCTCGCACCAACTTGGCTCGAGAGGATTCCGCTCGCTTATTGGATCGTCGGTTTTCTTCTATTGATCATGCCGCTGATCGCCAGCAATTTCGTGCTGTTTCAGATCTTCGGCTGGTCCTTCATCCTCGGCATGATCGCGCTCAGCCTGATGTTCCTCGCGGGCTATGGCGGCATGGTCAGCTTGGTGCAGATGACCATCGCCGGGCTCGCCGGCTACGTGATCGCGATCTTCGGGGACAGCGGCATCGATGCGATCAGCCTGAACTGGCCCTGGTGGATCACGATCCCGATCGCGCTGATCATCGCGACCATCTTCGGCACGCTCTGCGGCGCGCTCGCCGTGCGCACCGAGGGCATCTACACCATCATGATCACGCTCGCGATCGCCGCGGCGTTCTTCTACTTCACCCGTCAGAACTACACCGTCTTCAACGGCTTCGCCGGGTTCAACGGCGTTCTCCCGCCGGAGCTCTTCGGCGTGAACTGGCGAGGCGGCACCGCTTTCTATTACCTCACCCTCTTCTGGGCGACGGCCAGCTATCTCGCCGTTCTCTACGTCTCGAGATCCCCCTTTGGCCTGGCGCTTCAAGGTGTGCGGGACAACCCAAGACGCATGGCAGCCCTCGGCTTCAACGTCACCGCACACCGCATCGCCGCCTACAGCTTCGCATCGGTCATCGCGGCCATCGGTGGCATCCTTCTGGTCTGGAGCAACGCCCAGATCTCACCCGGCACAGCCGGCATCGGTCCGGTCATCGACATCCTCGTGATCGCCGTAGTCGGCGGCATCGGCCGGCCGATCGGCCCGTTCATCGGCGCCCTTCTCTACGTCCTCCTTCGAACCTTCGCCATCGACGTCCTGGTCAGCGTCGGCTTGCCGCCCGAGCGCTTCCAACTCCTGATCGGCCTTGGCTTTCTCCTGATCGTGTTCTTCTCACCGGATGGCCTGCTCGGCCTCTGGGACCGCTGGCGCGCGCGAGCAGCGCGGGGCTTGACTGATGGAGTTCGTCCAGTCGGCGGCCGTGATATCACTGGAGACGACCGTTGAACGCAGCGGTCGCAAGTCAACCAGGTGCTGGCAGCACGGTCGCTGACCGTCTGTCGGCAGCGGGTACGGCGAATGCCCTGGAACTGCGCGGTGTCACCAGAATGTTCGGTGCGCTCGCAGCACTTTCCGATATCACGCTCAGTATTCGACCTGGCGAGCGCCGCGGTGTGCTCGGCTCCAATGGTGCAGGCAAGACCACGCTTTTCAACTGCATCACCGGCGACTTTCCGGCGACGTCGGGTACCATTCGGTTCTTCGGCGAAGACATCACCGAGTTCCCTGCCCACGAACGCATCCGCCGCGGGCTCAGGCGCACCTATCAGATCTCGCTGCTATTCGCCGGTCTATCTGTCCTCGACAATGTCTACCTCGCCTGCCGCGGCGTCTCCCGCGGACGCTTTTCCCTGCTTCGGGCCAGGCGCAACGACGCGCTGATGACCTCGGCCGAAGACCTCGTTGCCGCTGTCCATCTCAGCGACGTGAAGGACAGCGAGGTGGCGACCCTTGCGCACGGTCAGCAACGTCAGCTCGAAATCGCGCTCGCGCTTGCAGGTGCTCCCCGCTTCATCCTGCTCGACGAACCGGCCGCTGGATTGTCCCCCGCGGAGCGCAGCGAGCTGATCGAGATCCTGACGTCTCTGCCTGCGCATATGGGCTACATCATCATCGAGCACGACATGGATGTGGCCCTTCGCGTGGTCGAGAGCGTGACCATGATGCACAACGGCCGCATCTTCAAAGAAGGCCGCCCCGAAGAAATCGAGAACGACCCCGAGGTCCAGGAATTGTACTTGGGTGGCGCCCATGGTTAGGTCGCGAGGCGCGACGGCCCGGACTGCCACGCTGTCAATTCGGGGCCTCAATGTCTACTACGGTGCATCGCACGCACTCCAGGGCGTTGAGCTGACCCTCGAACAGGGAGTGCTCTCCGTCGTGGGCCGTAACGGCATGGGCAAGACCACGCTCTGCAAGACCATCATGGGTCTGGTGCCCGCTTCGAGCGGATCGATCACCTTTGGCGGTCAGAGCCTGCTCGGCAAAACGCCCGCCGAGATCGCACGCATGGGCATCGGCTACGTGCCGCAGGGCCGACGCCTCTGGCCGTCGCTCACCGTCGACGAGCATCTGCGCATGGTCGCGACAGAGGGAGCGTGGAGCGTCGAGCGAATCTATTCAACCTTCCCTCGTCTGGCGGAGCGGCGATCGAATGGCGGCGGCCAGCTCTCGGGCGGCGAGCAGCAGATGCTGGCGATCGGCCGCGCCCTCCTTCAGAACCCGACCCTTCTGGTAATGGACGAGCCGACCGAGGGCCTGGCCCCGGTCATCGTCACTCAGGTCGAGGACATGCTGGTTCGCCTCGCCGATGAAGGCGACATCGAAGTTCTGGTGATCGAGCAGAATATCGGCGTTGCCACCGAGATCGCGGCGCAAACGGCCGTTATGGTCAACGGCCGCATCAGTCGTGTGATGGATAGCCGTCAACTCGCAGCCGATCGCGACCTCCAGCAGCGCCTCCTTGGCGTCGGCCGCCACGCCCACGACGACACGCCCGCGCCCGAGGTGGGCGGGCCTGGACAAGAAGATACCGAGCCGGCCGAGCAACACCGCGGTCCGACCAAGATCTACATTTCCAACCCCACGATCCCGACCCGATGGACACCGCCCGTTCCCGTCGCGCGCATCGAAGCCGCCGCAAGGACGTCGTCGTCGAACGGTAGAACACCTTCCGTCGGAGCGAGAACCGCGTCAGCGTCGACCGTGTCGAGGGCACTCGACGGGGTGGTGCTGGTGGCGGGGACACTCGATACCAAGGGCGTGGAGCTGCGTTTCATCCGCGATCTTTTGAAAGACGCCGGCGTGCGCACGCGGCTGGTCGACCTCTCAACCTCGGGTAAACCCTCGAGCGCGGAGATCCCGCCAATGCAGGTGGCGGCCCACCACAAGCATGGCGCGAACGCCGTCTTCACTGAAGATCGCGGCCGCTCGGTCGCGGCGATGACCGGGGCGTTCGAGAACTGGATGCGCCATCAAAGCGGCATCGCCGGCATCATCGGTGCAGGCGGCTCGGGCGGCACAGCGCTGATCACGCCTGCGATGCGCGCCCTGCCGGTGGGCGCGCCCAAAGTCATGATCTCGACGGTCGCCTCCGGCGATGTCCGCCAATATGTCGGGCCGGCCGACATCATGATGCTGCACTCGGTCGCCGACGTGCAGGGTCTGAACTCGATCACGCGGGAGGTGCTGACCAACGGTGCCAATGCGATGACGGGGATGGTAAGACGCCGCCAATTTCAGCGGGACGCGAACCCAAGTTCAGCAAGTGGCGGCTCGCCACCGCCGATCGGCCTCACCATGTTCGGCGTGACCACGACCTGCGTGCAGCAGGTGACGGCGGCACTGGACGCGGACTACGACTGTCTGGTCTTTCACGCGACCGGCATTGGCGGGCAGTCCATGGAGAAGCTGGTGGACAGCGGCCTTCTGACCGGCGTGCTCGACATCACCACCACCGAAATCTGCGACATGATGATGGGCGGCGTGTTTCCAGCGACCGAGGATCGCTTCGGCGCCGTGATCCGCAGCTCCATTCCCTATGTCGGTGCCTGCGGCGCGCTCGATATGGTGAACTTCGCAGCGCCGGACACCGTACCGGAGCGCTATCGCGCCCGGAACCTTTACGAGCACAATCCGCAGATCACGCTAATGCGCACGACAGCAGAAGAAAACGCGCGCATGGGCCAGTGGATCGGCGAGCGGCTAAACGCGATGGACGCGCCTGTGCGCTTCTTCCTACCGGAAGGCGGTGTCTCCGCGCTCGATGCGCCGGGCCAGGCGTTTCATGATCCTGAAGCCGACGCGGCGCTGTTCACCGCGCTCGAACAGACCGTGCGACAGACGTCTGCGCGCCAGCTCATCCGTCTGCCGCACAATATAAACGACGCGCCTTTCGCTGCAGCGCTGGTCGATGCCTTCCACTCGCTTCACGGACAACCTTCGCAACAACGAATGACGAGACACTGAACGATGCGCTTTCAACGGTCCCAGCTTCTGGAAAAATACCGCGACATGATCGAACGCGGCGAGCCTATCGTCGGCGGTGGTGCCGGCACCGGCCTATCCGCGAAATGCGAGGAGGCGGGCGGGATCGATCTGATCGTCATCTACAATTCCGGCCGTTACCGCATGGCCGGGCGAGGTTCTCTCGCAGGATTACTTGCCTACGGAAACGCCAACGAGATCGTCGTCGACATGGCGAAGGAAGTCCTGCCTGTCGTGAAAAAGACGCCGGTGCTCGCCGGCGTGAACGGTACGGATCCGTTCATGATCCAGGATCTTTTTCTACGGCAGCTGAAGGATCTGGGTTTTGCCGGCGTGCAGAATTTCCCGACGGTCGGCCTGATCGACGGCACGTTTCGCGCGAACCTCGAAGAGACGGGCATGGGCTTCGGTCTCGAAGTCGATATGATCCGCGCCGCACATGAGCTGGACATGCTGACCACGCCTTATGTTTTCTCCGAGGACGACGCGCGCGCGATGGCTGTCGCCGGCGCCGACATCATCGTCCCTCATATGGGCCTCACCACCGGCGGCTCGATCGGCGCGGACACGGCGCTCAAGCTACAGGACTGCCCAGCCCTGATCGATGCTTGGGCAGCGGCCGCAAAGTCAGTGCGTCCGGACATCATCGTGCTCTGTCACGGCGGCCCGATCAGCATGCCTGATGACGCGCGCTACATCCTTGACAACACGGAACACTGCAACGGCTTCTACGGGGCGTCTTCGATGGAACGCCTGCCAACGGAAGTCGCCCTCACCGAGCAGACGAAAGCGTTCAAACAGATCGGCGCAAGCCGCTGACAAGAAAGGGAGACCCACCCTGGGTCCTGGGAGGTTGAAAACATGTCGGGTCAGTTGATCGGCAATCTCATTCTCTGGCTGATCGTCGCGGTCATCGTCATCGCGATCATCTACTGGGTTATGAACTGGCTGTACCGCCGCTCCACCAAGGAAGTCGCGTTTGTCAGGACGGGTTTTCTCGGTGAGAAAGTGGTGATCGACGGCGGTGCGTTCGTCTGGCCGATCATTCACGACATCACACCGGTCAACATGAATACGCTGCAGCTCGAAGTGATCCGCGAGAAGGACGACGCGCTGATCACCAAGGATCGCATGCGCGTCGACGTCGAGGCGGAGTTTTATGTGCGCGTCGCGCCGAATCGCGAGGCCGTCTCGATCGCCGCGGCGACCCTTGGCCGACGAACCCTCGAACAGGAACGCCTGCACGCGTTGATGTCCGGCAAGTTCGTGTCGGCGCTTCGCTCCACCGCGGCACAAATGACCATCGAGGAGATTCACGAGCAGCGCGGCGACTATGTGGCACGCGTGAAGACGGCGGCGCAGGAGGCGCTTGCGCAGAATGGGCTGGAACTGGAGTCGGTGGCGATTACGGACATCGATCAGACCGACCTCGAATTCTTCAACCCGTCCAACCGCTTCGATGCCGAAGGTCTGACCAAGCTGATTGAGGACATTGAAGATCGGCGGAAGTTGCGCAACGACATCGAGCAGGACTCGATGATCAAGATCCGC
>JBCCIN010000219.1:0-8686 GCA_039028235.1 Pseudomonadota bacterium
TCTGGCATCCCGACTTGAAACCAGCAACAGCGCTTCTCGATCCCAGCGTGACCATCGGACTTCCGAGAGACCTGACTGCCTGGACCGGCTCTGATGCGATGGTGCATGCGATTGAAGCCTATTGCGTGCCCGATTTTCACCCCCTTTGCGACGGGATCGCCCTCGAAGCGCTGCGGCTAACGAGCACCTGGCTCAGAACCGCGGTGACGTCGCCCGAAAATATCGAGGCCAGGGGGGCGATGCTGGTCGGCTCCTGCCTCGCCGGGGTTTCGTTTCTGAAGGGCTTAGGGTTGGTTCATGCCATCAGCCACATGATCGGTGCCACCTACGACACCCATCATGGGCTGACCAACGCGATCCTGCTGCCAGCGGTTCTGCGCTTCAATGAGCCGGCGATCAAAGCGAAGGTGCCGCAGATGGCCGAGGCTATGGCGCTGCACGACAAATCTTTTGCCGGATTTCATGACGCCATCTGCACCCTGCTCGATGATCTGAGCATACCGAAAACACTAACCGACATCGGCGTACCGAGTAATTGCGCCGCCGCCATGGCAAAGAAGGCTCTTCAGGACGCAGCGGCCTCGACCAATCCGCGTCCATCGTCAGAGGCAGATATTCAGGCGATCATCGAGGATGCGATAAGGGCTGGACGTTAGCTTTTGTCGTTGTCTGCAAGGACGCATTGTTCCGGCTAGCAGGCTCTCGTTCCGACAATCCTTCGCGCTAAGCATGGTCGGCAATCCACTGCTCGTAGACAAGCTGCACGCTGGGCCTTGCCATGACGGCGTTGGCCACTCTCTTCACATTGGGGAATTCGTCGACTGACGGCTGGCCACGCGATGGTTTCAGCCAGGTTGTCAGCATGAACAGGTAGATGTCTGCAGCACTGAACTTGTCGCCGAGCATCCATTCGCTGTCACCGATCTGATCGTCGATCACCTGCCACGTTTCGCGAAGCCGCCGACGTCCGCGGCGTTGGGCACTTGGCTCTTCGGCAGGCGTGTCCGCAAAACGTTCTGGATAGTAATCGAGTTGGAAGGCGTTTTGCACCGAAGACGAGAAATAGACCAACGTTTGCAGAAACAGGCCACGTTCAGGCTCGCCAGCGGCTGGGGCTAAGCCGGCCTCCGGGTGTCGATCGCACAGAAAGATTGTAATCGCCGCACACTCGTACATCGCATCGGCATCCCAGATAAGGACGGGCACCCAGCCGTTCGGGTTCAACGCCAACTGCTCGGCCGGTCTCGGCTTATCCATGTCGATCGTCGTTTGGATGAGCTCGTACTGAGCGCCGATTTCTTCCAGGATCACTCTGACCCCCAACGCGGCACTTCCCGGTGCGTAATAGAGCGCATATGTCATCGGTGCATCCTTCGAATCTATCGATCGACGGTGTTTGGAGCGCCTGATCAACCCGTATCTTACTCGGCATTCATCATGGCCGCCTCTAGCAGATGTTGAGAACCGACGTCGTCGACGAGAACCTCTATCGACAGCAGTTGCCGTTGCTAGAACGCGCAGCAACAAACATCATCTCTAAGTCGTCGAATAGCGGAGTTCGCCATCTCATCGCAATTGGATCCAACGCAGGACCTCGATGTCATCGGGAGGCCATTTCGCAGCGCTCTAGACCCCAGAAGTCCTGGCGGCCGATATGACGAGCTTCTTCCATAGCATCGACGACGGCTGATCGACGTCATCCGCCCGACGCCTGGTCAAATCCCGATGAGTTTGCGATAGGATTCAAGCATGTCAGAAAGGGCATCATCAAACATGACCTATCAATCTCTCGACTTTGACGTTCAAGACGGCATCGCCCGGATCACGATCAACCGGCCGAAGAGCTACAACGCGATCGATCTCCATGCGGTCCAGGAATTGCTGGACGTGGCCAATCGTTGCAGTAGTGACGACAGCATTCGATGCGCTGTGCTGACGGGCGCAGGCGACAAGGCCTTTTGCGCGGGGGGTGATGTCGCTGCCTTCGTCGAAAACGAGGACAACATCGGGCTGTTCTTGAAGGAGATGACCACCTATCTGCATATGGCCATCTCCCGGTTTGCCTGGATGAAGGCGCCGCTCATCGCCTCGGTCAACGGGGTAGCAGCGGGCGCTGGCTTGAGCATGATGGCGTTTTCCGACCTCGCCATTGCCGCTGATCACGCCACCTTCACCAGCGCCTACACACATATCGGCCTGACGCCTGACGGCAGCTCCAGCTACTTTCTCACGCGCATTCTGGGAACGCGGCGAACCGCGGAACTCTACCTGACCAATAGGGTCTTGAGCGCCGAGGAGGCGTTGGATTGGGGGCTGGTCAATCGCGTCGTGCCGGCTACCGACTTGAAGGAGGAAGTCGACAAGCTGGCCTCCTCGCTCGCCAAGGGGCCGACCCGTGCCTATGGCGGCATTAAGAAGCTGCTGCAAACGGCCACGAACGACAGCCTCGAGTCCCAGATGGAGCGGGAGACCCGGATCATCTATGAGATGGCGATGAGCGAAGACGGCCGGGAAGGCGTGAAAGCGTTCATCGAGAAACGGAAGCCATCCTTCAAAGGCACTTAAGCTCGGGCAACGACCTAGCGAGAAGAAGGGGCTGCCGCCGTTAGCCTGCAAAGGTAACGAGGTCGGATTTTCGTGTTGCACGCGGAGCGGCGATGCCGCCCGTTGGAGGCTGCGACGAGCAGGAATACGCCGTTCTCTTGGTGATCGGAATCGTTTTGCCGCTGCTGCCGACAGCACCGACTCAGGCCGGACTTGACGCTTTGCAGAGACGGACCGAACGTTGATGAGGCAGCGGAGGACCATCATGAAACTCGCCGCGGCATTTGTCGTCACGACGCTTTGCCTCTCGAACCTGGCTTTGGCAGGGGACTACGAGATGATCCTGATCGAGACAGGCAAGCGGGACTATGACTGCACGGTCAGCCTGCAGACCGAGAATGCATCGGACGGGGTCTTGGCCGACCTCAACGGCCATCTTGTCTCATTGGTCGACGCGGACGACGTCGGACGAAGCAAAGGCGGACCGTTCCTGAACGTCGCCCTAGGCATGACCCTGTCCGCCGGGTTCGAGACGCCGACCACTGAAGCTGCCGCCCGTTGAAGAACCAGGTGATCGGACACGGCGCTGTCATCGGTATCTGCCGGATGCTGTCGATGCTTCCTGCATTGGCAGATGACCCCTCGTCGCCTGAGAGCTGGATTCGTACTGCCGTCGACCAACTCTGCCCTGCCGAAGAGCCATTGCTGGGCATTGCTGCTGAGCAAGCACTTCCTGGTGCCTGGCTCCTTGCCGAGGATCTTAGATCCTCCGGCGGCCTGCTTGGACGCATCGATCAACGCTTTGCGCTGCCTGGCGGCCACGAGTTGCGTCTCATCCGACTTCAGCCGGGTGGACAGCTTCGCCGGCTGACGGTCGAATTCTTCGCACTTGATGGAGAAACGCTTCGGCCTGAGTTCCAGGCGATGGCTGATGGTGCCTGCCGATTTCAGGCAAGCCGACGGATCGTCCGCGCGCCTACCGGCGAGACCCTGCTCGAGCAACGTGATGGCGACCTGCAGACCATCCGCTGGACGGAGACGTTGGAAGCGTCTTGGCCAACCGGTGTCGACCCGGGTGGGCCGCGGATCGCCCTTATCGATTCCGGCCTCGCCTATGACCTGCCGATCTATCGAAATCGCCTGGCCCGAAAAGCAGACGGCACACCACTCGGTTACGATTTTTGGGATGACGACCCTTTGCCCTATGACGGCGACACGTCGCGCGGTCCCTTCCTGCCGATCCGGCATGGTTCGGCGGTCGCGTCCATCCTGATTCGTGAAGCGCCGACAGCAGCACTCATTCCCTTTCGCTATCCGAGACCAGACATGACGCGCATGGGCGACGTCGTCGAGCGCGCGGCAGAGGCCGGCGCTGCCGTCCTTGCGATGCCGCTTGGCAGTCGTGATCCCGAAGACTGGATGACCTTTGCCGATGCCATGCGCGCGCATCCCGATATGCTGGCGATCGTCTCTGCCGGCAACGACGGCAAGGATATCGACAAGCAACCGCTCTGGCCGGCTGCGCTGGATCTGGAAAACATCATCACCGTTACCTCGTCGGACGGCTTTGGCAGGCTGGCCCCAGGCTCAAATTGGGGCGCGACGAGCATCGATATCATGCTGCCGGCAGAGAACCTTGATGTTGTCGACTTTCGCGGTGCAGAAGGCAAAGCCTCTGGGTCCAGCTATGCGGTGACGAGACTGGCGGCGCTGGCCGCGCGTCTGCTTCAAGCGGATCCATCACTTGAGGCCGACGGCTTGCGAGAACAGATCTTTTCGCGTGCCGTGCCGTCGCCCTATGAAGACGATATCATAGCGGTTGGCTGGATTCCCGATCCGCTGCAAGATTGAACACGAGCCCAAAGAACTCGGACGACTCAGCTCTTAAGTGATGAGGTGGTCATACCACCCCTAACGTGGTTGCGGTGCCGGCGGCGGCTGATCGATAAAGCGCTTTGCAGCCTGCGCCTGACGAGGATCGGCCTCGAGCAATCGGCTGTAGGCAAGATCGGCAAGCTCCGGATCGTCCCCCCAAACACCGGACTGAATGGCGAACCGCTGCGCCTGCGGATCGTCCGGCAACAATGCACTCAGCCAACGCGCATGGGGCAGCATGTCTTGAAATCGCCCGCCAAGCTGCAGAGATACCAGGAGCGACAGACGTGCATTGATGGAATGCGGCACCTCGGCAACGGCGGCGCTGTGCAGGTCAACGGCTTCGTCGAACCGACCCGCGAGTGCGAGAACGCGCCCGGCCTCCAGATACTGTCCGGCGTTCTCCGAAGCCCGGCAGTTTTTCATCAGCGTTTCGGTCAGAGACTCGTCTAAGACCTGACCGCGAGGCGTGCCTCCAGCCGTCTCGATCGCCGACGCACAGCGAACCAGGGAGTCACCGAGCCGTTGCTGCACAGCGTCGGCATCAGCCGAATTGCGCTCGGCCAGAAGTTCGGAAACGGCCGCCATCGGGAGTGCCTCATATCGGCCTTCGCCGCCGCCGACCGCAATCCCAGCAAGCGAACCGGTCTGATCCACGAGCGCGCCGCCGCTGACGCCCGGCTGCATGACGGCCGTAACATGCAGCCGACTGCGCAGACCTTGGGCAGAGGGTTCAAGAATGAGCTCACCCGGTGCGAAGACACGAACTTCTTGACGTGCGATATCCGCGCCGACAGCAAAGTAGCGTTCGGCCTCGACACCGTCGGCGGCAGGTGTCTTCGGCGTCAGAATCAGGCCGTCATCCGGCAGGCCTTCAACCTGAAGCAGAGTGAGATCGCCGCGATAGGCGGAGGGAACGACCTTGGCAGGTCTTGGTCCTGCGGGTGTATGCACGGTTGCGTCGTCGCGGTCGCCGATCACGTGTCGGTTCGTCACCAGCAGATCATGATCGATGCGCACGGCGCTGGCGATCGGGTCGAAGCTCGCGATCGGAAATACTGCTTGGCGTACTGCACAGACCGGCTCGGGATGAGGGCAATCCGGATCGTCGCTGGCGACCGCGACCTCACCCTCCGCTGCATCTTCCTGCTGCTCGACAAATGAAAGGATTGCCTGGCGCTCTTGGCCTTCTCTTACGAACGTCACGGATACAGACTGGCCGCGCTCGACGAGGGCAAGCGCCCCAATGGCGTCACGCGGACCGTGAATGCGTCGGTCGCCAATCGTCTTGATCAGATCGCCGACCGCGATTCCCGCCCGGGCGGCAACACCTGCCTCATCGAGATCCTCGACACGCGCGCCGACCGCTTTGGCTCTCTCGGAGCTGGCGAGCGGCTCCAGCCGCCAATCCGGTTTGACATAATCGACCTTGCCGTCATCAGCGAGATCTTTGGTAATGCGTTCGAGCAGGAGACTCGAGACGGCGAAGTTGACCCCGATATTCGCGTCGCTCTCGGAGGCGAATATTGCCGACATCATACCGACAAGCCGACCTTCAGAGTCGACCAATGCGCCACCGGAGCTTCCAGGATTGGCGGCGGCATCGGTCTGCACGAAATCCTCGACGGGATTGAAACCCGCATTGCTTACATCCAGCGCCGAGACAACACCGCAAGATACGGAGAGCCCGAGGCCATAAGCGTTGCCGATAAGGCAGACGGGATCGGCGAGATCAGGCCGTGGCGCAGCAGCCAGCAGCGGCAGATCGGCAGCGACCCGCAGCAAAGCAACATCGCTCGCCTCATCCTGTCCGACCAGGGTCGCCGGCAGCACGCGCCCGTCGGCAAGACGTACGTCAATCCGCTCGGCCGGCTTGACCACATGCCAGGCGGTCGCGATCAAGCCTGCCGCGTCAATCGCAATACCACTGCCCTCAGGTGCTGCCCGGTTCGGCAACTCACCCTCGCGAACCGCGTGTCCCGGCCAAACCGGCAGAACCGACACGACCGATTGCAGCGTTTCAGGTGGAAGTGCCTCACTCGGCTTCGCCGATACTATCGCTGCGATCAACGAAGCGATGCCGATAAGAGCTTTCAGTCTCATGCCAAGATCCAGCCGTTGTCCGATCAGATCAATTAAGCACGAAGCTTAACGGTACGACGAGTGTCAGGTTAGCTTCATTGAGTTCTTCCGGCATGGTTGGCGATGGCGGTAGCACCTTTCGCACCGCCGCCGCTTGGACTTTCGCCACGGGTTGATGGACTTTGATTCCGAGAGCATGGATGAAAGGGTCGAGCGCTGTGCTCTCCTCGCCTCTTTTTTTGAAGGATTGACCGCGAATGGAGCCGTTCAAGAACGCGATCTCGCCAGATCTGGTGAAGCTGATTGCCGTTCATCTTGGCAGGCAGCTGCCAGCCTTTGATCGGGCAGGCTTCACCGGCTCGGTCATTGAGCAGCTTCCGTCGCTCGAACTAAAACAGCGCGTCAGCCTGATCGCTGATGCCATCCATGAGGTGTTGCCCTCTGAAGGGGGTGCGCGCCATCGCATCATGCTGGCGATGCTGCATCCTGACGACGAGAATCGGGCAAACCAACCGAGCACGGAGGACGGCCTTTGCGGATGGGGCGTCTGGCCCCTGACTCAAGTGGTCGGCAAGCACGGCCTCAGCGAATTCGATGCCTCGCTTGATCTCCTGCGCGAGATGACCAAGCGGGGCACGGCCGAGTTTGATGTCCGGCCTTTTCTCGTTCACGACCAGCGGCGCGCCATCGACATTATGGCTGGATGGGTTGACGATTCGAATGAGCATGTTCGGCGGCTGGTCTCGGAGGGCACACGGCCAAGATTACCGTGGGGCATTCGCTTGAACGCGTTGATCCAGGATCCCACACCGACACTGCCGCTTCTTCAGGCACTGCGGGATAATCCTTCGGACTATGTACGCCGTTCCGTCGCCAACCATATGAACGACATCGCTAAGGATCATGCCGATTTGGTCGCAGGCCTTGCCCATGACTGGATGAAGGGTGCCTCTTCGGATCGCGTAAAGCTGATCCGCCATGCTTGCCGTACCCTTATCAAGCGAGGCCACGCGCCAACACTCGCCGCTTTTGGCCTGAAACCACCGGACATCCGAAATCCGCAACTTCAAATCATCCAGCCCGACGTCGCGTTCGGAAACGGAGTCGAATTCGAAGTGGTCGTCCACTCGAAGAGCAACAGCGAGCAGAAGCTGGTGCTGGATTACGTCGTCCATTTCAGAAAAGCGAAAGGATCACTTGCGCCCAAAGTGTTCAAATGGACGACGATCACGCTTCAGCCAAGCGAACGCCGTGAGCTCAAGCGGTATCACGCGATCAAACCCATCACGACCCGCCGCTATTATCCTGGAAAGCATGCACTGTCGCTTAGGATCAATGGGCATGACTTTGAGCATGTCGACTTCAACCTGGTGATGCCCGAGTGAAGCCTGCTTGGTTTTCGCGAGGCTTCTCAAGCGGGATCAGACCCTCTTCGCAAGCCTTGATCTGAAGTGCCAAGAATTTCGAGTTGATCCTGCATTGGGCGAAGCTGCCCTCGATGAACCAGAGGCCGGGCTGGCCGGTTCGCTTGTACATGTTGCGCAGCTCAAGCTCGTCGCCAAAGCCCCAGATCGGCCCGACACGGTCTCTGACCTCAGCGCCGAACAGCGCCTCGACCAGCTCTTCCTTGGGCCTGTAACCCGTCGCCAGAACAACAAGATCGGCCGAGATGGCGTCGTTGCCATCCGTCAGCCGCAGCCCGGTCTCCGTGAAGCTATCGACGGTCGAGAACGGCAGGAGCTTGATTCGTCCGTCGATCAGCATGTCGGAGCAGCCGACGTTGAAATAGTAGCCGCCGCCTCGGGTCAGATATTTGAACTGCCAGCCAGCGTGGTCCTCTGGTGGATCCAGCTTGAAGCCTACCGCCTCCAGCTTCGACAGAAGGTCGGCGTCCAGCTCGCGTGACCGCTTGGTGTAGCCGACATGGGCTTCGCGCATGAGCGGCATGGGCATAGAGACGGCGATCAGATCGGTGTCCTCCAGCGAGCGGCTGCCGTCATAGAGGACGTAAGGGAGTTGGGCGCTGGGCTCGATGCTGACGATCAGCGTCGAGCTTCGCTGCACCAGCGTCACGTCGGCGCCGCTGGAGGCGAGGTCCTGCGCGACGTCATGGCCGCTATTGCCAGTGCCGATGACCACGGCGGACTTGCCACGCCAATCTTCGCCGTCGCTGTACCGACTGGAA
>JBCCIN010000220.1:0-8684 GCA_039028235.1 Pseudomonadota bacterium
AGGTTTTGCGCGAACACGTACTCTGCGGCGTTTCCTCGATCCATGCCCGCAAGGTTGATGGCGCCGATCATCCGATTTTCGGCATCGATGAGTGGTACCGCTGTGCAGGCGAACTGATGAAGCTTCGAAAAGTAGTGATCCGCGCCGCACACGGTGAACGCCTGGCTTTGCGCCATCGCGATGGCGACACCATTCGTTCCGGCGACCTTCTCGTTCCAGCAGCTGCCGAGCGCGATGCCGTAACGTTCGAACAGCGATTGATCGTTGTCCTTGCTTTCGACGCGCACCAGGATGCGGTCGGTATCGCTCAGGACAAGACACTGCCCGGCGTTCAGCGCGATCTCTGCGAGCTGGCGAAAGATGCCTCGGTGACCACCAATCCGCTCGACCATTTCTTCCGAGCGAGGCGTCACTTCTGAGGATTGCAGACGCAGGATTGGATAGGCCGTTTCGCGCACGAGTCCATGCTGCCGCTCGCAGCGTTGCCACGACGCGGCAATGACGTCGTCGTCTCTATAGCCTATCTTGGTCGCAGGCATGTTCGTCGTTCCCCGCCTGCATTATAACCTAATCTGGACGGCCCAACGAACATTTGTTGGTCCAACTTTTTCTGGCTGGGCGTGTCCTGGCAACAGGAACACAGAACCTGACGGTTTTTTCAGTAGGCCGAACAGGTTTTTGCAGCATCAGGCGACAGGCAGCGCGCTGACGACCTGCGGGCAGATCATGGGCTCGTTCCGATGCCACGCGCTGCCCGCTAAGCTGTTCGTCCTCTTCCGTCTTGTCCCCTAGATTTCCACGACGACCTTGCCGACGGCCTGACCACTGGTCAGCCGATCGTAGGCTTGCCCGACGTCGGCGAGGCGAAATCGCTCTTCGTCCAGCAATGGCTTCAGGGCACCCGCATCCACGATCTCACTGAGCTTTGCCAGAATGGCGCCGTGCTCCTCGCGCTTGTGGTTGTACAGCATGGGGATCAGCATGAAGACGACGTGCAGCGACAGGCCCTTGAAGTGAGCCGGCGTCAAGTCCAGCTCCAGCAACGCGACCGTCGTGGTGACGTTGCCGTTCAAGGCGGCCGCTTCGAAGGAGTTGGTCATGTTGGCGCCGCCGACGGAGTCGAAGATGATCTCGAAGCCTTTGCCGTCGGTGTATTTTGCGACGTAGTCGGCGACCGTCTCGGCTCGAAAATCGATCGCGGTCGCGCCGAACTTTTCGATCACGCCCATCTGCTTCTCGCCTGTGCCCGTCGCATAGACGTCGGCGCCAAAATGCCTGGCCAATTGCACGGCGACGTGTCCGACGCCACCCGCCCCACCGTGGACCAGAACACTCTTGCCCGCGTCCGCGCCCGCTCTCTTCAGGCCCTCAAAGGCAGTGATGCCCACCAGGGGCAGCGCTGCCGCTTCCCGCATGGAGAGGGATTTCGGCTTGTGCGCAATCAGCCGGGCATCGGCCAGCATGTGCTCGGCAAGCGCACCCTTGAGGTCCGCGAGACCGCCCGCGCAGCCATAGACCTCATCGCCCGGGGCAAAGTCGGTGACGCCGTCGCCGACGGCCTCGATGGTACCGGAAAAGTCTATGCCGAGCACGGCCGGCAGATCGGGGGACAGGGGCAAATCCTTGCCCATCTGCCGGATCATGGTATCGACGGTGTTCACGCTGGTCGCGGCGACGCGCACGACCACATGTCCGGCATTGACGGACGGCTCGGGCAACTCGGCCGGCTGGAACTCGACATCGTCGCCATACTGTTTGAGGACCATGGCTTTCATCGAATTTCTCCTGCGGAATTTCGGGTTGGCAGGAGGATACAATCTCCCTTGGAAATATAAATGAGTGTATCGGGAAATCAGTTTTTAGCTATTCTATATAATAGCTCGGACCTTCAGCGCAGGTGACTAAAGCTTCGCGTCTATCGTTCCCAAATCGGCGGGCTGCCGATTTTCTCCAGAAGAAAATCGATGAAGACCCGGACCTTCGCTGTGAGCACGTTCGACTTCGGGTAGACAAGCCAGATGGCGGATTGGTCATCGACCTCGTAGTCGGGCAGGACCCTCACGAGAGACCCCTCCTGAAATTCCCTGTAGACATTCCAATGGGAACTCATGGAGATGCCGACGCCGGCCTTGGTCATAAGTCGCATGCTGGTGCCGTCGTCGCAGACGACCCTGGTCTTGGCGTCCGGTGGCGGAAAGGTGCAGGAAGGCTGATCATCCTTCGCCGACAACCTTCGTGCCGCGCCGTTCATGAAGGTCAGCAATTGATGGCGAGCCAGATCATCTGGGCCCTCGGGTGTTCCGTGACGAGCAAGGTAGTCAGGCGAGGCGCAAAGGATGCGCTTGTCGTCAGCGAGCTTTCTGGCCCTGAGACTGCTGTCCTCGATGGCATAGTTGCGCAAAGCCAGGTCGAAGCCGCCTTCGATCAGGTTCATCTGGGTATCGGAGAGCCTCAGCTCGAGATTGACGCCCGGATACCGATCGAGAAATTCCGGAAGGATGGGGGCGATGAAGAGCTGGGCGAAGGTGCTGGACGCCGCGAAGCGCAAGGTACCTTTGACGTCTTTGCTGCCTTGTCCCAGCGCGGCGAGGGCCGCCTCCTCCTGCGCCAGGATTTCCCTCGCAAACGGCAGGAACTCAGCCCCCTCCAATGACAGTGAGACCTTCCTGGTCGAGCGATGCAGCAGGTCCGCCCCGACCTGGTTTTCCAACTTTGCCAACCGAGCGCTGGCGACGGCGGCCGCCAGGCCGAGCTGACGTCCGGCGGCGCTGATATTGAGCATGTCGGCGGCCATAACGAAGAGCCGCAAGCCTTCGGTGTCCATCGATATTATATCCGAAATGCGAATTCTGTTCCTTTAGAAGCACCATTTAAGGCCGAAGGCAAACATAATAGATTGGCGTCATCGATGCATGGCAGGGGATGTCCTTCTCCGCGAGCATGGGAGCCAGATGATGCAAGACGCCGCGACCGTGAACTACCACATCAAGAGTGCCGAGACTCAGGCCTTCCGTTTCGATGTAGACGGCGTGATCGGCAATCTCGTCTCTCCCGAGCTTATCCCCACGAAGGTCAACGTTCATGACCTGCGCGAAGGCTTGCTCGACGTCGACTTCGCCAGCGATGGCATCACGTTCGAAAAGCATGTGACTGACGTGAACGAGTTCGAAGCACCGTCAGGCTGGCAGGACGCCTATGACCAGGAGCTGCGCACCCTGTTGCAGGCGACGATCGGTGCCGAAGACGTCATCGTCTTCGATCACACCGTGCGCATCGACGATCCCAAGGCCGAGCGCAGGCCGGCGCGCAACGTTCACAACGACTACAGCCAATCAGGCGCAGAGCAGCGGCTGATCGACCTAGTCGGGGACGAGCGGGCCGCCGCGTATCGTGCCGGCCATTATGGCTTCGTGAATGTCTGGCGCCCCGTCGAGCACACCATCAGGACCTCGCCGCTCGGCTTTATCCGGCCGAGCTCAGTCAAGCCTGAGGATTGGATGACGATCGAGCTGATCTATCCGGACCGGCTCGGCCAGATCCTCGGCGTCGCCGCTAATGACGATCACCAGTGGTTCTACATGTCTCTGATGACGCCGGATGACGTCGCGATCTTCAACATCTATGACAACAGGGGACGCCCCTTTCTCGCCCACAGCGCCCTCGATATGGACGAAAGCCAGAACGTCCAAGCCCCCAGAAAGAGCATCGAGAGCCGCACACTGGTGCGGTATGGATGAGGGGTGATGACGACATGGCGACGGTAGCAGAAAACGTGATCGAAGCGGACAGGGCATTCCAGGCGATCAACAGAGGCTACAACGCGGTCTTCAAGCCGGGTCGGCTCTCGATCGGGCTGGTGGTGCCGATCGAGACCTATGCGACCGGACCGGTGCCGGCCATGACGCGGCACATCGAACGCGTGCAACTCGCGGAGAACCTCGGCTTCTCCGCGGTCTGGCTGCGCGATGTGCCCTTCAACGTGCCGTCCTTCGGCGATGCCGGCCAGGTGTTCGATCCGTTTGTCTATCTTGGTGCTCTTGCCGTGCAAACGACGAACATTGCACTCGGTGTCGCCAGCATCGCGCTCCCGCTTCGCCATCCCGCCCATGTGGCCAAGGCGGCGGCCACGGCCGACGTCCTCTCCGGGGGGCGGCTGATCCTGGGCATCGCCTCAGGCGACAGGCCGGAGGAGTTCCCCGCGTTGAACCTGCCCTTTGAGCGGCGCGGCGAGCTATTTCGGGCGAGCTACGATTATATCCGGCAGATGGGCGAGCAGTCGCCGCAGTTCCGCAACGCCTTCGGGCAGGTCGCCTATGGCATCGACATGCTGCCCAAGCCCGTCTCCGGAAAACTCCCGCTTCTGGTGACCGGCGGCAGCCAGCAGGCACCTGACTGGATTGTGGCGAATGCCGATGGCTGGATGACCTATCCACGCCCGGCCCTGCAGCAGTCCTACGTCATCGATGACTACCGTGCGCGGATCGATGCGGCTGGCGAGCCGGACAAGCCGGTCATGGAACCTTTCTATCTGGACCTCGCCGCAGATCCTGACGCGCAGCCGAGACCGATCCATCTGGGCATGCGTCTCGGGATCAACCACCTTCGCGGCTACCTGAAGTCACGCGAGGAGATCGGCGTCAATCACGTCGCCCTGAACCTCCGGTTCAATCAGGCCGATGCGGAAGAGACACTTCGAAAACTGGCGGATGACATTCTGCCCGACTTTGCGATTTAGGAACGCAGTCATGACCAAGACCATTCTGATCACCGGGTCGACCGACGGCATCGGTTTCGAAACGGCGAAAAAGTTATCGGGCCTGGGACACACACTGCTGATTCACGGCCGTAGCGACGCCAAGCTGGCCGACGCAGAGATGGCGCTTTCCCGGATCAGCGGAGCTGGCGCCATCAAGACCTATCGGACAGATCTGTCTAACCTCCGGGATGTCGAGATGCTGGCGATCGCGATCGCCGAAGAACATCCGGCACTCGATGTCCTTATCAACAATGCGGGTGTGTTCAAAATCCCGAATCCGCTGACGGATGACGGCTACGATCTGCGCTTCATCGTCAACACCGTCGCACCCTATCTTTTGACCAAACGGCTTCTTCCGCTGATGTCGCCCGAGGGGCGCGTGGTCAATCTGTCCTCGGCGGCGCAGGCGGCCGTGAGCCTCGAGGCGTTCGCGGGTCAGGCGCGGTTGAACGACAATGAAGCCTATGCCCAGAGCAAGCTCGCGCTCACCATGTGGTCCTTCGAGCTCGCCCGATCCCTGGGTGATACCGGGCCGGCGATCATCGCCGTCAACCCCGCCTCGTTCCTCGCCAGCAAGATGGTGAAGGAGGCCTATGGCGTTCAGGGCAATGACCTCAGCGTCGGCGCCGACATCCTGGTTCGCGCTGCCCTGAACGATGAGTTCGCCGGCGCTTCCGGCCGCTATTTCGACAATGACAGCGGCCAGTTTGCCCAACCCCATCCCGACGCCCTCGATCCCCAAAAGAACGCGTATCTGGTCCAGGCGATCGAGGCGGTGATCGCTGAGATCAGCGGCTGACGCTGTCGATGGGGAGGATCGGCGATCACCGTCGATCCTCCAAAGGCGATCATCAGAGGTTGTCCTCCGTTGTTATTATATAGAAAAACAGAAATCTGTTCCAGAATTAAGCGGCTTTGATCGATTTTTCCAGAAAATATATTGGCCTTGTGTGAGGCGAACGTTTCAGCCGCCGCACTTGAACCCCAAGGACATCATCACTCCGGCCAAGATAAGGGCAAGGTTATGAAATACGAAGGTTTTACGACGTTCAAAGCCGAACAGGACGGCGCCATTCTGACGGTCACTTTCGACTTCGGCCCTGTGAACGTACAAGGTCAGGAAATGCTGGCGGATCTGAACAGTCTGGCCATGCGACTTGAGCGTGATCGGGAAACCAAGGTTGTCATCTTCCAATCCGCCAATCCCGAAATCTGGGTCTGCCACTACGATACCGAGCTTCTGAAAGACATGTCGACGGAAGCCGTTTCCCGCGACGAAGCGCAGCTTCTTGACCTGCAATCAGTCTGTGAGCGCATCAGCAAGGTGCCCCAGGCCACCATCGCCAAAATCGAAGGCTTCGCACGCGGTGGCGGTCACGAACTAGCACTTGCCCTCGACATGCGTTTTGCGGCCCGTGGCAAGTTCAAATTCATGCAGATGGAAGTTGGGATGGGCATTCTGCCTTGCGGCGGTGGTGCATCACGCATGGCGCGTCAAACCGGCTTGGGCCGGGCGCTGGAAATCATTCTTAGCGCACGCGACTTCGAAGCGGATGAAGCAGAAGCCATGGGCACCATCAACAAGGCCTTGGAACCGGACGAAATCGGCGACTACGTCGACAACCTGGCCAAACGCATTGCCCTGTTCCCAGCCGAGTCCATCAATGCGTGCAAGCAGATGGTCTATGAATCCATTGACAAGCCGATTGATGAGGCACTGAAGGCTGAAGCTTACTGGCTGTATCAGGCAACCAGCAAAACACCGGCCATTAAGCGCTTCACATGGGCCGATGAGCAGGGTGCTCAGTTCGACATCAACAACCAGCGTGTCTGGCCGGACATGCTAGTCAAAGTCCAGGACATCAACGAGTAAGTCTGAGCACGAGAAGCGACCGGCTGGGCAGAGGCACAAAGCATGGCCCCCGCCCGGCCGATCTGCGGCTAATCCTGAATAGAGTCTAATGTGACAGGATCGAGGACAGATTAGCGGAGGCTGTCGTCGACCATTCCCGTCCAGATCAGGGCTGCAGCGTGGCTCGAAGCGCGGTCACATTCGTGAACATCGGCGTATGGTCAAACCGCGCTTCGTCGATCCTAAGATCCGGAAAATCCTGGGTGAGACGTGCGATCACTTCTTCGATTTCGATCGTGATGATATGGCGACCAATGCATGAAAAAATGCCGCCGCCGAAATTCAGATGCGAAGGTTGGTCCTCTCGCTCAAGCGAGAATGTGCCCGGATCGGGGTAATAGCGTTCGTCCCAATGCGCCGCGCCGATATTGGCGAAGACCGGCGTGCCTTTCGGGATGACGACCCCATCGATCTCGAGATCCTCTAGCGCTTCACGCGATGTCGAAATCGAGCGGGGATGCAGACGCATCACTTCACCGACGGCCATGGGAATGAGCACGGGTTCCGATCTCAGCCGCGACCACAACTCGGGACGCGAAGCCAGTTCGATGATCACCGTTGCGATCTGATGGGAGGAATTGTCCGTGTTCGCCTCGGCCAGCTTGATCACCCAGTTGCGCAAATCGACTTCCGCCAACTCACCGGCGTCGCAAGCCACGACCAGGTCTGAAATCAAGTTGTCGTTCGGATGTTCCCGTGCGGCCACGATCCGTTCATCGACATAGTCCAGAAATCTCTCAAACGCTGCGACGATTTCTGTCGTGCGCTCCGGGTCCCGGGAATGGACCTGCTGCACGGTATGGGATGTTTTGGCGATATAGGCGGCATCGTCTTGGGGTGCGCCCATCCATTGGCAATAAACGCGCGACGGCGTCGGGTCGCAAATGTGTTCGATAAAATCAACAGCTGCAGTCCTTGGGACATCGGCGACGATGTTGGCTACGACAGCTTTGATCTCACCACGAAATCGCTCTGCCCCTCGGGGACCTAGGAGCCGCGTCAAGGGTTGCCGTAGTTTTCGCCGCTCGGCGCCGCGATTGAAGAACGAGATGGACCCTCGTTTGTACTTCAGAACGGGCCCTTCTGGTAAACCCAAGAGCTTCATGAGTTTTGGGTGCCCGGTGCCCAGCTTCGGGTCGACAATCATCTGCCGACACAATTCGTAGTCCAAGACCTCCACGCCTCTGCCACTGCGCGCAACACGATATTTCCTTGCAAGCTCGGCAAGGATTGGAAATGGGTTCTCGCGGTACTCAGCGGAACTGAAATCCAGTGTTGGTAGTTCAGAAATTGGCTTCAAAAGGGATGTCCTCCGGGGCGCGCTGACGCTGGCAGGTCGTCAGACATTGTCACCGACAGCAGCTTTTGTTGCCAGAGCTGGAGGCAAGAGCAATCTTTGAGTTCAGGCGATCTGCCTAATAGCGCCCAGGCTTAACCCCGAATTCCTTCTTGAAGAGGCGGGAGAGATCGGTTGAGCTCGAAAAACCGCGGTTGCACTGCTACTGGAAGAGGTACTGTATACGATACAGTAGGTTTCCTCCCCTAACCGATTGAAGTTCTTGAGGGTTCTCCTCCCACCCCCTCCTGACCCCGCACCCTCAACGTGGAGGTTACGGGGTCAGGAGGGGGTGGGAGGAGAGTGAGGTAAAAGGTGGTTAGGGGAGGAAAAAGAAGAAGAGATTAAGATTAGAAATCTGATGATGTGAAAGAATAGAATGAAAGATAATAACAAAGAAAGAATGTAGATTAGAGATGAAGAGTTTGAGGTAAGAGAGAAGATTGAGGAAGTCGTTGAGGATGAGATGATGGGGCTTGGAAGGAAAGCGATGATGAAGGACGGGTTGTTGGTGTTCGATGAGTTCGATCGCGATGCGTGTGACCTGCCTGATCCGTTCGGTCCAAGTCTTATGAGAGAGTTCGGCTTGGTTGTTGCTGGCCCTGAGGTGATGGCCGGAGTGTAGCGTAGGCCGTCAGCTCAGGGCTGGGCAAGATGGTTTCGGGCGCCGGCGGTCGGTA